>JBBIJJ010000015.1:0-33918 GCA_037446035.1 Burkholderiales bacterium
CATCCCGAGCCGCGCAAGGGATCTCGGCGGCGCGAGGGGGCGAGGTTCCTCGCCTTTGGCTCGGAATGACGAGGGAATTCGGCTCGGACTGACGAGGGAGTTCGGCTCGGACTGACGAGGGAGTTCGGCTCGGAATGACAAGGTAGCCAGGCTCGGAATGACCGAATGGTTGTCATCCCGAGCGCAGCGAGGGATCCCGGTGCTGCGAAGGAGCGAGGTTCCTCGCCTTTGGCTCGGAATGACGAGGGAGTTTGGCTCGGAATGACGAGGCGTCGCTGGCTAGAAGTGGCGAAGGGTTGCGGGTCGGAATGACGAGGCGTCTCGGGTCGGAATGACGAGGAAGAGGCGGCCTGGAACGACACGAGTCCGCGGCTCGGAATGGCGGACGCTCGTCATCGCGAGCGAATGCGAAGGATTTCGGAACTGCGAGCGGCGGAGATTGCTCGTTCTTGGCTCGGACCGACGAGGGGTTGCGGCTCGGAATGAGGACGGGTGGCTGGCGCGGCATGACGCTGGCGATCGCGCGGCTGCAAGAAGCGCTGAGCGTCGATCGGTTGGAGTCCACCACGACGGCGACGCGATTGCCGCCGGCGGGCCCTGCCCAATCGTGCCTCTGCCGGCGGCCGATTGATACGGCCAATCGCACCGAAAAGAAATCGGTATTGGACGCACTGGAACGGGCGGCCCACCATTGCGTCCGCCACAACAGACGACCGTGGAGAGACGCATGACCACTGAATTGAAATGCCCGTTTGCCGACATGACGCAGGCGACGCAGCGCGCGCGCACCAACCGCGACTGGTGGCCGAACTCGCTGAACCTGGCGATCCTGCATCAACACTCGGCGCTGTCGAATCCGATGGATCCGGAGTTCGACTATCGCAAGGCGTTCCTGTCGCTGGACCTGGACGCGGTCCTCAAGGACCTGCACGCGCTGATGACGGACTCGCAGGACTGGTGGCCGGCCGACTACGGCCACTACGGGCCGCTGTTCATCCGCATGGCCTGGCACGCGGCCGGCACGTACCGCATTCACGACGGGCGCGGCGGCGCCGGCTCCGGCGCGCAGCGCTTCGCACCGGAAAACAGCTGGCCCGACAACGCCAATCTGGACAAGGCGCGACGCCTGCTGTGGCCGGTCAAGCAGAAGTACGGCAAGAAGCTGTCGTGGGGCGATCTGCTGATCCTGGCCGGCAACGTCGCGCTTGAGTCGATGGGCTTCAAGACGTTCGGTTTCGGCGGCGGCCGCGTCGACATCTGGGAGCCGCAGCAGGACGTCAACTGGGGCCCCGAAGCGCAGTGGCTGGGTGATCTGCGCCACGACGCGCAGGGCCGGCTCGCCGGACCGCTGGCGGCCGACCACATGGGCCTGATCTACGTGAATCCCGAAGGTCCGGGCGGCAATCCGGATCCGGTCGAGGCTGGCAAATACATCCGCCAGACCTTCGCGCGCATGGCGATGAACGACGAGGAAACGGTGGCGCTGACCGCCGGCGGGCACACGTTCGGCAAATGCCACGGCGCCGGTCCCGCGTCGCTGGTCGGCCCCGAGCCCGAGGCCGCGCCGGTGGAGGCGCTGGGATTGGGCTGGATCAGCAAGCACGGCACCGGCAAGGGCAACGACACGATCACCTCCGGCATCGAGGGCTCGTGGACGAAGAACCCGACGCAGTGGGACATGGGCTACTTCGACGCGCTGTTCGGCTACGAATGGCAACTGGTCAAGAGCCCGGCCGGCGCGTGGCAGTGGACGCCGAAGAACATGCGCGAGGAAGACATGCCGCGCTCGGCGCACGACCCGAACAAGCGCGTACCGATCGTCATGACCACCGCCGATATCGCGATGCGCATGGATCCGATCTACGAAAAGATCTCGCGCCGCTATCACAAGAATCCGCAGGAGTTCGCCGACGCCTTCGCGCGCGCTTGGTTCAAGCTGACCCACCGCGACATGGGACCGCGCGCGCGCTACCTGGGCAAGCTGGTGCCGAAGGAAGCGCTGATTTGGCAGGACCCGGTTCCGCCGGTCGAGCATCCGCTCGTCGATGCCGCCGACATCAAGGCGCTGAAGGGCAAGCTGCTTGCCTCCGGGCTGACGCCACAGCAACTCGTGTACACCGCGTGGTCGTCGGCCTCGACGTTCCGCGGCTCGGACAAGCGCGGCGGTGCGAACGGTGCGCGCATTCGCTTGGCGCCGCAGAAGGACTGGGAGGTCAATCAGCCGCAGCAACTGGCGCAGGTACTGGCCAGGCTCGAGGCGCTGCAGAAGGAATTCAACGCGACGGCCAAAGGCGGCAAGAGGGTGTCGCTTGCGGATCTGATCGTGCTCGGCGGCTGCGCCGCGGTCGAGGATGCGGCGAAGAAGGCGGGCGTGACGATCGAGGTGCCTTTCAAACCGGGTCGCACCGACGCGCGCGCGGATCAGACCGACGCCGAGTCGTTCGCGGTGCTGGAACCGGCGGCCGACGGCTTCCGCAACTACGCGCGCAAGGGCTGCGAGGACCGCGCCGCGGAGCTGCTGATCGACAAGGCGCAACTGCTGCGGCTGACCGCGCCGGAGATGACGGCGCTGGTGGGCGGCCTGCGCGCGCTGGGCGCCAACTACGGCGGCAGCAAGCACGGCGTGTTCACGCACCGCGTCGGCACCCTGAGCAACGACTTTTTCGTCAATCTGCTCGACATGCGCACCGTGTGGCAACGCTCGGTCAGCGCCAGCGTGCTCGAAGGGCGCGACCGCGCCAGTGGGGCGCCGAAGTGGACCGCGACGGTGGTCGATCTGGTGTTCGGCTCCAACGCGCAGTTGCGCGCGATCGCCGAGGTGTACGCCGCTGCCGACGGGCACGAGAAGCTCGTGCGCGACTTCGTGCGCGCGTGGGACAAGGTGATGAACCTGGATCGGTTCGACTTGGTCTCTTGAACCGATTGTCGAGGGCCACACAACGTCGTGGCACCGCTACCGCGCGGGTTGGTTTCGCCCGCGCGGGCGCCGATTCCGTCATCGCGAGCCGCGCGAGGGATCTCGGCGGCGCGAAGGTTGAGATTCCTCGCCACTGGCTCGGAATGACGAACGGGTTCGGCTCGGAATGAAGAAGAGTTTTGGCTCGGACAGGAGGGGTTTCGGGTCGGCATACGGAACGTCTCGGGTCGGAGTGACGAGCAACAGCGGCCTGGAGCGACACGAGTCGGCAGCGCCGAGTGGCGGACGCTCGTCATCCCGAGTGGCGGACGCTCGTCATCCCGAGTGGCGGACGCTCGTCATCCCGAGCGAATGCGAGGGATCTCGGCGCGACGCGAGGCGGAGACCCCTCGCTTTGGCTCGGAATGACGAGGGGTGGTGGCTCGCAATGACGACCGGTACGGGATGCGGACGCCGGACGGTTGGTACGTGTCGCGAGGACGGGTGACTCGCAATCGCGCCGCCACACGCACGGCCGCGGGCTTCAGCGATAGCGCTGCCCGAATCGCATCTGGCGCGGGTAAGGAAACACGTCCTCCAGGTGCCCGGCGAGGATGCGCTCCTTGGCGCGCTGCCAGAACTCGGGCGTCAGCAGGTCGGCGTGATGTTTCAGGAAGGCCGCGCGGATGCGCGGATCGCCGAGCAGGAACGGGGCCCACTGCTCGGGGAAGACGTCGTGCTTGTCGACGTGGTACCACGGCTCGCCCGACAGCTCGTCCTCTTCGGACCGTGGCGGCGGCACCCGGCGGAAGTTGCAGTCGGTCATGTACTCGATTTCGTCGTAGTCGTAGAAGACCACGCGCTCGAGCCGCGTGACACCGAAGTTCTTGTACAGCATGTCGCCCGGGAAGATGTTGGCGGCGGCCAGGTCCTTGATCGCCTGCCCGTATTCGCGGATCGCGTGATCGACCTCGGCGTCGGTGGCGTGCTGCAGGTAGATGTTCAGCGGCGTCATGCGCCGCTCGATGTACACGTGCTTGATCAGCACGGTGTCGTCGCTGATCTCGATTTCGCTCGGGCAGTACGCGAGCAGCTCGCGCAGCAGATCCGGCGAGAAGCGCGCGCGCGGCAGCGCGACCAGCGAGTACTCCCAGGTGTCGGCCATGCGCCCGACGCGGTCGTGCATCTTTACGAGCTGGTACTTGGCCTTGATCTGTTCGCGATCCGTCTCCTTCGGGTGCGGGATCACGTCCTTGATCATCTTGAACACGTACGGGTACGACGGCAGCGTGAACACGACCATCACCATTCCCTTGATCCCCGGCGCGATCACGAACTGGTCGCTCGAATGCCGCAGATGGTGCAGGAAGTCGCGGTAAAACAGCGTCTTGCCCTGCTTCTGCAGGCCGACCATCGTGTACAGCTCGGAGGCGGGCTTGTGCGGCAGGATCGAGCGCAGGAACTCGACGTACGCGCTCGGCGCCTCCATGTCGACCAGGAAGTACGCGCGCGTGAACGAGAACAGCGTGGCGATGTGGTCGACCGACAGCAGCACCGTGTCGATGTAGATCTGCCCGCGCTCGTTGCGCAGGATCGGCACCGCGAACGGCGTGACCCGCGTGCCGTTGATCACGCGGCCGATGATGTACGCCCCCTTGTTGCGGAAGAACAGGCTCGACAGCACCTGGATCTGCAGATCGGGCTCCGCGTGGAAAGGCCTCGTGAGCGCGTGCGGCGCGCGCCCTGCGCGGTGCGCTTCGCACACCGCGCGCATCACCCAGCGCAGGTCGCGCTCGACGTCGACGAACGGGCAGGCCAGCCCGAAGTCGATGACGATCCGGCGCAACGTGCGGCGCCAGCCTTCGGTCGCCGGGTAATAGCTGCGGTACGACGGCGGATCGGCGTCCATGTACTCGGTCGACACGCCCGGTCGCACGAAGATGAACGCGTTGTGAAAGTAGTCGCGGTGCAGCAGCTTGGTGCAGACCGAGTTGAAGAAGGTCTCCGCACACTCGGGCTGACGGTGTTCCGCCAGCAGCGCGACGTAGTTGGCCTTGACCGCCTGCCACAGCGCGTCGCGCTCGTCGTCGGCGAGCGATGCCAGGTCGAACTCGCGCTCGATGCGCGCCACCGCTTCGAGCACGCGCTGGTCGTAGAAGTCGATGCGTTCGCGCGCCGAGCGGCGCATGCCGTGCCAGTCGCCGCTTTCGAAGCGGCCCTTGGCTTGCTGCGCGACGTAGCGGAATAGACGATAGTGGCGGTCGAAGCCGTCGAGGATCGCGCGTGCGATTTTCGCCGGCTGCGGCATCGACCGGTCGAAGCGTTTTTCGAGGACGGCGCTCACTCGTCACCTCGGCAAGTGCGTCTTGAGCACTCGTCGCGCGGAACCTCCCTTTGCCTTGGAGGAAGCGGGGCGGGGGGCGAAGCGGGGGTCTTGCAGCGCATGCGCCGCGCCCGCTCAGCGGCGGCGGCCTGCAAGCCGCCGCGCGCGCTGCAAGGCAGGGGGTCGGGTCTGCCGCTCATGTTCGCCGACTCGACGCTCAGCTCGCCGTCGCGGTCTGCCGCGGCGTCAGCGCGAGCCATACGGCCAGCACGCCGAAAGCCGAGCCGAGGAACCAACGCTGCATCCGCAGCCACAGTGGCCGACCGGCGAACCACGCCGCCAGAAAGCCGGCCACCGTAACCAGCGACAGATCGACGATCGCCGCGGTGGCGAGTTGGATCGCACCCAGCGCGAGGCTCTGCGCCAGCACCGAGCCGTGCGCCGGGTCGATGAACTGCGGAAACAGCGACAGATAGAACACCGCCACCTTGGGGTTGAGCAGCGCGGCGACGAAGGCCTGGCGCAACAGCACGCGCGGTGCCGCCGGCGGCAGCGGGCTCGTCTCGAATACGCCGCCGCTGCGCACGGTGGCGAGCGCGAGCCACAGCAGATACGCGGCACCGGCGATGCGGATCGCGTCGAACGCGAACGGGATCGCCAGCAGCACCACGGTCAGCCCGAACGCGGCGAGCAGCACGTGCACCGCCAGTCCCGCGGCCACGCCGAACATCGAAAAGTAACCGGCGCGCCGGCCCTGCGCCAGCGTGCGCGAGATCAGGTACAGCCACACCGGTCCGGGGGTCAGCGCGAGCAGCAGCGCGGCCAGCGTGAACAACGCGAGCCGTTCGCCGGTCAGGCCGAAGACGTTCATGCACACGCTCCCTTCGGCCGCCGGCCGAATCGAATCGTCGGTTCGAAGGTATCCATGCAAACCGGATTGTGCCGAGTCGGGCGGTTTCGCGCTGCTGCCGGTGCGGAGTCAGGGTGTCCACTCGAACCGCTGCTCGCGCATCGTCCGTCCCCAGGTCTCGCCGTCGACCTCGGCCACCAGGCGAAAGCCGGCGCGCTCGTACAGCGCGCGGGCGGTGTGCAGCCCGGCGAAGGTGTTCAGGTACACGAGCCGGAAACCCGCCCGCCGGCAAAACTCCATCGCCGCGTCGAGCAGCCGCTTGCCGAGCCCGTGGCCGCGCAACCGCTCGTCGAGCACGAACCAGCGCAGATGCGCGAGCTGACGCGCGCGCGACGCCGATTCGCTGCCGTCGATGACGAGCGAGCCGCAGATGCGGCCGGCGTCCACCACCAGCCACAGCCCGTCGCGCTCCGGGTCGAAGCGCTCGACGAAATCGGCGAAGCCGCGAGCGACCTTCGCCTCGAAGAACGCGCCGAAGCCGTGCGCCGGCCCGTAGTAGCCGGCGTGCAGCGACGCCACCGCGCCGATCGCACCGGGCAGATAGCCGGGCACGATGCGCGGCCCGTCGGGCGCGGCGAGCGCGCGGTCGAACGGGTACAGCAGTTCGAAGCGTTCGAGCGCGAGCGGCGCATCTTCGCTGAATGCGCGGCCGAGCTGCGCGCACTCGCGCGCGAAATAGCGGCGATGACCGTCGAGCCAGTCGGCGAGCGTGCGGTCGCCTTCGCCTTCGTCCCACGCGAACTGCGCGTCGACCGCGGCGAACGGACGCACCTCGAGCGCGGTTGTGCGGATCACCGCGCGCGGCTTGCCGTCGAATTCGGTGATCACGCTGTAGCCGTCGGGCACCGGGGCGGCGTGCGGCACCGCTTCGTTCGACCACACGAGGCTCGCGGTCGCGCGCTTGGCGCCGTTCAGCACGAGTTGGGCGAGCTCGTGCGCGAGCGCCGGCGTATCGCCGAAGCGCCACGCCTGGTACGGCGTCGCTTCGGGCACGCTCGCCGCGCGACAGAACTCGGCCCAGTACGCGGCGAGCGCGCCTTGCTGCGGCACGGTGTTGTCGTGCGGCACGGTGTTGTCGTGCGGCGCGGCCATCGTCGAGCAGAGCGCCTGCATCGAGGCGGGCCGGGCTAAACCGGCCTGCGGCCTTCCGGGCTCACATCGTCTCCGCGAAGAGCTCGCGCCCAATGAGCATGCGGCGGATCTCGCTCGTGCCGGCGCCGATTTCGTACAGCTTGGCGTCGCGCCACAGGCGCCCCGTCGGGTAATCGTTGATGTAGCCGTTGCCGCCCAGGATCTGGATCGCTTCGCCCGCCATCCAGGTCGCGCGCTCGGCCGTGTACAGGATCACGCCCGCACAGTCCTTGCGGACCCGGCGCACGTGCTCACTGCCCAGCGCGTCGAGATTCTTGCCGACCGTGTAGCAGTACGCGCGGCAGGCGGTGAGCGTCGTGTACATGTCGGCGATCTTGCCCTGGATGAGCTGGAATTCGCCGATCGGCTGGCCAAACTGCTTGCGGTCGTGGATGTACGGCACGACGATGTCCATGCACGCCTGCATGATGCCAATCGGGCCGGCGGCGAGCACCGCGCGCTCGTAGTCGAGCCCGCTCATCAGCACGCGCACGCCCTTGTTGACTTCGCCAAGCACGTTCTCGTACGGCACTTCGACGTTGTCGAACACGAGCTCGCCCGTGTGCGAGCCGCGCATGCCGAGCTTGTCGAGCTTCTGCGCGACCGAAAAGCCCTTCATGCCCTTTTCGATCAGGAACGCGGTGATGCCGGAGGCGCCGAGCTCCGGTTCGGTCTTGCCGTAGACGACCAGCGTGTCGGCGTCCGGCCCGTTCGTAATCCACATCTTGGTGCCGTTGAGCACGTAGTAGCCGCCGCGATCCTCGGCGCGCAGCTTCATGCTCACCACGTCGCTGCCGGCACCGGGTTCGCTCATCGCCAGTGCGCCGACGTGTTCGCCCGCAATCAGCTTGGGCAGGTACTTCTTGCGCTGCGCGGGCGTGCCGTTGCGGCGGATCTGGTTGACGCACAGGTTCGAGTGCGCGCCGTACGACAGCCCGACCGAGGCGCTGGCGCGACTGATCTCCTCCATCGCGATCATGTGCGCCAGATAGCCCATGTTGGCGCCGCCGTACTCCTCCTCGACCGTGATGCCGAGCACGCCGAGCGCGCCCATCTTGCGCCACAGGTCCATCGGGAATTGGTCGCTGCGGTCGATCTCGGCCGCGCGCGGGGCGACTTCCTTGTCCGCGAACGCGCGCACCGCG
The DNA here is from genome assembly GCA_037446035.1 of Burkholderiales bacterium. GTDB lineage: Bacteria > Pseudomonadota > Gammaproteobacteria > Burkholderiales > Burkholderiaceae_F > DSNY01. The sequence goes on from JBBIJJ010000015.1 coordinate 8,406, forward strand.
TCGCGCAGCGCGTCGATGTCGGCGCCGAGCGCGAAATCCAATCCGGGCAGTTGCATCGGTTCCTCCTAGATCCGTTCGTCGCTGACACCGTGCATCACCATCAGCGTCTGCTGCATCGCTGCCACCAGCGTTTCGCGCGCACCGTCGATCGCAACCACGTCGGCGCGCGCAATCGACAGCGTGCGGCCCGGCTTCACGACGCAGCCCACGGCGATCAGCCGCTCGCCCCGGGCCGGCGCCAGCATGTTGATCTTGTATTCGACCGTCAGCACCGACGCGTCCGCCGGCATCAGCGTAAACGCCGCATAGCCGCCGGCGCTGTCGGCGATCATGCCGACCACCCCGCCGTGAACGAAGCCGTGCTGCTGGGTCAGATCCTCGCGCACCGACAGCTCGATCGTGCAGCGGCCGGGCTCGACCGCGGTCAGCGTCGCGCCGATCAGCCCCATCGCGGCCTGGCGCGCGAAGGAAGCGCGCACGCGGCGTTCGTAGTCCGGGTCGAGGGGCTCAAACCGCATGGCAGGCGCAATCTAGGTTTACTTGACGTTAACGTCAACTCGGGCGGTCGGCCCCGGCCGCCGCCGCGCCGGCCCCTGGTCGGCGATTTACTCGCGCGTCCGCACGAGCGCGGGCGCGCTCATCCCGCCGCCTTGCCGCCGGTGCTCGAAGGATTCGTCCATGGGGCGCACGCACGGGCTCATGGCACCGGCCGCGCGTCCTGCAGTCGCAGCCCGCCGCGGATCAAGCGGTAGATCACCCACGCCCAGACCGCGACGATGCCGAGCGCGCCGGCCGTCGCGCCGCCGATCGTTGCGAACAGCGCGCCCCAGTCGATCGACAGTACGCCGGGCGTGGCCGCGCTGCGCAGCGCGGCCGCGACCACCGGCCAGGCCGACGCGACGATCACGCCGAAAGCCAGCGCATACCACAGCAGCGCGAACCAGAACGTGCGGATCAGCCAGCGGTGATGCGAGTCGAGAAACGACGCCGTTTCACCGCGCTTGACGTAGTTGATCACCAGCCCGATGACCGCGGGCCAGATCAGCATCGGCACGAACCCGATCGCGTGCAGGCCGTAGGCGACCCAGATCGCGGTGAACTCGCGCGTCGGCGGCACGGGGACGAGGTCGGTGCCGATCGTGCCCATGGTGCGTGTGGCGCAGGAAGGAGCGCGCATCGTAGCGCGCGCCGACGCCCGCGAAAAACAGCGGGCCGCGGCCCGACTCCGGCCGCGGCCCGCCCCGATGAACCGCCGTGCGTCGTTACGTGCCGACTCGGCCGCCGTCGTTCTTGAAGATCATCACGGTCGCGGAGCGCGGGCGCGCGTTGGCGCCGCCGGCGCCGTAACCCGCGTTGCCCGGCCAGTGGCTGGTGTACTTGCTGGGATCGCCGAGGTCGGCCACCGCGGTCTCTTCGCCCGGGTGCTGGACATTGACGAGCAGCACCTTGCCGTCCGGCGTTTCGCACAGCCCGGTGATCTCTTGATCCTTCGGTCCGACCAGGAAACGCTTCAGCGTCGTGGCGGTCGGCTTCTTGCCCATGCGCGTGGTCACCTGCGTGCTGCCGTAGTTCAGCGTCACGCTGGCCCCGTCGCCGACCTGGCCGGGGATCGCCACCACCATCATGCAGTTGCTCTCGTCGACGAAGGCGCCGTCGTCGGTCTGGATCCAGCACAGTCCGGTGCTCTTCGTGAACACCAGGCCGTCGGGGCTGGAAAATTCCTGCGCTTCGGTCAGGCCCGACAGGTTGACCAGGTCGGGATCGGCGTCCGCTTCGGCGCCGAACAGGAAGATGTCCCAGGTAAACGTGGTGTCCGCCGGATCGGCATCCTTGATGCGAACGATGTGGCCGTTGACGTTGCCCTGCTGCACGGTGGTGCCGCCGCGCACGTCGGCGTAGGCGCGCGGATTGGCGGCATCCGGCGCCACCTGCGATGCGGTCGGGCTCAGACGCCGCCTGCTGTTGTTGGTCAGCGTCATGTACACCTCGCCGTTGGCCGGGTTCACGCCGCCCCACTCGGGCCGGTCCATCTTGGTCGCGCCGGCGGCGTCGGCGGCGATGCGCGCGTGGATCAGCACGTCACCCAAGTCGGCGAACGCGTAGCTCGCGTAGCCGGCAACGGCCGGGTTGTTCAGGCTCAACTCCAGCCACTGGCCGGTGCCGTCGGCGTTGAACTTCGCCGCGTACAGCGTGCCGGCGTTGAGATACTTGTCGCCCACCGCCATGCGGTCGGCGGCGTTGGCGTCGGCCGGATCCCAGTTCTGCGCGGAGACGAACTTGTAGATGTACTCGTTGCGCGCATCGTCGCCCATGTAGACGGCGACCTTCTTGCCCGCCTCGGCGCGCACCGAAGCGGCTTCGTGCGCCATGCGCCCGAGCGCGGTGCGCTTCTTGATCACCGAGGTCGCCGAGTACGGGTCGATCTCGGTCATGTAGCCCTGACCGTTGAACTCGTTGCGATAGTCATCCGCGGCCGTCGCGCCGGTGACGCTCGCGTTCCAGCGCGTGAAGCGCTCGCTGCCGCTTTGCGCGGTGTTCCACTGATACACATGTGCCGATCCCGCGGTCGCGGTCACGCTCTTGCCATAGCGGGCGAACGCGGTGTTTTCCTTCGCGCTGCGCAGCGCGTCGTCGCCGGCGTTGCGGGCGAAAAACGCGTTCCAGTTCTCTTCGCCCGTCAGCAACGTGCCCCACGGGGTCTTGCCGGTGCCGCAGTTGTTGACGGTGCCGCGCGTGCGCGTGCCGTCCAACGAGAACTTGGTCTTCAGCAGGTCGTGGCCGCGCGCCGGGCCGGAGAATTCGATTTCGGTCTCGGTGGTGATGCGGCGGTTGAACGGCGAGCCCTGCACGTAAGCGAAACGGCCGTTCGAACCCTTCGCGATCTCGACGATCGTCACGCCCATCGCCTGCATTTCCTTGACGACTTCGGCGTCCGGGCGCGGCGCAGCGGCGGGCCCGCTGGGATGCAGGAAGGTCGGCGTCACCCATTCGTGGTTGATGCCCAACAGCGCGCGGCTGCTGCTCGCGTCGTCGCGCTGGCCGCTCGCCGAAAGGCCGAAATACTCCATGCCGTCGTGCCAATCGCCGCAGCGGCGGTCGTAGTCGGCGTCGGTGCCGTCGTTGTTGAACGCCGGCACGCCGGCAAACAGCGGATCGCCCAGCGCGACCAGCACCTGCGCGGTGTAGCCGGTCGGAACCGTGAACGCATCAGCCACCGACTTGGCTACCGGCGTGAAGCCAAGCAGGGTTTCGCTTGGCGCCGGCGCCGGCGCCGGCGCCGGGTCGTCGCTGCCGCCGCAGGCGGCGAGCGGGAAGCTGCCGAACAGCGCGGTGGTGGTTGCGGCCACGCCGGCGCGCAGGAAACCGCGCCGGCTCAGTCGTTCCGTCAAAACCGCTTCGAAGGTCGGATTGGCGGAGCGATTCGAGTTCTCTTCGTTGGCGTCGTGGATCGTCGAGGCAGTCATGCGTTTCCTCTGCGGTTGCGAAGTTTTCAGCCCGCCGATGCTAGGGGGGGACCATGAACGCGCGGTGAAATGCCGATGACCGCGCGATGACTCGCGGCCCGACCCGGGCGCGCGCCCGCGCGCCGGCGGTGCCGGTGGGTCACGCTCGACCGCGTCGACGCACCGGACGGCGCACGCGGCGAGTCGGCTACGCTTGCGCCGATGCGCGCGCCCGACGCTTCGTCGATCCTCAGGGACGTGTTCGGCTACCCGGCCTTCCGAGGCTTCCAGCGCGCGGCGATCGAACACGTCGCCGCCGGCGGCGACGCGCTGGTGCTGATGCCCACCGGCGGCGGCAAGTCGCTCTGTTATCAGATCCCGGCGCTGCTGCGGCCCGGCGTAGGCGTCGTGGTCTCGCCGCTGATCGCGCTGATGGCCGACCAGGTCGCCGCGCTGCGCGAGGTCGGTGTGCGCGCGGCGTTTTTGAACTCGACGCTGTCGGCGGCCGAGGCCGCAGCGGTGGAACGACGCCTGCGCGCCGGCGAACTCGATCTGGTGTACGTCGCCCCCGAGAGGCTTTTGACCGAGCGCTGCCAGCGGCTGCTCGCCGAATGCACGCTCGCGTTGTTCGCGATCGACGAGGCGCATTGCGTGTCGCAGTGGGGGCACGACTTCCGCCCCGAGTACGGCCAGCTCGCGATCCTGCGCGAACGCTGGCCGCAGGTGCCGCGCATCGCGCTGACCGCGACCGCCGACGTGCCGACGCGGCGCGAGATCGCCGAGCGGCTGCTCGCGGAGCCAAGGCTTTTCGTCGCCAGTTTCGACCGGCCCAACATCCGCTACCGGATCGTCGAAAAACGCGAGCCGCGCGATCAGCTTGTGCGCTTCATCCGCGCCGAGCATCCGGGCGAGGCCGGCATCGTCTACTGCCTGGCGCGCAACACGGTCGAGGAAGTCGCGCAGTTCCTGGTCGGCCACGGCATCGATGCGCTGCCCTATCACGCCGGGATGGACGCCGCCGTGCGCGCGGCAAACCAGCGCCGCTTCATCGACGAGGACGGGCGCGTGATGGTGGCGACGATCGCCTTCGGCATGGGCATCGACAAGCCCGACGTGCGCTTCGTCGCGCACCTGGACATGCCGAAGAGCATCGAGGGGTACTTCCAGGAAACCGGGCGCGCCGGCCGCGACGGCGCGCCCGCCGACGCCTGGATGACCTATGGGCTGGCCGACGTCGTGCAGCAGCGGCGGCTGATCGAGCAATCCGAGGCCGACGAAACCTACAAGCGGCTGTCGATGGCGAAACTGGACGCGATGCTCGCGCTCGCCGAAACCGGCGACTGCCGCCGCGTGCGGCTGCTGGCGTACTTCGGCGAACCCTCGCAGCCCTGTGGCAACTGCGACAACTGTCTCGACCCGCCCGAACGGTGGGACGCCACCGAGCCGGCGCGCAAGCTGCTGTCGTGCATCTACCGCTGCCAGCAGGCGAGCGGCTTCGGCTTCGCTGCCACGCACGTGATCGACGTGCTGCGCGGTAAGCACACCGACAAGACGCGCAAGTTCGGCCACGACAAGCTGAGCACCTTCGGCATCGGCGCCGATCTGTCGGAGGGGCAATGGCGGCTGCTGCTGCGGCAGTTGGTCGCCGCGCACTTGATCGAGGTCGATCACGAGCGCTTCAACGTGCTGCGGCTGACCGAAGCGAGTCGCCCGCTGCTGCGCGGCGAACGCACGATCGAGCTGCGCCGGCACACGGCCGCGGCGGGGCGCAAGGCGAAGAAGGCGCAGGCGGCCGCCGGCACGTCGCTCGCAGCGGCCGACGCGGGGCTGTTCGAACGGCTGCGCGAATGGCGCGCTCGGGTGGCGAAGGAACACGGCGTGCCCGCCTACGTCGTGTTCCACGACGCCACGCTGCGGGCGATCGCGCAGGCGCGGCCGCAGTCGGTCGAGGCGCTGCGTGGGATCTCGGGTGTGGGCGAACGCAAGCTCGCCCACTATGGCGACGAGCTGATCCGCATCGTTGGCGCGTAAGCCGGGATCCGGCGGTTGACCGCCCGCGGTGTGGAGAAAGTACGCGGCCCTCAGCGTCCGCTCGCGTCCTTGGCCCGCAGCTTGGCGGCGATGTAGGCATCGTCGGGCACGTGCAGCAGCCCGGCGATCTTGCGCATCAGGTGCAGCTCATGCGCCGACAGCTCCGCGTCGGCGTAGGCGACGCGCCACATCAGCTCGATGACGCGCTCTTTCTGTTCCTGCGTGAAGCGCTGGTTGATCAGCGAGGTGAACTGGTAGTAGTCGGTCGCCTGCCGCATTTCCTCTTCGGCGAGCTCGATCAGCGCGTCGGCTTCGCCACCGCTCAGACCGAACTTCTCGTGCACCGCGCGCAGCACCGCGTCGCGCTCGGCGGGGTTCGTGTCGCGGTCGATGCGCACGACCTCGACCAGCAGCGCGGCGCAGGCCAGCTCGATGCCGTGGCCGCCGGTCTCCGGCGCGGCCAGGCCGCGGTCAAAAAAGTCGCGGATCGCCTTCAGCATCGGTCTGGCCCCTCTACTTGCGGCCCGCCAGAATACGGCGGCACTCGGCCTCGTGCTGGCCGATCTCCGCGAGCGTGACGTCGATGTCCTCGCGCTGCTGCTCCAGCGTCGCGCGGTGCTGTTCGAGGACCGCCAGGAACTTGCGCGCCTGCGCGACCGCATCCTTGGGGCTTTCGTACATGTCGATGAGCTCCCGGATCTGCGTCAGCGTCAGCCCCAGCCGCTTGCCGCGCAGCGTAAGCTTCAGCCGCGTGCGGTCGCGCGGCGAGTACACCCGCTTCAGTCCGCTCGCGCCGGCGCGCGTCGGCGCCAGGATGCCCTGGTCCTCGTAGAAGCGGATCGCACGCGGCGTGATGTCGAACTCGCGTGCCAGGTCGGTGATCGTGAACTGGGTTGGGGACGACGCGCGGCTGTCGGCGTCGACGGCAGAGCGTTTGGCCATGGCGAGGCGGCGGAGCCAACGATGGCGCGCAGTTTACGTGCGCGTCAACGCGGCGCAACGCCCGGCCGCCGGGCGCGGGCGCAGCCGCAGGCGAGCCGCGGAAGTGCGGCCGGCTGCGGCCGCATACGCGGCGATCGGGGTCTGCGCCAGCGGGCAAGCTATGGGAGGACGACGTTGCGGATGCAGGCACCGATCAATTTCGTGATTTCGGTTCACGCCGACGCGGCGCGCGCGGACGGCGTGAACGCGCTCGAGCTGGCGACCGAGCGGTTGCGTGCCGAAGGCGCGGATCTGATCGAAGCCAACGACGACGAAGCGACGCTGGTGCGGTTCGACGCGACCGACCTCGACGTGCTGTGGAGCGCGGCCGAGCTGGCGCGCCAGCACGACCGCGCCGGTTTGCGGTTCGGTATCGCCTCGGGCGTCAAGGAGCGTCCGGCGCAGCCGGGCGCGCGCGCGCGCGCCAGCGAGCGCAGCGTGGCGCAGGCGCGCGGGCTGGCGCGCAGCGCCGACCGCGCCGGCGTGCTCGTGTCCTCGCAACTGGGCTCGCTGCTGATCGTCTCCGACTCCAGTCTTACCCAGCGGCTGCGCGCCACAAGACTGTTCCACGCTGACGGCGGCACGCTACAGGCGTACCGTTTCGAGGCCGGCGCGCGCGCCGGCTGAGGCCGACGTCGGCGGCATTGCGGCCCGCCGCCCGGCTTGCCCGCAGGCAAGCTCTTACACTGCCGCAATGAACCCGCACGAACACGAACTCGTCTATCCGTGGGCCGAACAGGTGCCCGCGCCAGGATCCGTCGTCGCTGTACGGGCAGGCGTGTACTGGCTGCGCATGCGCCTGCCGTTCGCGCTCGATCACATCAACCTGTGGCTGCTCGACGACGAGCTCGAGGTCGACGGCCGGACGCGGCGCGGCTGGACCGTGATCGACTGCGGCATCACCAGCGACGAAACCAAAGCCGCGTGGGAGAAGCTGTTCGACACCGCGTTCGAGGGGCGGCCGTTGCTGCGGGTGATCGCCACGCACTTCCACCCCGATCATCTCGGACTCGCTCACTGGCTGACGCGCGGCGGCCAGCGCGAACGCTGGCACGCCGCGCTTTGGATGAGCGCGACCGAATACGCATTCGGCCGTTTTCTCTCTTCCGGCACCAGCGAAACCGCCGGCGAGGACGCCGCCGCGCACTTCCGCCGGCACGGTTTGTCCGACCCGGATGCACTTGCCAAGGTGCGCGCGCGCGGCAGCGGCTATTACCCGAAGCTCGTACCCACCGTTCCGCGGTCGTTCCACCGCATCGCCGACGGCGACGAGATCGCGATCGGGCCTGCGGGCGCGCGCCGCGTCTTCCGCGTGATCGTCGGCCACGGTCACGCGCCCGAACACGTGTCGCTGTACTGCGGGCAGGACAAGCTGCTCGTGTCCGGCGACATGGTGCTGCCGCGCATTTCGACCAACGTCAGCGTCTTCGATCTGGAGCCGGAAGCCAACCCGCTGCCGCGCTATTTGCGTTCGCTCGACCATTATCTGATGCTGCCGGCCGACACGCTGGTGTTGCCGTCGCACGGCAAGCCTTTCGTCGGACTGCACCGCCGCGTCGCCCAGCAGCACGCGCATCACCAGGCGCGGCTCGAAGAGGTGTGGCACGCCTGCGTCACGCCAAAGACAGCCGCCGACATCGTGCCCGTGCTGTTCAAGCGCGAGCTGGACCTGCACCAGACGACGTTCGCGCTCGGCGAATCGCTCGCGCACCTGCACGCGCTCTGGTACGAAGGCCGGCTCGTGCGCGCCAGCGCGGGCGGCGTCTATACGTTTGCGCAGGCATGATGCGGCCGGGGTTGCCTGGGCGGGCTTGGCAGTGTTTCGATCCGACGAAGCGCAGCCGAACCGCCGAGGCGGCAAGAGCGCCGAAGAAGAACGAAGCGCCGCGCCGTGAAGACGGAAAGACGGATCGACGGCGCATGACGGGCTGCCGACGCGCAGGGCGTCGATTCATCGCCCGGGTCCGTGCCTGCACGCGTTCTTGGGGTGAGGTTTCTTGGTTCAACCAATTCGGACGGCGTCAGACATGAGCCAGCCACGCAAACCCAGTCCCGCCACCGCGCTCGCCACGCTCGGGCGCGAGCGCGCGGCGAGTTTCGGCTTCGTCAACCCGCCGCTGGTGCGTGGCTCCACCGTCTTGCACGACAGCGTGGCGCAGATGAAGGAACACGTGCGCGCCCGCTTCGCCGGCGTGGACCGCCCCACCACCTACGGCATCTACGGCACGCCGACGCATCATGCCTTCTACGACGCGCTCACGGCGCTGGAGGGAGGCCACGCGAGCTGGGCCGCGCCGTCGGGGCTGGCGGCGATCACGATCGCGATCCTGGCGTTCGTGCGGCAGAGCGATCACGTGCTGGTGCCCGATTCGGTGTACGCACCGACGCGCCGCTTTTGCCGCGAGGTGCTACCGCGCTTCGGCGTCAGCGCCACCTTCTATGACCCGCGCATCAGCGAGCGCGGCCGCGCGGCGGTCGAGGCGTTGTTCACGCCCGCGACGCGGGTGCTGTTTCTCGAATCGCCGGGGTCGCTGACCTTCGAGATGCAGGATGTGCCGCTGCTCGCCGCGGTGGCCCGCGCGCGCGGCGCGGTGAGCATCATCGACAACACCTGGGCCACGCCGCTGTATTTTCAGCCGCTCGCGCACGGCGTGGACGTGTCGATCCACGCCGCCACCAAATACATCGGCGGGCACTCGGATCTGATCCTGGGCACGGTCACCGCCAACGAAAACGCCTGGCCGGCGCTGCGCGAGGCGATCCACCAGTACGGCGTGACCACCAGTCCCGACGACTGCTGGCTCGCGCTGCGCGGCCTGCGCTCGCTGGGCGTTCGGCTCGCACAGCACCGCGCCAATGCGGAGCGCCTGATCGCTTGGCTGCGCAAGCAGCCCGAGGTCGAGCGCATTTTGTACCCAGCCGCGCCGGACGATCCCGGGCATGCGCTGTGGAAGCGCGACATGACCGGCGCCAGCGGGCTGTTCGGCGTCGCGTTCAGGCCCGACGTCTGCGAGGCGGCGCTGCACGCGCTGATCGACGGGCTCGAGCTGTTCGGCCTCGGCGCCTCCTGGGGCGGCTACGAAAGTCTGATCATTGCCGCCAGCCCGGAGCGCACCGCCGCGCCGCTGCCGGCTGCCGGCGCGTTGATCCGGATCGCGGCCGGGCTGGAGGATGCCGACGACCTGATCGCCGATCTGGCGGCCGGCTTCGCTCGGCTGCGCGCACAGTACGCGTGAGCGCATGCCGCGCGCGGCGTGCAGCCGTGACCCGGTGACTACGCGGGCTCCGCGAGCAGCGTGCCGAGCGCCAGCCCGAGCTCGAGGTCAGGCAAGGTGCCGAAATGGCGCAGCCTAAGCCGACCCCGGCGGTCGACGAGCAGCGTGCTCGGCGTGCCCTGCAGCGCATACGCGCGCATCGTCGCCGGCACCGGATCGCCGCCGTGATGCGCGTCGATCGCGATCGGAAAGCGCAGCCGGAATTCGTGCACGAACGCGGCAAGCGCGGTCGGCGTCATCGCGGCGTGATGCTCGAACACGCTGTGCAGGCCGAGCACGACGAGATCGTCGCGCGCGAGCTGCCAGACGCGCTGCGTCTGCGGAGCGCCGTGCAGCACGCAGCCCGGGCACAGCATCTGGAACGCGTGCAGCAGCACGACGCGGCCGCGCAGCGACTCCAGGGTTACCGGCGCATCGGCGTTGAGCCACGCCGCCGCCTCGAGCGGCGGCGCCGGACCCAGCACGGGCGGGGCGTGCGGTTGCACGCGTCGTTACTTGCGCCAGGCGCTGAACACGTAGTCGCGCGCTTTCTGCGACGTATGGCAATCGAAGCAGGCGCTCTTGGCGTTGGCGCCGACCGCGCGCTCGGTCGTCGAGTCGCCCTTGAACCCTTCGAAACCCCAGCCGCCGGTGTCCTTCCACTTCTTCGCGTCTTTCATCATCACGCCGACCACCTTGCGCGGCCCTTCCTCGATCGCGTTGCCGCCGCTCTTGGCTTCCAGCAGATCGAACACGATCACCGCACCGTCCGGGAAGCTGCCTTTGCGGTAGCCTTCCAGCGCCTTGGCGTTGGCGTAGAGGTGATGGATGCCGCCGAAGGCCTCGTACAGCGGGTGCCCTTGCTGGATCACCATGCTTTTCACGTGCGTCCAGTCGCGATAGCCCTTCGGATACGGCACCGGCGCGGGGTCGGCGGCCAAAGCGGGCAGCGTGACGAGTGAGAGGGCAACGAGCAGTCGGTTCATGCTGGATCTCCTCTGATGGCAAACGAGCCGACGGGTATTGTTGGCGGGCGCGCAGCGCAAGGAAAGCGGGCACCGAACGGTGCCCCGGTTACCAATCGGTGCTGATCGATGATTTCCGGACGGAAAAAAATTTCCGCCACACCCGACGTCGCCGGCATGGTCGAGGACATCGTCGGCTGCAAGTGGTCGCTGGCGGTGCTCGGCCAGATCCGGCGCGGCGTGGTACGGCCCGGCGCGATGGAGCACGCGCTGCCGGGGCTGTCGACCAAGGTGCTGAACGAACGGCTGCGCAAGCTGGTGCGCTACGGCATCCTCGCGCGCCACGCCTACCCCGAGGTGCCGCCGCGCGTCGAATACCGGCTCACGCCGTTCGGCGAGAAGTTCGCCCGGCTAATCGAAGAAGTGGAGCAGTTGCAGCGCGAACTCGAACGCGGCGGCGGCTGATGGCCGCCGGCGCCGCGCGGCGGCGTGCATCTTGCGACGCGGACTGCGACAATCGCTGCATGCTGCTCACGCCGCTGGAGACCCGGCTGATCGACCGCACGGCGCGCCTGCTGCATGCGGCGCCGCTGCGTGAGCTGCGCGTGTTCGGCAGCCGCGCGCGCGGTACCGCGCGCGCCGATTCGGATCTCGATATCGCGGCGTTGTTTGCCGGCCCGTTCGATGCGGCGATTGCGCGTCACGTTGCCGCGGTCGAAGCCGAGCTGCGCCACGAGGCGCCCGTGCAACTGGTGCCGCTGTTCGATAGCGAGCCGCCGTCGCTGCTGGCGGCCGCGGTCGCGCACGAGGGAGTATCCGTATGGACGAGAACCTGAGCCTGGCGACAACCGAGGTGGAACTGGCCGAGCAGGCGTGGCGCGCGGCGTTGCTGCTGCGTGACGAGGGGCTTGCGCGCCCGGCGGTAACCCAGAGCTACTATGCGGCCTTGCACGCGGTGAACGCGCTGCTGGTCGCGCACGGCCTGCGGCCGACGACGCACGACGGGTCGCAGACGCTGTTCGCGCTGCATTTCGTCAAGCCGGGTGCGGTGCAGGCGGCGCTCGGCAAGCGATTCGCGCAGCTTTACTCGCAACGCCTGATCGCAGACTACAAGGGGCTCATCGAAGTCGCGCGCGCCGACGCCGACGAGGCCGTCGAAGCGGCGCGCTCGTTGCTGCGGGCGACGCTCGAGCGGCTGCGATCGCATGGCACCGCCGCGCCGGCGCTGGCAGCGCGGCTGGACCAACTGCTCAGGACGCTGTGAGTCGCCGTTCGCGCAGGTACCGCAGTCCGGCGATCGCGCGCACGCCGTACCAACTCGTCATCTCGCCGTCGATCAACTCGATCGGTTTGCCCGGGTAGCGCGCGCGCAGTTCGGCGACGTGCCGCTCGCGGAACATGAACGGTTCGGTCGATAGCAGCACGCGGTCGACCGCAGCGATCGCCGCGTCGAGATCGACGATCACCGGATAGCGCGCCGCGCCGCGCTCGCCGCCGGGCGGGGTGACAGTGTGCCAGCCAACCCGCGCCAGCGTACGCGCGATGTAGGTGTCGGAGGCGACCGTCATCCACGGCTTTTTCCAGATCAGGTACAGCACCGTCTCGCGCGGCCAGGCGGGCGCGGCGCAGGCGTCGAGCTCGGCCTGCAGCCGCGTGCAAAGCGCTTCGGCCTGCACCGCGCGATCGAAGATGGCGCCGAGCAGCCGGTACAGCGCGAGGTTGTCCTGCGGCGCGTTCGGGTGCGTGACGATCACGTGCGGCACGAACGCGCGGATCGCATCGACCGTCGGTGCCTCGTTCTCGTCGATGTTGACGACCACGTGCGTCGGCGCGAGCGCGCGGATGCGTTCGATTTTCACGTCTTTGGTGCCGCCGACCTTCGGCACGTGTGCGACCCGTTCGCGCGGATGGATGCAGAAGCCCGTGCGGCCCACGATCTGCGGGCCCAGATCGAGCTCGAACAGCAGCTCGGTGATCGAAGGCACCAGCGAGACGATGCGCGGGTCGGATGCGGCGCGTTCGTGCGCCTGCCCGAGCGCGTCGATCCAGCTCACGGCGAGGGTTCGGTCTTGCGTGGTTTGTACGGCCGCCCGGCCATCAGCCGGTCGAAGGCCCAGTTCGGCAGCGCGCGCAGCAGCTTGGCGACGACGGCCATCTGCCACGGGATCACGCGATAGCTCGCGCCGGCGAGCATCGCGTCGGCGGCGGCGCGCGCGAACGCGTCGGGCGCCATCAGGAACGGCATCCGGTACGGGTTGCGCGCGGTCAGCGGCGTGCGCACGAAGCCCGGGGCGATCGTCACCACGCGCACCCCGAAGCGTCGCAGCTCGACGCGCAGGCTTTCGAGGTAGCTGATCGCCGCCGCCTTCGACGCGCAGTACGCCTCGGAACCCGGCAGTCCGCGGATGCCGGCCACACTGGCGATGCCGACCAGCGTGCCGCGGCGGCGCGCGCGCATCGGCGCGATGAACGGATGAAACGTGTACGCCATCGCCAGCACGTTGGTTTCGAACACGCGGCGGAAGGCCTCGAGATCCTCGTAGTGCTCGGTCAGCACGCCGACCGAGATGCCGGCGTTGGCGATCACGAGGTCGGCGCCGCCGCTGGCGGCGTCGAAGTCGCGGCCGGCAGCGACGATCGCATCGCGGTCGGTGACGTCGACCGCGTACGTCCGATGCGTGCCGGGCAGTCGCGCGGCCAGCTCGTCGAGCGCGCCCCGGCGCCGCGCGACCAGCCCCAGCGACGCGCCGCGCGCCGCGAATTCGCGCGCCAGCGCGGCGCCGATCCCGCTCGACGCACCGGTGATGAAGACGTTCATTCGTCCGAACGGAGGGGCGCCATTCGTGCTCTCTGAATCGCGGATTGCAGGCCGCGGTCCCTGTGGCGCATTGCCTTTCCTCTCTTGATCAAGGAGACGAAGGCGACACGCGCCGTCGGGCGCCCCGCATCGGCGTCGCTGCGCGGCCGATTCTCGTACACGGGGACCGAGCAGCATTGGGCTGCGTCACCGCAGCAGCCGCCCGAGAAACCCCCTGGCTCGCTTGCTCAAAGGGGGCGAGTGGTCGCATTGCGCTCGCCGGTGCGCCCGATCCGCGACCCGAGCTCCTACTTCTTCCGCTCCGCGCGCGCCCGCTGGATCAGGTAGTCGAGCACGGCGATCGCGCCTTCGCGCGAACCGACCATCGACGGCGCGGTGACGAACTTGCCGTCGACCGCGACCGACGGCGTGCCGTCGATCTTGTACGCGCGCCAGACCTGCGCGGCGCGGTTGGCGCGCGTGGCCACCGTGAACGAGTTGTACGTATCGAACCACTGCTTGCGGTCGATGCCGTTGGCCGCCATGAAGTCGGCGATCTCGTCGGGCTTGAGCAGCGGGCGGCGGTTGGTGACGATCGCGACGAACACCTTGCTATGCAGCTCGCTGGTCTTGCCGAGCGCCTCGAGCGCGTAGTAGATGCGGCTGTGCGGCGTGCGCGCCTCGTCGAAGGCCACCGGGTTGCGGCGGTATTCGACGTCGGCGGGCAGCCGCTTGCGGAACGCCTCCAGATCGGGCTCGAAGCTCTGGCAATGCGGGCAGCCGTACCAGAAAAATTCGAGCACTTCGATCTTGGCGCCGGTCTCCACCGGCTGCGGCGGGCTGACGCGCCGCCATTCGCGGCCCTCGCGCGGCTCGCGCGCCGGTGTCTGCGCCGCGGCGAGCGTCGGAATCAGTGCGGCGGCCGCGATGAACGCGCGGCGATTGAAGTGCTGTGACATGGGAGATCCTTCCTCGATGAAGACCTGTGCCTAACGCGACTGGCCGCGCTTGCGCTGACGCGCTTCCCGCCTCGTGCGGCGCGCTAGCGCAGCCGGATGACCTGTGCCTCGATGCCGTTGTCGGCGAGCATCTTGCGTGTTCGGTTCACGTCGTCGATCTGTCCGTACGGGCCGAGCCGGACCCGGTACCACGTCGCCCCGGCCTGTTCGATCGGGAACACCTGTGCATCCAGCCCCAGCAGCGCGAGCCGCGCGCGCATCGCATCGGCATCCTCGGGCGTGCGGAATGCGCCGGCCTGAAGCTGGAAGCGCGTGCCTTCGTCGGCGGTCGTCGCTGCCGACGCGACGTCCTTCGCCGGCGCCGGTGGCGGTGCCGGCGACGATCCGACCTTGGCGCTTTCGGCCGGCTTCGGCGGCGCGGGCGGGGGCGCGTACAGCGGCTGGTTCGGATCCGGCAGCTTGCCGTCGGCGCCGGGTTGCACGCTGTCGGTCGGGCGCTGCACCTTGTTGACGAAGGGCACCGGCGCGTTGGTGATGTAGACGGCGGCGGCGGCGGCGATCGCCAGCCCCACGCACAGGCCGACGATCAGCCCGATCAGCGTGTTGCCGCATTGACGTGAGGCGAAGGACGACAAGCGCGGCCCCTTTCGTTGCATCGATGAGTGCGGCACGGCGAATCGCGCGCGCCGGCTACATCCGCTCGGGCGCGGACACGCCGATCATGGCCAGACCGTTGCGCAGCACCTGCCGCGTGGCCAGCAGCATCGCCAGCCTCGCTCTGCGGGTCGACTCGTCGTCGACCAGGACGCGCTCGGCATTGTAGTAGCCGTGAAATTCGGCCGCGATCTCCTTCAGGTAGAACGCCACCTGATGCGGCGCCAGGTCTGCGGCCGCCTCGCGCAGCATGTCCGGATACGCGGCCAGGCGGTTGAGCAGCGCCAGCTCGCGCGCACCGGACAGCGGCGCCAGGCTCGCGTGCAGCGCAGCGTCTTCGTCGAGCGCCACGCCCGACGCCGCGGCCTGCGCCAGCACCGAGCAGATGCGCGCGTGCGCGTACTGCACGTAGTACACGGGGTTTTCTTCGCTGCGCTCGAGTGCGAGGTCGACGTCGAAGACGAACTCGGTGTCGGCCTTGCGCGAGACCAGAAAGAAGCGCGCCGCGTCGCGACCGACCCAGTCGACGAGATCGCGCAAGGTCACGTAGCTGCCGGCGCGCTTGCTCATCTTGACTTCCTCGCCGCCGCGCATCACGCGCACCATCTTGTGCAGCAGGTAGTCCGGATAACCGCGCGGGATCGGCAGCCCGAGCGCTTTCGCCGCGGCCTGCAGGCCGGCGCGCACGCGGGCGACCGTGCCGTGATGATCCGAGCCCTGCACGTTGATCACCTTGGCGAAGCCGCGCTCCCACTTGGTCAGGTGGTAGGCCACGTCCGGCACGAAGTACGTGTACGTGCCGTCGGACTTGCGCATCACGCGGTCCTTGTCGTCGGCCGCCGGTCCGCCGAAGCCGCCCACGTCGCCGAGCTCCGT
Organism: Burkholderiales bacterium; assembly: GCA_037446035.1. Taxonomy (GTDB): domain Bacteria; phylum Pseudomonadota; class Gammaproteobacteria; order Burkholderiales; family Burkholderiaceae_F; genus DSNY01. The sequence continues at coordinate 24,366 of JBBIJJ010000015.1, forward strand.
GGTCTTCAGCCACAGCGCGCCATCGGCCTCGAAGGTCAGGCCCGAGGCGATCATCGCGCGCACGGCGGCCTCGACCTTGCCGTCGGCGTACAGCGACGACTCGAGATAAAAATGGTCGAAGCGCACGCCGAAGGCGGCGAGGTCTTCGTCCTGTTCGTGCCGCAGGTAGGCGACCGCGAACCGCCGCAGGTTGTCCAGATCGTCGACGTCGCCGCTGGCCGTGACCGGCGCGCCGTCGCGCGCGGTCTCGGTCTTCTTGTCGAGGAACTCGCGCGCGATGTCGATGATGTAGTCGCCGCGATAGCCGGCCTCCGGAAACTCGACGGCCTGCCCGAGCAGCTCCTTGGCGCGCGCCTGCACCGAGCGGGCGAGGTTGTCGATCTGCACGCCGGCGTCGTTGTAATAGAACTCGCGCGTCACCGCGTAGCCCTGCGCGGCGAGCACGTTGGCCAGCGCATCGCCGAGCGCCGCCTGCCGCGCGTGGCCCACGTGCAGCGGGCCGGTCGGGTTCGCCGAGACGAACTCCACCATCACCTTCTGCCCGGCATGCGTGGTCGTCGTGCCGAAGCGGTTGCCCTCGCGCAGCACGACGTACACGACCTCCCGCTTGGCGGCGGCGGCGATGCGCAGGTTGATGAAGCCGGGGCCGGCGACCTCGACCGACTCGATCAGCCCGTTGGCGGCCGGATTGACGCGCAACGCGTCGGCGATCGCGTTCGCGACCTCGCGCGGGTTCTTCTTCAGCGTCTTTGCGACCTGCAGCGCGACGTTGCACGCGGCGTCGCCGTGCGACTCGACCTTCGGCCGCTCGAGCTGCACCGGCGCGCCGGCGCCGCCGAGGCCGGCGAGCGCCTGCTCGATCAGCGCGATCACGCGTTGTTTCTGCTCGGGAAGCATGCGGGACGACCGGCGGCGGCAAAGGCGCGGATTCTAGCCGTCGCCGTCGGCCGGCCCGTCGCGGCGACCGCGTGAGGCCGCCGCGCATCCGTGCGGGTGTGACGCCCGTGTGACGCCCGCCATCCTACAAACCGCTCGATATCGCCTGCCACCAAGCGGGCGACGCCGATCGGGAGAGTAACCATGTCGATTCGACGACTGCGCACGCTCGGGCGACGCTGGCCCGCCAGCATGGCCATCGCGGCCGCCTTCGTGCTCGCCGGCTGCGGCGGTGGCAGCAGCGCACCGCCACCTTCGGAGGGCCAGGCCACGATCGGTGCGGCGGGCGGAACGGTGCTGGGTCCCGATGGCGTGCAGCTTGTCGTGCCTGAGGGGGCGCTGGCCGCCGACACCACGATTCGCATCGCCCGCAGCAGCACCGGCGCGCCGGCGCTGCCCACAGAGCTGCAGGGCAACGTGGCGGTGTACGAGTTCACGCCGCACGGACTGCGCTTCGATCAACCGGTCACGATTCGATTGCCGGTCACCGGCACCCCCGGCGAAGACGCCACCGTGCTCGTGGCCGAGCCGGGTGGCACATGGGACAGCGCCACACCGACGGCCGGAAGCGGGTACCTCGTGATCGAGCGCAGCTCGCTGTCCTGGTACACGCACACATCCCGTTGGTCCCTCCTCCACGACGCATGCGCGCCGCAGGCGAGCGATCCGTACTCCTGCGTCTACCCCTCGCTGCGGCCCGAAGGCGACATCACGGTCACGCCGCCCGCGGCCTGGCCGACTCCGCGCGGCACGTGGCCCAAGGTCGTGCAACCGGCCAGCATCACCTGGCCCGTGCGCATCACGGCGGCGCGCGATTGCCTGCAAGCCAACTTCACCGTCTGGCGCCGTGTGGTGCCGCCGGGCACGCCGGTTACCGTGTTCATTCCCTACCAGCAGGTCGCGCAACAAGCCGTCAACCTGGTGCCGATGGCGGGCAACAGTAAGCGGAACGAGGCCCTGACCACCTTCACAGCGCAAGTCGCTGCCGGCGACAACCATGCGGTCGGGCTGCGCTTCGTTTTCGCTTGCACGCGCGGGTTCGACGCCACGAGGCAGAACGCCGTGCTGGAAACCGGTTACGTCGCCGCAGTGCCGGCACCGCCGGGCGCGCCGGTCATCTCGCAACAGCCCGCCAGTCTCTCCGTGGTCGAAGGCGATCGCGCCGAGTTCCGCGTGGTGGCGAGCGCGCCCAACACGCTTGTAATTAGCTGGCAGCGCAGCGACGACGGCGGCAGCACCTGGACCACCGTGCAGACCAGCGGTGACTCTTATGCGCTTGCGTCCGCGCAGCTCGCCGACAATGGCGCGCGCTTCCGCGCCCGGGTGTGCAACGGGATCGGCGTGACGTTGAACTGCATCGACAGCGATGTCGCGATCCTGACGGTGACGTCGGCCACCGCTGCGCCGATGTTCACCACCCAGCCACAGAGCATCGCGGTCGTCGAAGGTCAAACCGCAAGCTTCTCCGTGGTGGCCACCGGCACACCCACGCCGACCGTGCGCTGGCATCGCGATTCGTTATCGAACCCGGTCGGCTCGCCCTGCACGGGCGGCGCGGGGTCGACGACCTGCACGTTCACCACGGCGCCCGTGACGCTGGCCGATGACGGGGCACGCTTCTTCGCCGTGGCCAGCAACGGAACGACCGATGCGACCAGCGCGACCGCCACGCTGACGGTCACGCCCGCCGCGGTGGCCCCGTCGATCCCGGCCGACGAACCGGCCGACGTGGCCGTGACCGTCGGCCAGTCGGCGACCTTCAGCGTCAATGCCACCGGCACCGCACCGCTGTCATACCAGTGGCAGCGCAACGGCAGCGACATTCCCGGCGCCAATGCTGCCAGCTACACGCTGGCCAACGCGCAACTGGCCGACAGCGGCGCGCGCTTGCGCGTGATCGTCAGCAACGGGCAAGGCAGCGTCGCCAGCCGCGAGGCCACGCTGACGGTGACGGCGCCAACGTCTTCCGCCGGCATCTGCACCAGCAGCAACCCCGCCGGCTGGTGCTGGATCCGGCCGGGGCCGCACAGCAACGGCCTGTCGGCGCTCGCCATCGACGGTACGACGATCCGCGCGATCGGCCGGCGCACCGGCATGCGCAGCAGCGACGGCGGCGCGACCTGGCAGACCGACTTCGACGGTCTTGACCTGGAGTGGAGCGACCTGGCGGTGTCTGCGCCCGGCGTGCTTGTCGCGGCCGCCCCCTCGGGTTTCGGTAGCCAGCCGGGCTTCGGCCTGTATCGCAGCATCGATGGTGGCGCGACCTGGACCCGCGTCCTCGCGGAGCGTGTGTTCGCAGTCGCCTTCGAGAGCGCGACGACCGGCATTGCCGTGGGCTCCGGCATCTGGCGCACGGCCGACGGCGGCGCGACCTGGAGCGTCATGCAGGCGCCCGGCGTCATGCAGCTTGTCCGCGTGGTCTCGCCGTCGCCCGGCGTCTACGTGGCCATCGGGTCGATGCTGAACACGCCCGCCCTGATCATGCGCAGCGTCGACGGCGGGCAGACCTGGACCGCCCCGCCGCCCGGCACCACGGACCAGCTCGTGGACATTGCCTTCGGCAGCGCCTCGACCGGCGTGATTGCGGTCGGCATCGGCAGCGTGCTGCGCACCACCGACGGCGGCGCGACCTGGAGCGCGCCGATCGCGGTCGCGCCCTTCGGCCTGCACAGCGTCGCCTTCGCCGATGCGGGCACCGTCGTCGCGATGAGCGCGCTGGGCGGGGTCTTCCGCAGCACCGACGCCGGCCAGACCTGGGTCGCAGGCGATGACCTCGGGTTCGCCGGCGCGGAGTTCCTGGCGCGCCTGAAGTTCCTCGCCGCGACCGAGGGCTACGCGGTCGGCCTGCACGGCCAGATCTGGCGCACGGCCGATGCCGGGTTGAGCTGGTCACTGGTCGCCGGCGGCAGCGACCTCGAGTCGTTCGCATCGGTGAAGTTCCGCGCCGGCGAGGGACTGGCCGCGCACGGCAACGACGTGCTCCGCACGCTGGATGGCGGCGCCACGTGGCAGAGCCTCGGCGTCACCGGCGCCTTCGACGTCGCGCTGCCCGACGCCTCGGTGCGCGTGGCCGTGGGCTTCGGCATCCGGCGCTCGATCGACCGCGGCAACACGTGGACGCCGGTGCACACGCTCCCGGGCGGCCAGCTGCTTCTGGCCGTGGATTTCGTGCCGTCGACCGGCGGCAGCGCCACGACCGGTGTCGCGGTCGGCTCGAGCGGCAGCAACGGCCTGATGCTGCGCACGACCGACGGCGGGCAGACCTGGGCGCCGGTGACGATCGATGCGGTGCCGGTGCTTTATGCAGTGGCGTTCAGTGCGAGCAACCCCGGCCTCGGCATCGCCGCCGGCGCCGGCCGCACGCTGCTGCGGACCAGCGACGGTGGCGCAACCTGGACGCCGGTGACGATGTCCGCGCTCGATGCGGGCGAAACCATCCAGGCCGTGCACTTCACGGCGACCGGCGCGGTCCTCGCCGCTGATGGCGGGCTGTACCGCAGCGTCGATGGCGGCTTCAGCTGGACACGCGTCTACGACAGCTCCGCCCGCGGCAGCATGCTCGGCGTGACCGTCCTCAGCGCCACCGACGTCGTGGCGGTAGGCGTGTCGGGCACGATCGTCCGCAGCACCGATGCCGGCGCGACGTGGACCCTGGTGGACGCGCCGCTCACCGTGAACCTGTCGGGTGTGGCCTACACCGGCAACGGCAGCACGGTCGTTGCCGTCGGCGATGGTGGCACGATCCTGCGCAACATGCAGGGCGGGGCACCATGAGAGGAGCGCGGCGCGGGCCGCATGGCTGGCGGCCAACGGTCGCCGTCGATTGACCGCTGCGGATCGCGCACAATGCGCGGGCCCATGACTTCGCCGGCCGCGTCGACCCCGCAGGCAGCGCCCGCCGCAACGGCGCGCCGCCTGCGGCTGCGTGCGGGCGGCCAGTTCGTCGACGACCGCGGCACGGTCGTCGAACTCGAGCCGAAGGACGCGCTGCTGCTCGCGTACCTGGCGATCGAAGGGCCCACGCCGCGCGGCCGGCTCGCCAGCCTGCTGTGGCCCGACGTCAACGACGAGCGCGCCCGCGGCAATCTGCGCCAGCGTCTGCTGCGGCTGAAGCGCACAGCCGGCATCGAGCTCGTGACCGGCAATCCGCAGGCGACGCTGGCGGCGGCCGTCAACCACGACTTGAACGATGCCTGCGAGCTGCTCCAGGCGATCGATGCGCAACAGGCCGGCGGACTGGCCGACTGGCTCGAAGCACAGCGCGACCGCCGCCGCCGTGCGCGCATCGACTGGCTCGACGTCGCCTGCACGCAGGCGCAGACCGAAGGCGACCTGGCGGCCGCCCTCGAGCATGCCAATGCATTGGTCCAACTCGATCCGCTGTCCGAGCACGCGCACCGACGGGTGATGACCCTGCACTACCTGCGCGGCGACACGGCCGCTGCGACGGCAGCGTACGAACGCTGTCGGCAAACGCTCAAGCGCGAGCTGAACGCCGCGCCGTCGAAGGAGACCGAGGCGTTGCGCGCCAGCGTGGGCGGCGCGCTGGTGACGGCACCCGTTGCCACCGCGCAGCGCACGGTGCCGCCGCCGGTGCTGCGGCCGCCGCGGCTCGTCGGGCGCGAGGCCGAGTGGGCGGCGCTCGAGCGCGCGTGGGAAGCGCGCCAGTCGGCGCTCGTGCTCGCCGAGGCGGGCATGGGCAAGACGCGGCTCGTCACCGACTTTGCCCGCGCGCATGGCGCGGCGGCCATCGCGTCGGCGCGGCCCGGCGACGAGCGCATCGTGTACGCCTTGGCCACCCGGCTGCTGCGGCAGTTGCCGCGGGAGACGTTGGTGGAACTGGACGCGCCGGTGCGCAAGGAGCTGGCGCGGCTGCTGCCCGAGCTCGGCGAGGCGACGCCGATTTCGTCCGAGGCCGAGCGCGCGCGCTTCTACAACGCGGCAGCCGTGGCGCTGACGGCGGCGGCCGGCGCGATCGACGCGGTGGTGATCGACGACCTGCACTTCGCCGACGAGGCGAGCGTCGAACTGCTGCAGTACCTCGCCGCCGACAGTCGCCTGCGCTGGCTGTTCGCGGCGCGACCGGCGGAGATCGGGCCGCAAGTCCAGTCGTGGCTGGCCGCGCTGCGCGCCAGGCCCGGCAGCTTCGTGCTGGCGCTGGCGCCGCTGACGCTGCCGCAACTGGCGGAGCTGATCGACTCGCTCGGCATCGATGGCTTAAGCGGCGCCGAACACGCGCAGGCCTTGCTGCGCGCCACCGGCGGCAATCCGCTGTTCGTGCTGGAGACAGTGCGCGCCTGGTTGACGCAGCGCGCCGACAGCGGGCCGGCGCGGCTCCTGCCGGTGGCCGCCAGCGTCGGCGGCATCGTGCAGCGGCGCATCGGCCGGCTGTCGCCGGAGGCGATCAAGCTGGCGCGCTGCGCTGCTGTGGCCGGGCAGGACTTCTCCGCCGAGCTCGCGGCCCACGTGCTGGGCGTGCGTCCGTTGGATCTGGCCGATGCGTGGGCGGAACTCGAACATGCCAACGTGTTTCGCGACGGCGCGTTCGCGCACGACCTGATCCACGAAGCGGCGCTCGCGTCCGTGCCGCCGCCGATCGCGCGCGAGCTGCATGCGCAGATCGCCGCACGGCTCGCCCAACGCAACACCGCCCCGGCCCGGCTCGCCGAGCATTGGCTCGCCGCCGGGCAGCAGCGCGAGGCGCTCGCAGCGCTCGTCGCCGCCGCCGAGTCCGCGCGCCGCCAGAACCTGCGGCTGGCGGAGGCGGCCGAACACTATGAACACGCGAGCGCAATCGCCGAGCAGCTCGGCGACAGCGACGCCTGCTTCGAGGCGTTGATCGCGCAGCTCGATACCTTGATATCGCTCGACCGCGATCGCCTCGACGACCGACTGATCGAGCGGCTGCAGGCGCATGCGACCACGCCGCATCGTCAGGCGCGGGCGCTGTCGATGCATGCGCAAGTGCTGATGCACCGGGGCCGGCATGCCGAAGTGATCGCCTCGGCGCAGCGCGCCGCCGAGCTGGCGCGCGCCGCCGGCGACGAGGATCTTGCCGCCGCGTCGATATCGGATGCCGCGGCCGCGGCCAGTCAGAGCGGCGACGCCGAGCGCGCCGTGCGCATGCTGCGCCCGCTGCTGCCCTGGGCGCTGGAACACGCCAGCGACGAGACGCGCATCAACCTGCTCGGCCACCTCGGGCTGTGCCTGGACAACGTCGACCATCAGGCGGAAGCGCAGGCCGTGCACCGGCGCGCGATCGAGGCGGCGATGCGCGCGAACCGTTTCGACCAGGCGGTCAGCGCATGGGGCAACCTGGCCATCAGCCTGCTGGACGTCGGCAAGCCCCGGGCCGCGCTCGAGGCGATCACCCAGGCGCGCAGCATCGCGGCGAACTACGACGCACTGAAAGGCAACGCCTTCAGCCTCGGCCTGTTCGAAGGCGTGGCGGCGCTGGCCCTGCGCAGGTACCGCACCGCCGTGGGCGCGTTCGACGGCGCGCTCGCGGAGGTGGCCCACCACGCGGTGGGCTCGGCCGCGGTGCGCCTGCACCGCGCGTGTCTGTGGTTGCATCTCGGCCAGACCGCCCGTGCGCAGCGCGAGCTCGCACCGCCCGCACCGTCGCCGACACTGCCGGCGTGGATCGAAGCGCGCTGGCAACAGATGCTGGGCCGCTGCGCCTGGTGCAGCGACCGCAAGGATGTCGCTGCCCGCCACTGGCAGGCGGCCGCCGCGGCCGCGCCGACCACTGAACGCGCCGTGCTGGCCGCGATGATCGCGCTCGACCACTCGCTGGTGCAGCCGGCCGCGGCGGCGCTGGCCAACGTGCGCGCCGTGCTCGCGCGCGCCGAGCGGCTGGGCCACCTTGGCACGGTGCTGGCCGCGCAGGTACGGCTGGCGGCGCTGGCCCTGCAGCATGACGAACTCGATGCGGCGCTGCAGGCTGTCGAGGCGCTCGCGCAGGCGCCGGCCGACGTCGAGCCGAACGACCTGTACGCCGGCGAGCGCTGGCTGGTGACGGTGCGCGTGCTGCGCGCCGCCGATCGCCACGCCGACGCTGCACGCGCGTTGCACAACGCGGTGGCGGCCATCGAGCGGATCGCGCGCGAGGACACGCCGTCCGAGTTCCGCGACAGTTTCCTGCACCGCAATCCGGTCAACCGCGAACTGCTGACGCTGGCCACGCGGCTGAAGTAGGCCGTTCGAGCCGCTTCGCGTCGGCGGCTGACCGACGCCGCCGGGCACCCGCATCGCTCACGGCGAAGGCGGCCACCGCGCGCGCAGGGGCGCCTCGCCGGTCGCACCGGCCCGCACCCACAGACAGCAACAGCGGTCCGTCGCGGGCCGCAGCCTCGCCCAGCGCGAGCGGCTCAGGTCGGCAGCGCGTGTGACGCGAGTGTGACGCTGCCCTCGCTACAAATGCGTTATCCGCAACGGAGATCGCGCATGACGAACACATCACGCCGAGGGCAGCTGATCGCATTGTGGGCCAGCCTCGCCGCTGCCGCGCTGCCTGCGGTCGCGACGGCGGAACCGAGCAAGCCGCCGCCGGGCTCGAGCGCCGCGCCTGCGCCGACGCGCTCGATCGTCACGCCATCGCAGCGGCCGGCTCCGATGCAGGTGGACGGTAGCAAGACCTTGCAGCCGCGCGCGCTGCCGCCGGCGCCGCCCTCGCCACGGAAGCCTGACCCGAACAGCGGCTCCGAGACGACGGGGCAGGCCGCGACGCCAGCCAGCCCCCCGCCCAAGGCCGCCGACGGCAAGCGCTGACGAGAACGCTGTTCTGAACGCTGCGCCCGCAGGCCCGCCCGACTGCGAGCGCGGACGAAACGACGCGGGGCGAGCCTCGAAACCCAAGGAGAACGCGATGAAACGAAGCACCGTCCTGCTGCTGGCTGCTCTGATCGGAGTGGCCGGCGCCACGCACGCGGCCGATCCGGTGTCGTCCAAGCCGACCGCCAAGACGGGCCACGCGGCCAAGCCTTCCGTGCGCGGCCCCGGCACGCAGACCGAGGACGAGCTCTTCATCGGCGCCAAGGCCAAGACGCCGCAGAAGGCGAGCGCCAAACCCTCGGCGCGCGCGAGAACCGGCGATGAAGACCTCGAGGACCTGGAGATCCAGCGCCAGCGGCCCAAGCCGAGCGCGAAGTGAGCCGGCTCGTCTGCGCGGCCGCACCGACGCCCGCGTTGCGCCCGGCGACGCGCCGATGGATTCACCCACCGAACGGAATCACCGCATGAAGACCGCAACCGCCCTGTTCGCGCTGGCGCTGGCCTGCGCCGCCGCCCAACCCGCACGCGCCGACTGCGTCGACGGCCAGCGCGATGCCACGCCGTCGGAGAAGGCCTTCGCCGACAAGCTGACGGCCTCGCTGAAGGCGGCCCTGCCGGCCGCTCCGGCGCCGCTGTACCTGGAGAGCGAGCCATCGGGCAGCGCTGGCATCGGCTGCGGCAAGAACGCGCCCGCCGGCCGGGTCAAGGGCCGCGTGAGCGCGAGCTATACCGCGAGCCTGCACTACAGCGACCGCGTGACGCTGGAACTGCGGGCCAACGATGCGTATCCGGGCGCGAACGACCTCGTGCTCGGCGCCCTGCCGAAGAACCCGGCCGGATTCAA
>JBBIJJ010000016.1:0-33151 GCA_037446035.1 Burkholderiales bacterium
ATTACGGAAACCATCAAGGCCGCGAGGCGACAAACCTTGCACCGTAGGCCGGATATAAGACCGCAACACCCTGTCTCCGCCGTCGCGAAAGCCAGAGAACTTGCACTCCGGGAGGCGTCCATATAAGACCCTATGCGTATCGTCCGCTCGCTCGCCGCGGTGGCCCTGGCCGGCGCCGCGCTCGCCGTATCCGCGCAAACCAAGTGGGATCTGCCTGCTGGCTACCCCGCCGGCAACCCGCACACACAGAACCTGAACCAGTTCGCTGCCGACGTTGCCAAGGCCACCGGCGGCAAGCTCTCGATCACCGTCCATCCGAACGGCTCGCTGTTCAAGGCGCCGGAGATCAAGCGCGCGGTGCAGACCGGCCAGGCGCAGATCGGCGAAGTCTTGATGAGTCTGCTGGTCAACGAGAACGCGGTGTTCGGTGTCGACTCGGTGCCGTTCGTGGCCACCAGCTTCGACGAGGCGTTCAAGCTGTGGCAGGCGCAGAAGCCGGTCGTCGAGCGCATCCTCGCCGCCCAGGGCATCAGGCTGCTGTATGCGGTGGCGTGGCCGCCGCAAGGCATCTACACGAAGAAGATGCTGGATTCGACGGCCGACATGAAGGGGCTGAAGTGGCGCGCCTACAACCCGGCCACCACCCGTATCGCGCAGCTGGTCGGCGCGCAGCCGCTGACGATCCAGGCCGCCGAGTTGTCGCAGGCGCTTGCCACCGGCGTGGTCGACTCGTTCGTTTCGTCGGGCGCGACCGGCGTGGATTCGAAAGTGTGGGAGAGCCTGACGCACTTCGCCACGGTCGACGCCTGGCTGCCGAAGAACATGGTGATCGTCAACCAGAAGGAGTTCGACAAGCTCGACAAGGCCACGCAAGACGCGATCCTGAAAGCGGCGCGCGAGGCTGAGGAGCGCGGCTGGAAGCGCATGCGCGAGTACACGAGCGAAACCCTCGCCACGCTGCGCGCCAACAAGATGACGGTCTACGCGCCGAGCCCGCAGTTCAAGGCCGAGCTGACCAAGATCGGCTCGACGATGCTGGACGAGTGGCTGAAGACCGCCGGCGCCGACGGCCAGACGATCATCGCGAATTTCCGCAAGTAATCATCACCCCGACCCGCCGGCACGCTCGTCGGCGGGTCCTTTCCACCCGCAACCCCTGCGGATGCGTAGTCCGCTCGCCTTCATCTACCGCCTGCTCGGCGCGCTTGGGGCGTTGTTCATCCTGGGGACCCTGGTCATCCAGGTCGCCAACATCGTCGGCCGCCAGTTCGGCTACTCGATGGCGGGTGTGGACGCCTACGCGGGCTACACGCTCGCCGCCGGCGCTTTCCTCGCGCTGGCCGCCGCGCTGCGGCACGGCGATCACATTCGCGTCACCCTGATCATCCAGCGTTTTACGGGCCGGACACGCTGGTGGATCGAGGTCTTCTGCCTGGCGGTGGCGACCTTGCTGTCAGGCTATTTCGCCTGGTTCGCGGCCAGACTCGTCTGGGGCTCCTACATCTATCACGACGTCTCGCAGAACGTCGACGCCACCCCGCTGTGGATCCCGCAGCTTTCGATGGCGATCGGCCTCGGCGGGCTGTTCCTCGCGTTTCTCGAGGAGCTGATCTACGCGTTGCGCACGCGGCAACTGCCGCCGAGCGCGGCCAGCGGCGAGCCGACGCCGATCGAGTGAAGCGGCATGGACGTGCTGATCGCGATCGTTCTGATCGTCGCGATGTTCGCGATCCTCGGCGCGGGCGTCTGGATCGGCATCGCCGTGCTCGGCGTGGCGTGGATCGGCATGGAGCTGTTCACGACGCGCCCGGGCGGCGATGCGCTCGCACTGACCGTGTGGGGATCGCTGTCGAGCTGGACGCTGACCGCGCTGCCGCTGTTCATCTGGATGGGCGAGATCCTGCTGAAGACGCGTCTGTCGGAAGGCCTGTTCCGCGGGCTGGCGCCGTGGCTGCAGCGCGTGCCGGGCCGGCTGCTGCACGTGAACATCATCGGCTGCACGATCTTCGCGGCGGTGTCCGGCTCGTCGGCCGCGACCTGCGCCACCATCGGCAAGATGTCGCTGCCGGAACTCGCGCGCCGCAACTACCCGGAGATCATGTCGGTTGGCACGCTCGCCGGCGCCGGTACCCTCGGCCTGCTGATCCCCCCGTCGATCATCATGATCGTCTACGGTGTTGCGGCCGACGTTTCGATCGGCAAGCTGTTCATCGCCGGCATCGTTCCCGGGCTGCTGCTGGCGGGACTGTTCATGGGTTACACGATCGTCTGGTCGCTGCGCCACCCGGACGCGATCCCACCGGCCGACGCGCCGCTGACGCTGCGCGAGAAGCTCGCCGAATCGCGCCACCTGATTCCGGTGATGTTGCTGATCCTGGCCGTGCTCGGGTCGATCTACACCGGCGTAGCCACCGCGACCGAGGCAGCCGCACTCGGCGTGGTTGGGGCACTCGTGCTGGCCGCCGCGCAGCGCGCGCTGAACTGGCGCAGCTTCTGGGATTCGCTGATGGGGGCGACGCGGCTGTATTGCATGATCGCGCTGATCCTCGCTGGCTCGGCGTTCCTGTCGCTGGCGATGGGATTCATCGGCCTGCCGCGCCATCTGGCCGAAGCGATCGGCGCGCTCGGACTACCACCGTTCGCGCTGCTGATGGCGCTGATGATCTTTTACATCGTGCTCGGCTGCTTTCTGGACGGTATCAGCATGGTCGTGCTGACGATGGCCGTGCTGCTGCCGACGCTGCAGACCGCCGGCATCGACTTGCTTTGGTTCGGCATCTTTGTCGTCATCGTCGTCGAAATGGCGCAGATCACCCCGCCGGTCGGCTTCAACCTGTTCGTGATGCAAGGGATGACCAAACGCCAGATCGGCTACATCGCGCGCGCCGCCTTTCCGTACTTCGCGATGATGGTCGTCGCGGTGCTGTCGATCTATCTGTTTCCCGCACTCGTCACCTATCTGCCCAGCCAGATGAAGCTTTGATCTGCCGCGAACGCTCCGCGCCAGCGCCCGCATAAAATGCGCGCCGTTGCCGGCGCGCTTGCGCCGAAAAGAAAGCCTCATGCACGTCGCCGTCGTCGGCGCAGGCATCGTCGGTGTGACCACCGCCTACGCACTGCGCCAGCAGGGTTTCGAAGTCACCGTCATCGACCGCCGCGGCGGCGTTGCGCAGGAAGCCAGTTTTTCCAACGCCGGCGTGCTCGCCCCTGCGTACGTCGGGCCATGGGCGCAACCCGGCATGCCGGCCAAGGTGCTTGCGTATCTGTTCAAGCGCGAAGCGCCCGTCGTGTTCCGACCGAGCCTCGATCCGACACTCTGGCGGTGGCTGCGCCGCTGGCTGGGCGAGTGCGCAGTCGAGCGATATCGCGTCAACCGCGAGCGCATGCAGCGGCTCGCCTACTACAGCCGGCGCTGCCTGCACGAGGTGCGCGAACGGCACGGCATCGACTACGAGCAGGGCCACGGTTACTTGCAACTGTTCCGCACGCCGCACGAGTTGGAGCGCACCGCACCCGCACGCGAGATGCTGCGCGAAGCAGGCGTGCCGCACCAGTTGCTCGACGCGGCGGCCTGCCGCGCGCTCGAACCCGCCCTTGCGGAGCCAACCCCGCTGGCCGGCGGGCTGTACATGCCGGAGGACGAAACCGGCAACTGCGCATTGTTCGCGCGGCGACTGAAAGACATTTGCGAGGCCGACGGCGTGCGCTTTCGCTTCGGCGCCGAGGCGCTGTGCTTCGAGACCGCCGCGTCCTGCATCGAAGCGCTACGGTTGGCCGACGGCCGTGTGCGAGCCGATGCCTACGTCCTCGCCGCCGGCGCCGACAGCGGGCGGCTGCTCGGGCCGTTGGCGATCGACCTGCCCTTGCTGCCGGTGAAGGGCTATTCAGCGACGGTGACGATCACCCGCGACGAGCATGCACCGAAGCTTGCGGTCATGGATGAGACCTACAAGGTCGCGATCACGCGTTTGGGCCAACGCCTGCGCGCCGCCGGAACGGCCGAAATCGGCTCGCGCGGAATGAACCTGCGCGAAGCCGCGCTGCGCACGCTGCTCAAGGTCGCGCGCGATTGGTTTCCCGCAGCGGCGAGCTACGCGCAGGCCCGCTTCTGGGTCGGCGCGCGGCCGATGCTGCCCGACGGCCCGCCGATCCTCGGCGGCACCGCGTATGCCAACCTCTTCCTGAACGTGGGCCACGGCTCGTCCGGCTGGGCGATGGCCTGCGGGTCCGCGCGCATCGTGGCCGATCTTGTCGCTTGTCGCACACCGGAAATCGAGCTGGAGGGGCTCACGCTCGTCCGATACACCGCACCGCGCCCACCCCTTCGCCAGGCGCGGCATGCGGCTTAGCATCTCGCGCATGAGCATCGGCCTGTATACCACCGCAGAGCTGCGCGCGCTGGAGGCGGCCGCGCAGGCCGGATTGCCCCCGGCCACGCTGATGCAACGGGCCGGCCGCGCCGCAGCGGCCTGGATCGCCGCCCGCTGCGGCAGCACGCGCTCGGTGCTGATCGTCTGCGGCCCAGGCAACAACGGCGGCGACGGTTATGCGTGCGCACGCGAGCTGGCAGCGCGCGGGCATGCGGTCGAATGCGTTGCGCTGGCCGCATCGGTCACCGACGATGCACGCACCGCACGCGCGGCCTGGCAGGCCGGCGGAGGGCGCGTGTTGCACGAGCTGCCGACGGATCGGCGTTGCGACGTGATCGTCGATGCGCTGTTCGGCATCGGGCTGGCGCGCCCGCTCGCGGGTCGATACTTCGACGCGGTTGGCTGGATCGAGTCGCAGACGGCCTTCGTCGTCGCGCTGGACGTGCCGAGCGGACTCGATGCCGACCGCGGCACCTGGGTCGGCGGCGTACCGGGCGTGCACGCGGACGCTACCTGCACCTTCCTCGGCGCCAAGCCGGGGCTGTACACGGCAGACGGTTGCGATGCCGCCGGCGAGGTCGTCGTCGATGCGCTCGGCGTCGAGCCGCCGGAAGCGCACGGCGCCCTCGTCGAACCCGATCAATTCGAGGCACTGCTCGCGCGGCGCCCGCGCAACACGCACAAGGGATCGTTCGGCAGCGTCGCGATCGTCGGCGGCGGCGTCGGCATGGTCGGCGCCCCGCTGCTCGCCGCGCGCGCCGCGCTGCGGCTCGGCGCGGGCCGCGTCTACGTCGACTGCATCGGCGCACCAGACCTGCGACTCGACCCCGGGCAGCCCGAGCTGATGTTCCGATCGCTCGCATCGCTCGCGCACGTCGATGCGATCGTGGTCGGCTGCGGGCTTGGGACCGACGACGCGGCGGCGCGCGCGCTCGCGGCCGTGCTCGAGCGTTCGGTGCCGCTGGTCGTCGATGCCGATGCGTTGAATCTGCTCGCGGACCGCACGCGCTTTGCCAGGGCGTTCGAAGCGCACGCCGCCGGCCGCGTGTTGACGCCGCATCCACTCGAAGCCGCGCGCCTGCTCGAGGCGAGCGCGCGAGAAGTGCAAGCCGATCGCGTCGGCGCAGCCAGGGCCTTGGCGCGGCAAACGGCGTCGATCGTCGTGCTCAAGGGTGCAGGCACGGTGATCGCGCACCCTGCCGGGCGCTGGTGGATCAACCCGACGGGCGGACCGGCGCTCGCCACCGCCGGGACGGGCGACGTGCTCGCGGGAATGATCGGCGCATTCGTCGTGCAGGGCATCGAACCGATCCAAGCCGCGCTCGCGGCCGCGTGGCTGCACGGCCGCGCCGCCGACGACTACGGTGGGGATCTGGGGCTCGCCGCCGGCGAACTGCCGGCGCGCGCAGCGCGGCTGCTGGTGCAGTTACGCGGGCAGGACGCCCAACCCTGATTCGTCCCTGATCCGCCCCGCATGCAGTTCGACGCGGCGGCTGCACAGCGCCGCGATGGCGGGATCGTGCGTGACCAGCACGAGTGTGGAGCCGCGTTCCCGATTCAGCTCGAAGATCAACTCGATCACTGCCGCGCCGGTGCGCGCGTCGAGGCTGCCGGTCGGCTCGTCGGCCAGCAGGATCGGCGGCCGGCCGACGAATGCGCGCGCGAGCGCCACGCGCTGCTGCTCGCCGCCCGACAAGTACTTCGGATAGTGCGCAAGGCGCCCGGCGAGCCCGACGCGCGCCAGCAGCGCACGCGCCGCATCGAGCGGCGTTTGTCCGTCGGGCGCCCGTCCGGACAGTTCCAGCGGCAGCAGTACGTTTTCGAGCGCGGTCAGGTGCGGCAGAAGCTGGAACGACTGGAATACGAAACCGATGCGCTCGGCGCGCACGCGTGCGCGGCCGTCCTCGTCGAGCGCGAACAGATCCTGTCCGAACAGGCGCACGGTGCCGCGCGTCGGCACGTCGAGGCCGGCGAGCAGCCCGAGCAGCGTCGATTTGCCCGAGCCGGACGCGCCGACGATCGCGACCGTCTCGCCGGGCGCGATGGTCAGGTTGATATCATCCAGGATCGTCAGACTGCCCGTGGCATCCTGCACGATCTTGGTCAGTCCTTCGGCTTCGAGCGCGTAGTTGTTCATCGGGAGCTCGGAGGCCCATCCGTGATGAAGTTCGGAAGACTTGCACGGCGCTGGTTCGCCGGCGCTGCGTTGCTGATCGCGGCCTGCGCGGTCGCCGCCGCGCAATCGCCCGTGGTGCTCGTGCTGGGCGACAGTCTGTCTGCCGAATACGGTCTACCGCGCGACACCGGCTGGGTGAAGCTGCTCGCCGACCGGCTCGCGCAAGGCGGCGCGCAGTATAGCGTCGTGAACGCGAGCATCAGCGGCGAGACCACCAGCGGCGGTCGCATACGGCTGCCCGCGCTGCTCAGGCAGCATCGGCCGGCCGTCGTTGTCATCGAGCTCGGCGCCAACGACGGCCTGCGCGGGCTGCCGTTGGCAGCGATGCGCGACAACCTGGGCGCGATGATCGACGCGAGCCGCGCCGCCGGCGCCCGCGTTCTGCTGGTCGGCATGCGAGTGCCGCCGAACTACGGGCGCGAATATGCCGAGCGGTTCGCGGCGACGTTCGAGGAACTTGCGCGCCGGCGCAAGGTCGCACTCGCGCCCTTCCTGCTCGACGGCTTCGCCGACCGGCTCGAGTACTTTCAGCCCGACCGCATCCATCCAAACGAGAAGGCGCAAGCGCTGATCCTCGACAACGTGTGGCCGCACCTCAAACCGCTGCTTGCGGCAAGACGCTGACATGGACGACCGCGCGCCGATCGCCTGCGACGAGGCGCTCGCTCAGCTGGCACAGTTCGACGCGATCCTCGACGTGCGCAGCCCGAGTGAATTCGCCGAGGACCACGTGCCGGGAGCGTTGAACGTGCCGGTGCTCGACGACGCGGAGCGTGCCGAAGTCGGCACGCTGCACAAGCAGGTGTCGGCGTTCGCCGCGCGCCGCTGCGGCGCCGTGCTGGTAGCGCGCAATATCGCGCGCCACGTCGAAGCCCAGTTTTCCGACAAGCCGCGCGAGTGGCGGCCGCTGGTGTACTGCTGGCGCGGCGGAGCGCGCAGCGGCGCGATGACGCATGTGTTGACGCGCATCGGCTGGCACGCGCGCCAGCTCGAAGGCGGCTACCGCGCGTATCGCCGCGCCGTCGTCGCCGCGTTGCAGGAGCTGCCCGCGCGTTTCGACCTGCGCGTGATCTGCGGCACCACCGGCAGCGGCAAGAGCCGGTTGCTCCAGGAGCTGCAGCGCGCGGGTGCGCAGGTGCTCGATCTTGAGGGACTGGCGCAGCACCGCGGCTCGGTGCTCGGCGGTTTGCCGGCACACCCCCAGCCGGCGCAGAAGCTGTTCGAGACGCGCATCTGGTGGACGTTGCGCGCGTTCGACCCGGCACGGCCGGTGTTCGTCGAATCCGAAAGCCGGAAGGTCGGCGACCTGCGTGTGCCCGACGCCCTGATCGAACGAATGCGCGCGTCGGTCTGCGTGCGCGTCGAACTGCCGCTGGCGCTGCGCGTGAAGCTGCTACGCGACGAGTATGCGCACTTCGAGTCCGATCGGGCAGCGCTGTTCGCGCAGCTCGACTGCCTGATTCCGTTGCACGGCCGCGGGCGCATCGAAGCGTGGAAGGCGCTCGCGCGGCAAGGGCAGTGGGACGCGCTGGTCGAGCGACTGCTGATCGACCACTACGATCCGGCGTACCTGCGTTCGATCCGGCGCAATTTCGCTCGTATCGACGCCGCGCCGACCGTGCAGCCCGCAGCCGCCACACGAGCAGCCTATGCGGAGCTGGCGCGTTCGCTCGTGGCGCAGACCGTCGGCGCGGCCATCGAATAACACCGATCCCGGCGGTCGAGCGCTCGCGCCTCGGTAAGCCGAGGCGCCGCGCGACGCGGATCGGGCATATCGCCGCCGACGCCGATCGAACGAGCCCGCCAGACGCACGGCACCTGCCGCCCGGCGTCGCTGCGCCCCGCCACGCGCCGCAAGGCGCTCCTGATCGGTTTCGCGACTGAGAAGAAGTGAACATTTCGTCGAGAGCGGGTCGCTGGCTGGGCGCCCGCCGCCGCAGGACCGCGACACATCAGGTCTCGACAGGCGAGGCTCGAAAGGCGCCTGCGCTTTCAGTGCAGGCTAACGTGCGCGCAGCGCACGCGCGAAGCCCGCCTGCGGCGGGCGGCCGCAGCGCGCAACGACGGCGGCGCGCCGCGCAGTAGAGAGATTCACGCCTTCTGACCGGTCGGCACGCCGGCGCCCGTATGACCCCGCCGAATTCGAGCTGCCCGTTTCCCGGGCAGCCGGGTGCCTTACTTCTTCGCCGCTTCGTCCGCCGCGCTCGCAGATTTCAGCGCAGGATCGATGACCTGCGCTTTGTGCTTGCTCTTAAGCGCGGCCAGGTAAGCGAGATCGTCGGCAGCGCCTGTCTGCTGCAGCCAGGCGCGCTGCTGGAACCCGCGGCGCTCGGGATCGGGTTTTGCCGGCAGTTTCGCGGACAGTACCTGGAACACCGCGTGCGCACCGCCGTCGAGTTCCGCCCCGACGAACGCCGGCAGCCGGTCGGCGGGCACCTGCATGATCACGTTGAGCGCGCCCGGCGGCAGCCCCTCGGGCAAGCCGCGGCTGATGATGCGCACGGCAGAGAAGCCCGCGTCGCTAGGCGACTTGCGCAACGCCTCGAGCTTCGCCGCCGCCGCCTCGCGCGCAAGCCGTGCCGCCTCCTGGCGTTCAACGCCAGCCCGGATCTGGTCGCGCACCTGCGCGAGCGGCCGCAACGCGGCGGGGCGGTGTTCGATGACGCGCGCCGCAACGAACGCGTTGGGTGTCACCTCGATCGCCTCGGTGTTGCGCTTCTTCTTGATCGCATCCTCGGAGAACAGGGCCTGCACCAGTCGCGGCGTGAAGATCTGCGGCGCGCCGGGCTGCGCCGGGACTCCCGCACGGGTCAGGACGTCGATCGTCTGGATCTTCAGCCCGAGCTTGTCGGCGACGGGTTTGAGACTGTCCGACTGCTCATAGACGATGTTGGTGAATTGTTCGACGGCCTCGGCGAACTTCTTCTGCGCCTGCTGCCGCCGGTACTCGCGCTCGATGTCGGCACGCACCGCCTCGAATGGCTTGTACGTCGCGGGCTTGATCTCGTCGACGCGGATGATGTGGAAGCCGAAGTCGGTCTCGACGACATCGCTGATTTCGCCCGGCTTGAGCCTGAAAGCCGCTTCCTCGAAAGGCTTGACCATCATGTTGCGTCCGAAGAAGCCGAGATCACCGCCTTTCGCCGCGGAACCGGGATCCTTGGAGAATTCGCGCGCCAGCTTGGCGAAGTCGCTCGGATTGCTGCGAAGCCGGGCAAGCAGTTCTTCGGCCTTGCGGCGCGCCGCCGCCTTGTCGGCCGCGCTGGAGCCTTCGCCCGCAGCGAGCAGGATGTGACTCGCGCGGCGCTGCTCCGGCTCGCCGTAGGCCGCCTTGTTCTGCTCGTAGTACGCCTTCAGTTCCGCCTCGGGCACGGGGATCTGCGCGGCGACGTCGTCGAGGGTCAGCACGACGTACTCGGCTTTCACGCTCTCGGGCGTCTCGAACTCGCGCCGGTTTGCCTCGTAGTACGACGCGATCGCCTCGTCCGTCACCTGCGCGCGGCCCGCGAAATCCTCCGGGCGGAATCGCAACTCGCGCACTTCGCGCTGCTCCTCGCCGATCCGCAGCAGACGCTCCGCGACGGTCGTCGGCAGGAAGGCCGAATCGGCGACGGCCTGCAACAACGTCTGCCTGATCAGGTCGTCGCGCACGCGCTGCTCGAAGGCGCGCTCGCTCAGTCCCTGCGCGGCGAGCAGCGTCTTGTAGCGCTCGTAATCGAACTTGCCATCCCGCTGAAACGCCGGCACCGATGCGATCACCTCGCGCAGGCGCTCCTCGCTGACGACGACGTGTTCGGTCGCGGCCTCGAGCGCGAGCGCGCGCTCGGCGAGCAGCGCATCCAACGTGGCGGCGCGCGCCTGTGGCGTGTCGAACAGTTTCGCATCGAAGTTCTCGCCGAACATCTGGCGCAACTGCTCCATGCGCTCCCGTTGCGCGGATTCGAGCTCCTGCGCGGACACGGGCCTGCCGGCGATGCGAGCGACCGCGTTGTCGGTCTCGATGAAGCGGTTGTAGCCCTGGATGCCGAAGAAGACGAACGAAGGGAAGATCAGCACCAGCATGAAGAACATCAGCCAGCGACGATGTGACCGGATCGAGTCGAACATGGAAGGCGTTTGCGAAGGGGTTGGCCGGATCGACAAAAAGGGGCGAACTCGCGTTCGCCCCTTTTGTTGTTGCAACTTGGCGGAGTGGACGGGACTCGAACCCGCGACCCCCGGCGTGACAGGCCGGTATTCTAACCGACTGAACTACCACTCCTTGTGTCGGCTGCTGCCGGATCGCCGCGGCGAACGCTCACCGCGGGCTGGTGGGTGCTGAGAGGCTCGAACTCCCGACCTACGCCTTGTAAGGGCGCCGCTCTACCAACTGAGCTAAGCACCCTCGTGTCGCTCGTTGGCCTTCAACGATCCTGCAACTGCCAGCAAAGGCGTCAGTTTAATGCATCCTTCAAGGCCTTGCCAGCGCGGAACTTAGGCACCTTCGCTGCCTTGATCTTGATCGATGCGCCAGTACGCGGATTTCGCCCCGTGCGCGCCGCGCGCTTGCCGACCGCGAACGTACCGAAGCCGACGAGGGTGACCGAATTGCCTTTTTTCAACGACGTGCGAATTCCGCCGAAGACGGCTTCCAATGCGCGCCCCGCAGCGGCTTTCGATATGTCCGCCTGTTTGGCGATGTGCTCAATCAATTCACTCTTGTTCACTGAAAACCCCCTCGTAGGTTGCGCGTAGCGATTCTTTCGACAAGTTTCGGCGTCGTGTTCGGCGCGCGCCCCGTCGCACGGACGCGGCTGCAGGAGCGAATGCGGAAACGTATTCAACCGCGCAGGTCTAGCAGTGTCAAGCGAGTTGCCCGCCGAATCGCCCGCGCGCGACGACGCGTGTTGCGCGAGCCGGGCGCCGGCGCCATCGTCACCGTCGTCGCCTGCGCGCCCGGGGCTCGCCGGCGACGACAGGTTCTCGGCACTCAATGCGTGACGAAATCGCCGCTCGCCGCCGGCGCTGGCGCCACCGGCGCGACGACGGCCCCGTCGTCCTCACTGAGCGGGGTCGGCTGGCGCTGCAGCGCGATCTCGAGGATCTTGTCGATCCACTTGACGGAAACGATTTCAAGCCGGTTCTTCACGTTGTCCGGGATCTCCGCGAGATCCTTGACGTTTTCCTCCGGGATCAGCACCGTCTTGATGCCGCCACGGTGCGCCGCCAGGAGCTTCTCCTTCAACCCACCAATGGCCAGCACCTCGCCGCGCAGCGTGATTTCGCCGGTCATCGCCACGTCGGGCCGGACCGGAATTCCGGTCAGCGTCGAGACCAAGGCGGTGGTGACGGCGATACCCGCGCTCGGTCCGTCCTTGGGCGTGGCGCCTTCGGGCAGGTGGATGTGGATGTCGCTTTTCTCGAAGACCTCGTCCTTGATGCCGAGCCGGCGGGCGCGACTGCGCACGACCGAGCGCGCGGCCTCGACCGACTCCTTCATCACGTCTCCGAGTGACCCCGTGCGGATGATGTTGCCCTTGCCCGGCATCGTCGCCGCCTCGATGGTCAGCAGTTCTCCGCCGACCTCGGTCCACGCCAGACCGGTGACTTGCCCGACCTGCGCCTCCTTCTCGGCGACACCGAACGTGTAGCGACGCACGCCGAGAAACTTGTCGAGATTGCGCGGCGTCACCCTGACCTTGCCGCCGTCCTTTTTCAGCAGCGCGTTCTTGACGACCTTGCGACAGATCTTCGAGAGCTCGCGTTCGAGCGCGCGCACGCCGGCTTCACGCGTGTAGTAGCGCACGATGTCGCGAATCGCGGCTTCTGAGACGTCCAACTCGTCGCGTCTGACGCCGTTGTTGCGCATCTGCTTCGGCAGCAGATAGCGCATTGCGATGTTGACTTTCTCGTCCTCCGTATAGCCGGACAGCCGGATCACCTCCATGCGGTCCAGCAGCGGCGGCGGAATGTTCATCGTGTTGGCGGTGGCGACGAACATCACGTCCGACAGGTCGTAGTCGACCTCGACGTAGTGGTCCACGAACGTGTGGTTCTGCTCGGGATCGAGCACCTCGAGCAGCGCCGAGGAGGGGTCGCCGCGGAAGTCCTGCCCCATCTTGTCGACCTCGTCGAGCAGGAACAGCGGATTGCGCACGCCCACCTTGCTCAGATTCTGCAGGATCTTGCCGGGCATCGAACCGATGTAGGTGCGCCGGTGGCCGCGGATCTCGGCCTCGTCGCGCACGCCGCCCAGCGCCATCCGCACGAACTTGCGATTCGTTGCCTTCGCGATCGACTGACCCAGCGAGGTCTTGCCGACCCCCGGCGGGCCGACCAGGCACAGGATCGGCGCCTTCAGCCGATCGACACGCTGCTGAACGGCCAGATATTCGACGATGCGCTCCTTGACCTTGTCGAGCCCATAGTGGTCCTCGTCGAGAACCTTCTGCGCATTGGCCAGATCGTTGTTGATCTTGCTCTTCTTCTTCCACGGCAGACTGACCAGCGTGTCGATGTAATTGCGTACGACCGTCGCCTCCGCCGACATCGGCGACATCAGCTTGAGCTTCTTCAGCTCGGCCTCGGCTTTCTGGCGCGCCTGCTTGGGCATGCGCGCCGCCTTGATCTTCTTGTCGAGCTCGTCGAGGTCGGCACCCTCTTCGCCCTCGCCGAGTTCCTTCTGGATCGCCTTGACCTGTTCGTTCAGGTAATACTCGCGCTGGCTCTTTTCCATCTGCCGCTTGACACGGCCGCGGATGCGCTTCTCGACCTGCAGAATGTCGATCTCGGTCTCGAGTTGCGCCAGCAGGTGCTCAAGCCTTTCGGCCAGCCCGGACATCTCGAGGATCTTCTGTTTCTGCTCGAGCTTCAGCGGCAGGTGCGCCGCGATCGTGTCCGCGAGCCGACCCGCCTCGTCGATGCCCGCGATCGACGTCAGGATCTCGGCCGGGATCTTCTTGTTCAGCTTCACGTACTGATCGAACTGACTGACGATTGCGCGGCGCAGCGCCTCCAGCTCGGCGCTGGACGCCGGCTCGGGCGCGATCGGCGTCAGCTCGCAGGTGAAGTGCGTCTGCAGATCGTCGATCTTGTGAATGCGCGCGCGCTGCGCACCTTCGACCAACACCTTGACGGTGCCGTCGGGCAGCTTGAGCATCTGCAGGATGTTGGCGACACAGCCGATCGCGTAGATGTCGTCGGCAGTCGGTTCGTCCTTGGCGGCGTTTTTCTGCGCCACCAGCATGATGCTCTTGCCCGCCTCCATCGCGGAATCGAGCGCCTTGATCGATTTCGGGCGTCCCACGAACAACGGAATCACCATGTGCGGGAACACGACGACGTCGCGCAGCGGCAGCATCGGCAGCGTGGTGCGTTCCGGGGGGAGCAGGGAAGTCGACATGTGCAGTCCTCGGTCGGGATGGTCCGACAGATGCGGGTAGGCGGGGCGAACCTCAAGGGTGCCACCGGCGCGCAACGGCGTCGGCGACTCTAACACGTTGGAGCGACGGCGGCGGCGGGCGTTCCCGGGCCGGCGGCGCCGATGCCCGGGCCAGAACGTGTGAGTCTTTCTGCCGCGCGGGCCGCTGGCGGCGAACTCGTCAGACCCTCTCAGCGCGGCGCGCCGGCGACCTTGGGCTGATCGGCGTAGATCAGGATCGGATGGCCGCCGGCGATCGAGTTCTCGTCGATCACCACCTTGACCACGTTCTTCATGCTCGGCAGATCGTACATCACGTCGAGCAGCACGGCCTCGACGATCGAGCGCAATCCGCGCGCGCCGGTACGGCGCTTCAGCGCCTTGCGCGCGATCGCCGTGAGCGCGTCCGGCCGCACTTCGAGGTCGACGCCCTCCATTTCGAGCAACCGGTAGAACTGCTTGATCAGCGCATTCTTCGGTTCGACCAGGATCTGTACCAGCGCATCTTCCGACAGTTCGTCCAGCGTCGCGACCACCGGCAGCCGGCCGACGAGCTCCGGAATCAGGCCGAACTTGATCAGATCCTCAGGCTCGACGTCGCGCAGCAACTCGCCGACCGAGCGGTCGCTTGGACTCGTGACCTGCGCGCCAAAGCCGATACCGCTTTTCTCCGAACGGTTGCGAATGATCTTCTCCAGACCGTCGAAGGCGCCGCCGCAGATGAACAGAATGTTGGTCGTGTCGATCTGCACGAAGTCCTGGTTCGGGTGCTTGCGCCCGCCCTGCGGCGGCACGCTGGCGATCGTGCCCTCGATCAGTTTCAGCAGCGCCTGCTGAACGCCTTCGCCCGACACATCGCGCGTGATCGACGGGTTGTCGCTCTTGCGCGAGATCTTGTCGATCTCGTCGATGTAGACGATGCCCTTTTGCGCCTTCTCGACCTCGTAATTGCAGTTCTGCAGCAGCTTCTGGATGATGTTCTCGACATCCTCGCCGACGTAACCGGCCTCGGTCAGCGTGGTCGCGTCCGCGATGACGAACGGCACGTTCAACAGACGCGCCAGTGTCTGCGCGAGCAGCGTCTTGCCCGAGCCGGTCGGGCCGATCAAGAGGATGTTGCTCTTCGCCAGTTCGACCCCGTCCTTCGACGTCAGGTGCTTGAGCCGCTTGTAGTGGTTGTAGACGGCGACCGACAGGATGCGCTTGGCCTTTTCCTGGCCGATCACGTACTGGTCGAGGATTTCGCAGATCTCGCGCGGCGTCGGCAGATCCGACTTGGCCACGCCGCTGGCGGTTTCACCCGCGGTCTCGTCGCGGATGATGTCGTTGCACAGGTCGATGCACTCGTCGCAGATGAACACCGACGGGCCGGCGATCAGCTTCTTGACCTCGTGCTGGCTCTTGCCGCAGAAAGAGCAGTACAGCAGCTTCTCGCTCGAGCCCTTCTTGTCCGCCATGCGTGTCGTGCCTGTGCGATGCCGTGCGGCGGGGATCAGGTCGTTTCGCCGCGCCGGACGAAGATCTTGTCGATCAGCCCGTAGCTTACTGCATCCTCCGCCGACATGAAGTTGTCGCGGTCGCTGTCGGCCCGGATCCTCTCGACGGTCTGTCCGGTACGGTCTGCGAGGATCTTGTTGATGCGGTCGCGCAGGTACAGGATCTCGCGTGCCTGGATCTCGATGTCCGAGGCCTGGCCCTGCGAGCCGCCCGACGGCTGGTGGATCATGATGCGCGAGTTCGGCAGCGCGAAGCGCTTGCCCTTGGCGCCCGCCGCCAGGAGGAACGCGCCCATGCTCGCCGCCATGCCCACGCAGATGGTCGAGACATCCGGCTTGATGAACTGCATCGTGTCGTAGATCGCCATGCCCGCGTAAACCGAGCCTCCGGGCGAATTGATGTACAGCGCGATGTCCTTGTCCGGATTCTCCGACTCAAGGAACAGCATCTGCGCGACGACCAGATTAGCCGTCTGCTCGTTGACCGGCCCGACCAGGAAGATCACACGGTCGCGCAGCAGCCGCGAGTAGATGTCGTATGCGCGCTCGCCGCGGCCGCTCTGCTCGATGACGATCGGCACCATGCCGAGTCCCATCGGATCCTGACTGCGCGTTGACCTGTCTGCGTTCATCGACGTCTCTCCACTGCCCATGCTCAGCCGCCGCGCCCCATCAGTTCGCCGAACGCCACCGGCGTATCGACGACCTTGGCCCGCTGCAGCACCCATTGCACGACGTTGTCCTCGAGCACCGCGCCCTCGATCTCGGCGACGCGCTCGCGGTTACCCAGATACCACTGGATCACTTCGGCCGGCTTCTCGTAGCTCTGCGCGATGTCCTCGATCGCCTTGCGGATCTGCTCCTGGCGGGCCTGCAGGTTTTCGCTGCGTACGAGTTCGGCCAGCAGCAGACCGAGCCGCACGCGCCGTTCCGCTTGCGCCGCGAACAACTCGACCGGGATCGGCGCATCTTTCGTCTGCACGCCGCGCGCCGCCAGATCGGCGCGCGCCATTTCGGCCAGTCGCCGCTGCTCTTCCTGAACGAGCGCCTTCGGGACCTCAAACGACGTCGACGCCAGCAGCGCGTTCATCACGCTTTCCTTGGTGCGGCTGCTCAACCGCACGCCGACCTCGCGCTCGAGGTTGGCGCGGATCTCTGCGCGCATCTTGGTCAGATCGCCGTCGGCCACGCCGAGCGACCTGGCGAAGTCGGCGTCCACGGCAGGCAGTCGCGGCTCCTCGACCTTGCGGACCGTCACCTCGAACTGCGCGGTCCTGCCAGCGAGATCGGGCGCGCGATAGTCGGCCGGGAAGGTCAGCGCAAAGGTCTTCGACTCGCCGGCCTTCATCCCGCGCACCGCTGCCTCGAACTCCGGCAGCATGCGGCCGTCGCCGAGCGTGAACGGAAAGTGCGTCGCGCTGCCTCCCTCGAACGGCGTGCCGTCCAGCAAGCCGCGATAGTCGACGATGACGCGGTCGCCGTCGACGGCGCCGCGCTCGACCGCTTCGTAGGTCGCGCGCTGCCTGCGCATGATGGCGATCGTCTCGTCGACCTCCGCATCGCCGACCGGGCAGACCGCACGCCGCACCTCGACCGCCGCCAGGTCGCCGATGCGAATCTCCGGATAGACCTCGAAAGTTGCGGAAAACGCCACGTCGCCGCCCTCGCCCCCCGCTTTCGGCTCGACGCGCGGCATGCCGGCCACGCGCAGCTTGCTCGCACTGACTACGGCGCTGAAGGCCTGCCCGATCTTGTCGTTGAGCACCTCGGCCTGGACCTGCGCGCCGTACGAGGCCGCCACCATCTTCAGCGGCACCTTGCCCGGGCGAAATCCCGGCATGCGCAGCGTGCGCGAAAGCCTGTTGAGGCGTGCGGAGACCTCCTTTTCGATTTCCGCCGCGGGTACGGTCAGGTCCACCCGCCGCTCCAACGCGCCGAGCGTTTCGATGTTCTGTTGCATGCGTTCTCTGGAATCCTTGCGGCCGCGGCTGCCGGCCGCTTCATCGAGTTCCTGGTGCGAAGGGGGGGACTCGAACCCCCACGCCGGTGAGGGCGTCAGGACCTAAACCTGGTGCGTCTACCAATTTCGCCACCTTCGCGACGACCTCGGTCACGTCGCGCATCGCCGGCGCGCCGAATCGTGGCGGATTCTAATCGAAGCGACCGCGCTTCCTCGCGCGCGCGTGGTAGCTTCGCCGCGTGGGCATGGACCATTACGAGAACTTCCCGGTCGCGTCGTGGCTGCTGCCAGCGCATCTGCGCGCTGCCGTGCGCGCCATCTACCGCTTCGCGCGCACGGCCGACGACATCGCCGACGAAGGCGACGCCGCACCTGCGACTCGCCTCGCCCGCCTGGCCGAGCTCGGTGCGCAGCTCGACGCGATCGAAGCGGGGCGCGCCAGCGCCTGGCCCGACTTGGCACGAGCCGTCGCGCGCCATGCGTTGCCGATCGCCCCGCTGCGCGACCTGCTGTCGGCCTTCGCGCAGGACGTCACCGTGCAGCGCTACGCAGACTATCCGGCGCTGCTCGACTATTGCCGCCGCTCGGCCAACCCGATCGGACGTCTGCTGCTGCATCTGTACCGGCGCGACGAACCCGCGCTGGCCGCGCACGCGGACGCGATCTGCACCGCGCTGCAGCTGACCAACTTCTGGCAGGACGTCGCCCTCGACTTCGCCAAGGGCCGCGTGTACCTGCCCGCGGCAGAACTGCGCCGATTCGGCGTCGAAACGGACGCCATCGCGCGCGCGCGCGTCGACGCGGCATGGAGCGCCCTGATGGCCGCGCAGACGGCGCGCGCGCGGGCGATGCTGGTCGCTTCGGGCGCGCCGCTCGCGCGCGCGCTCGGCGGTCGCATCGGCTTCGAGCTGCGGCTCGTCGTGCAAGGCGGCCTGCGTATCCTCGAACGCATCGACGCGGTCGCCGGCGATGTCTTCCGGCGGCGGCCCGTTCTTCGCGCCAGCGACTGGTTGTGCATGACCGTGCGCGCCGCCCGGATGTAGACGAGATGACGCCCGACGAATACTGCCAGCAGAAAGCGGCCGCCAGCGGCTCGAGCTTTTACTACAGCTTTCTGTTCCTGCCGCCCGAGCGCCGCCGCGCGATCACCGCGCTGTACGCCTATTGCCGCGAGATCGACGACATCGTCGACGAGGTCCACGACCCCGGCGTGGCGCACGCCAAGCTCGCCTGGTGGGCCGGCGAGATCGACGCGTTGTATGCCGGCCGTCCCGGGCACCCGGTCACGCGGGCGCTGGCGCCGCACCTGACCCCGTTCGATCTGAAGCGCGAACGGCTGCTGCAGGTGCTCGAAGGCATGCAAATGGACCTGCAGCAGACGCGCTACCTCGACTTCGCCGGGCTGCAGCGCTACTGCCATCTGGTCGCCGGGGTCGTCGGCGAACTGGCGGCCGGCATTTTCGGTGCCACGCAGGCGTCGACCTACGAATACGCGCGGCAGCTCGGCCTGGCGCTGCAGCTGATCAACATCCTGCGCGACGTCGGCGAAGACGCGCGGCGCGGCCGCATCTACTTGCCGTTGGAGGACCTGCAGCGTTTCGAGGTGCGCGCAGCCGATCTGCTCGCCGGTCGCTACACCGAGGGATTCGAGCCGCTGATGCGCTTCGAGGCCGAACGCGCGCGGACCATCTACCGCGCCGCGCTGGCCGCGCTCGCGCCCGCGGAGCGCCGCGCGCAGCGGCCGGGACTGATCATGGGCGCGATCTACGCCACCGTCCTCGACGAGATCGAACGCGAGCGCTTTCGCGTGCTGCATCAGCGCGTTGCGCTGACCCCGCTGCGCAAGCTGTGGATCGCCTGGCGCACGTGGGTCGCGCCGCCGGCCAGCGCCAGGCCGGGCGCGTGAACAGCGCGCGCGCGCTCGTGGTCGGCGCGGGCTGGTCGGGGCTGGCCGCGGCGCTCGCGCTCGTCGATGCCGGCGTGGCGGTCACGCTGCTCGACGCCGCGCCGCAGCCGGGAGGCCGTGCGCGGCGCGTCGACGTCGTCCTCGGCGATCGCCGCTACGCGCTGGACAACGGCCAGCATCTGCTGATCGGCGCGTACACGCACACGCTGTGGCTGCTGCGGCGCGTCGGCATCGATCCGCGGCGCGCGTTCGTGCGCACGCCTTTCGCGCTGCGCTACGCCGACGGCTTCGTATTGCAGGCCGCGCGCTGCCCTGCGCCGCTGCATCTGGCCGTCGCGCTCGCGCGCGCGCGCGGGTTGGCCCTGGCCGAACGCCGGGCGCTCGCCGCCTGGGTCGCGTCGATGCGGCGCGCGCGCTGGCCTCTGGCGTCGGCGGATCGGCCGGCGATCGAACTGTTCGACGGTCATCCCGATCGGCTCGTCGAGCGCGTCTGGCAGCCGCTGTGCGTCGCGGCGCTCAACGCGCGCCTGCAGCAGGCTTCCGCAGCCGTGTTTCTCACGGTGCTGCGCGACGCGCTCGGCGCCGACGCGGCCGCGAGCGATCTGCTGTTGCCGCGCGGCGATCTGTCCGGGCTGCTGCCCGATGCGGCCATCGATGCGTTGCGCATCGGCGCCTCGGTGCGCCTGCGCACGCCCGTCGTCGCACTGCGTCCGCGAGCAGCCGGCGGCTGGTCGGTCCAAACGCGCGGCGAGCCGCTCGCCGCCGACGCCGTCGTGCTGGCCCTGCCGCCGGCGCGTGCGGCCGATCTGCTCGAGCCGATCGACGGTGCACCGTGCGCCGCCGAGGTCGCGTTGCTGCGCACCGTCCGGACGGCGCCGATCGCCACCGCCTATGTCCGGTACGCGCCGCACGTGCGTCTGCCGCACCCGGTCTACGCGTTGCGCGAAGACGCGACTAGCGAGCGTTACGGCCAATGGGTCTTCGACCGCGGGGCGCTCGAACCCAACTGCGCCGGCGTGCTCGCGGTCGTCATCAGCGCCGCCGGTGTTCACCTGCAGCG
The DNA here is from genome assembly GCA_037446035.1 of Burkholderiales bacterium. Taxonomy (GTDB): domain Bacteria; phylum Pseudomonadota; class Gammaproteobacteria; order Burkholderiales; family Burkholderiaceae_F; genus DSNY01. The sequence goes on from JBBIJJ010000016.1 coordinate 20,368, forward strand.
CGATCGCAGCGACGTCGGCGCTGCGGTCGCGCGGCAGTTGACCGCTGAACTCGGCCTGCCGGTTCCGATGGCCACGGCAATACTGACCGAGAAGCACGCGACGATCGTGCCCGCGCCCGGGCTGCGACGCCCGGCGCCGCGACTTCCCGCGCCCGGTCTGTATCTCGCAGGGGACGCCGCGGCGAGTCCCTACCCGTCCACGATCGAGGGTTCGGTGCGCGCGGGGCGCGCGGCCGCGGCCGCGCTGCTGGCGGACTTCGGTTTGCCGCCTTGCGCCGCCCGCTGATGCGGGCTACGCGCGCAACCGCGCGAGCGCGTGCTCGAGCCGATCGACGGCGACGATTTCCAGCCCTTCGATCGGCTGCTTTGGTGCATTCGCCTTGGGCACGAGCGCGGTAGAGAAGCCGAGCTTGGCCGCTTCGCGCAGGCGTTCCTGTCCGCGCGGCGCGGGGCGGATTTCGCCGGCGAGCCCCACTTCGCCGAACGCCACCCATCCGCGCGGCAGCGGCTTGTTGCGGATCGACGAGACGATCGCCGCCAGCACCGCCAGATCGGCGGCCGGCTCCTGGATGCGCACGCCGCCGACCGCATTGACGAAGACGTCCTGGTCGAACGTCGCCACCCCCGCATGCCGGTGCAGCACCGCCAGCAGCAGCGCGAGCCGCTGCGGATCGAGCCCGACCGAGAGCCGGCGCGGATTGGGCACGTGCGCGGTGTCGACCAGCGCCTGGATCTCGACCAGCAGCGGCCGCGTGCCTTCCTGCGTGACCAGCACGCAGGAGCCAGGCACGGCGGCATCGTGCTGCGACAGAAATAGCGCCGACGGGTTGGACACGCCGCGCAGCCCGCGATCGGTCATCGCGAAGACACCCAGCTCGTTGACCGGGCCGTAGCGGTTCTTGATCGCGCGGATCAGGCGGAACGACGAATGCGTGTCGCCTTCGAAATACAGCACCGTGTCGACCATGTGCTCGAGCACGCGCGGGCCAGCGATCGCACCCTCCTTGGTCACGTGCCCGACCAGCACGATCGCGCTACCCGACTGTTTGGCGAGCCGCGTCAGCTGCGCGGCGCATTCGCGCACCTGTGCGACCGACCCCGGCGCCGACTGCAACTCGTTCGAGTACAGGGTCTGGATCGAATCGATCACCGCGACGTCGGGCTTCTCGTCGGCCAGCGTCGCGGCGATGCGCTCCAACCCGATCTCGGCGAGCAGGCGCACGTCGTGGCCTTCGATGCCGAGCCGGCGCGCGCGCAGCGCGATCTGCGCCGCCGATTCCTCGCCGCTGACGTACAGCACGCGCCGGCTGCGCGCCATCGCGGCAAGCGCCTGCAGCAGCAGCGTCGACTTGCCGATGCCCGGATCGCCGCCGATCAGCACGACGCCGCCTTCGACGAGGCCGCCGCCGAGCACGCGGTCGAACTCGTCGATGCCGGTCGATGCGCGCGGCAGTTCGCGCGCGTGCACCGAGCCCAGCGTCTGTACGGCCGCACTCGGCGCCAGTCCCGCGTAGCGGTTGGCCGCCGCCGCCTCGACACGCGTTTCGGCGAGCGTGTTCCAGGCGCCGCACGCCGGACACTGGCCCTGCCACTTGGCCGATGTGCCGCCGCACTCGGAACAGACGTACTGCGTTCTTGCCCGTGCCAAGTCAGGCCTCCGCCACCGGCACGCGCGGCGCCAGCGCGCACATCAACTGGTAGCCGACGGTACCGGCGGCACCGGCGACCTCGTCGATCGGAATCTGCGCCCCCCACAGTTCGACCCAGGAGCCCACGCGCGCCGCCGGCACCTCGGTCAGATCGACACACAGCATGTCCATCGACACGCGGCCGACCGTGCGGACGCGCACGCCGTCGACCGCCGCGGGCGTTGCATTCGGCGAGTGGCGCGGATAACCGTCCGCGTAGCCGCAGGCGACCACGCCGATGCGCATCGGCCGCGGCGCGACGAACTGCGAACCGTAGCCGACCGCGTCGCCCGCCGCCAGTTGCTGGATACCGATCAGCCGCGCGCGCAGCGTCATCGCCGCACGCAACCCCAGGGTTGCCGCGCTGACCGTCGCGTCGGGAGTCGCGCCGTACAGCGCGATGCCGGGACGAACCGAGTCGCCGCCGATCGACGGCTGCAGGAACAGCGCGGCCGAGTTGGCGAGACAGCGCTCGCCGCGCCAGTCGGCGGTCAGCGCGGCGAACGCGCGTAACTGCTCGGCGAGCGACGCGCGGCCGAACCGGACGTCATCGCGCTCCGCGTTCGCGAAGTGCGTCATCGCCGAGGCGATGCGCACGTGCGGCAGCGCCCGCAGCCGAGCGAATGCGCCGGCCGCCTGCCCCGCGCCGAATCCGAGCCGGTTCATGCCCGTGTTCAGTTTCAGGTACACATCGAGCGGCCGCGACGGTCGATGGTGCTCGAGCATCTCGATCTGCGCGAGGTCGTGCACCACCGGTGTCAGCCGCAGCGCGTCGACCAGCGCCAGATCGGCCGGCTCGAAAAAACCTTCGAGCAGCAGGATGGGCTTGCGCCAGCCGGCGGCGCGCGCGCGCTGCGCCTCGGCCAGATCGAGCAGGCCGAGGCCATCCGCATCGGCGAACGCGCGGACCGCGCGCTCGATGCCGTGTCCGTAGGCATTCGCCTTGACCACCGCCCAGATCCTGCGACCGCCGGCGCGGGCGCGCGCCTGCGCGAGGTTGTGCCGCATCGCGGCGAGATCGATCGTTGCGAGAATCGGTCGGGGCATCGGCGAGCGGCCGTGGGGCCGCGCCAAGGATAAACGCAACGATGCCGCTTTCTGCGGCATCGGCCGCGCACCCTGCGTGTTATATAAGACGTGCTCCTTCACGACCGCGACCCAGCGCACCGATGCCTGCCGACCCCCAGCGATGAACCGCGGCTTCTACACGATCATGGCCGCGCAGTTCTTTTCATCGCTGGCCGACAACGCGCTTCTGATCGCCGCCATCGCTCTGCTGCGCGACATCCACGCGCCCGAGTGGATGACGCCGATGCTCAAGCTGTTCTTCTTCATCTCGTACGTCGCGCTCGCGGCGTTCGTCGGCGCGTTTGCCGACTCGATGCCGAAGGGCCGCGTGATGTTCATCACCAACACGGTGAAGATCGCCGGCTGCCTGCTGATGTTCTTCGGCGTTCATCCGTTGCTCGCCTACGCGGTCGTCGGACTCGGCGCGGCTGCGTATTCGCCCGCTAAGTACGGCATCCTGACCGAACTGTTGCCGCCCGAGAAACTCGTCGTCGCCAACGGCTGGATCGAAGGGCTGACGGTGGCTTCGATCATCCTGGGCTTCGTCGTCGGGGGCGTTCTCGTATCGTCGCAGGTGTCCGTCACGCTGCTCGCGTTCGATCTGCCGCTCGTCGAAACCGGCGTGGACCGCCCCGGCGAGGCGGCGATCGCGGTCATCGCCGCGATCTACGCGATTGCCGCGGCGATCAATCTGGGGATCCCCGACACCGGTGCGCGCTACCCGCGCCAAGAGCGCGCCGTGCTGCGGCTGCTCGCCGACTTCGGCCATTGCGTCGGCACCCTCTGGCGCGACAAGCTCGGACAGATCTCGCTGGCGGTCACCACGCTGTTCTGGGGCGCGGGCGCCACGCTGCAGTTCATCATCCTGAAGTGGTGCGAGCATGTGCTGGGCATGACGCTGTCGCAGGGCGCGATCATGCAGGCGGTCGTGGCGATCGGTATCGCCATCGGCTCGATATGGGCGGCCGCGCGGGTCTCGCTGAAGCGTTCGCTGTCGGTGCTCCCGGTCGGCGTGGCGATGGGCCTGCTGGTCGCGGCGCTGGCCTTCATCGACTTCGGCGCGCTGCCCGCCAGCGGGCTCGCACTTGGTGCGCTGAAGGTCTCGTGGGCGGCGCTGCTCGCGTCGGCGTTGATGATCGCCGTCGGCGCGCTGGCCGGCTACTTCGTCGTGCCGATGAACGCGCTGCTGCAGCATCGCGGTTACGTCCTGCTGTCGGCCGGGCACTCGATCGCCGTGCAGAACTTCAACGAAAACCTCAGCATCCTGGTGATGCTTTCGATCTACGCGGCCCTGCTCTGGGCGGATCTCACCATCACGACGATCATCGTGCTGTTCGGGTTGTTCGTCGCCGGCACGATGCTGGTCGTGATCCTGCGTCACCGCTACAACCAGCGGCATTTCGATTCGGAATCGCTGATCGGCCAACCGCGGCGCGCATAGCATCGCGGCCCGTGCGCTCGGCGCAGCCCGGACGCGTGCCCGCAGCGACTGCGTGTCACGGCCCTTCCTGCGGCGCCTGTCAGTCGAACGGCGTTGCGTGGTGCCGCGCATTGTCGCTTCGAGCCGATTTGCCTCGACACGCGGACAGCGCGGCGGCGCGACGCCGGGGCGTGCGCTACGTCATTCCGAGTTCGGCCTTGCGTCGGGCCGGGGCGAAGGATCCCGGTCACGTTCTGCGCCGAGATCCCGCGCAGCGCTCGGGATGACGACGGTGCGCGGGATTACCGCGGAACGATCGGGATGAGCGCGCAGCGTTGGCCATGACCACCAGGCGTCGGGGCATGACCACAGAGCGTTCGGCATGACCGAAGCACGTTCGGGATGAGCGAAGAGCGCTCAGGATGAAAGCAGGCTCACACAGAATGACGGACGCTGCGGCGACAGGATCGAAACCGACACTCCGCAGACCGCGGCACGCGGCCCGGTGGCGCTCAAGCGTCGCGACGACGCTGCGCGTAGATCTCGCGCGCAAAGCACAAGTCGGCCCAGGATTTTGCCTTGTCGTCCAGGTTTCGCAGCAGGTACGCCGGGTGATAGGTCACGACCACGGGGACCGCCAGTTCGCCGACGACGACCGTATGCACACGCCCACGCAAGCTGGCGACGGTCGCATCCGTCGCCAGCAGCGCCTGCGCGGCGACGCGCCCCATGACGACGATCAGCGCCGGGCGGATCAGCGCGATCTGGCGCTGCAGGTACGGTTCGCAGGCGGCCGCTTCGGCGGGCTCCGGATTGCGGTTGCCGGGCGGGCGACACTTCAGCACGTTGGCGATATACACGCTCGATTCGGACTCGCCTTGGCGCGACAGCCCGATGGCGGCCAGCATGTTGTCCAGCAACCGACCCGCCTGGCCCACGAAAGGTTCGCCGCGCGCATCTTCTTCCGCACCGGGCGCTTCGCCGACGATCATCCAGCGCGCGGCGCGGTAGCCGACGCCAAAGACCGTGTGCGTACGGGTCTTGCACAGCGGGCAGGCGACGCAGGCGGCGACGGAGTCCTGCAGTTCGCTCCAGTCCATGCGCGCGATCGCGGCGGCGCGCGCATCGGCTGCCGCCGCAAGCTGGACCCGCACGCCGGCGGGCAACGCGATCGGCGGCGGGCGGGACGGTGCCGCACCTTGCCCGCCGGCTGCGGCGGTCGATGCGGCGCCGGCATCCGGCAGCGGCGTGCCGGCTGGCGCGTCGGCGCCCGCGGCGTGCGCCCGGCGCTCGACCCATAGCGGGCCAAGTTCCATCGCCTGCCATACCCGAACGCGGCGCGCATCGAGATGCATGGCGTTCACAACGAGATTCGCATCACCAGTGCGTCTTCGCGGCCGCCATGCGACGGGTAGTAGCCGCGGCGCACGCCGATCCGCTCGAACCCGTAGCGCGCGTACAGCCGCTGCGCGGCAACGTTGCTCGGTCGCACCTCCAGCAGCATCGTGCGCGCGCCGTGATCGCGCGCGCGCTGCGCCATCCAGTCGAGCAGGCGCCAGCCGAAGCCGCAACGCTGGTACGCACGCGCCACGCTCAGGTTCAGCAGGTGCGCTTCGCCGAGCGCCAGCATCACCACCGCGTAGCCGATCAGCGCGCCGTCCGCGTCACGCAGCACCCACGCGCTGTAACCGGCGGCGAGCGCGTCCTGGAAGTTGCCGCGCGTCCAGGGAAACGGATAGATCTCGCGCTCGATCGCGACGATCTCGTCCACGTCGCGCGTCAGCATCGGCTCGAAGCGCTCCTCGGCCGGACGTACGACCGCACTCATCGCGTCGCCTGCAGCGCGCGCCGTTCGTCGACCGTCAAGGCCACCCGGTCGCGCACATAAAGCGGGGCGGCGTCGCGCGGCTCGACGGTACGCCCGGCGCGCCAGGCGTCGCGCGCCACCGCGGCGATCGACGCGGCGTCGGCACGCAGATCGGGCAGACGCCGCCAGTCTGCAAAGCACCCGGCCAACTCGGGAAAGGCGCGCAGCGCATCGCCGGCGACGAAATCCGGCGACCACTCATCCAACAGCGCGCCGAGCTCGGCGGCCGCGCCCAGCGCGGGCGGCGCCAGTTCGCTCCACGCGCCGTCGCGCCGCTCGTAGACAGCCCAGTAAGCCTGACGCATCCGCGCATCGACGGCCACGACCACCCGCTGCGCCGCCGGCTGCTCGTCGAAGACCCGGCGCGCCAGCGCAGCGAGGTTGCCGACCGGAATCACGCGCTTGCCCGCGCCCCACGCCAGCCCTTGCGCGACGCTGCACGCGATGCGCAGCCCGGTGAACGATCCCGGTCCGGCGCCGAAGGAGATCGCGTCGCAATCGGCGAGCCGCACGCCGCGCCGCGCGAGCAGCGCATCGATCATCGGCAGCAGCCGCTCGGAGTGCGCGTGGCCGACGGTTTCGCTCGACGCGACGATCTCACCGCCGACCGCGAGCGCGACCGAACAGACGTCGGTCGCGGTATCGAAGGCGAGCAGGATCGGCGCGTCGGTCACGGGCGGGAGCGACGCGCGTGTTGCGCGCCGGCGCGCCGGATTCTATCCGCCCGACTCACGCGCGCAGCAGCGGCAGCGGTTCGAAGCGTCCGCCGAGCGCGCGCTCGCTGTCGAGCCCCCACCACCGCTGCAGCACCGTCGCGTAGACGGCGCGGAAGTCGGTCGTGTAAAGCAGGTTGCCGTCGGCGTCGAGTCGGGCCAGCGAAGGGGCCTCGCCGACGAAGCCGCCGGCGACCCGCGGGCCGAACGCGAACGTCACGTTCGCGGTGCCGTGATCGGTGCCGCCGCTGGCGTTTTCGCGCGGCCGGCGGCCGAACTCGGAATACGTCAGCACCAGCGTGTCGCGCCACAGGTCGACCTCGGTCAGCGCCGCGCGCAGCGCGATCACGCCTTCGGCCAACTGGCGCAGCAGCGCCGCCTGCACGTTCGACTGGTTCTGGTGGGTATCGAAGCCGGCGAGCGTGACCCGCACGATCGGCACGCGCCGGGTGGCGGCCACCTCGGCCGCGCGTTGCACGGCGATCCCGAACGGTGAGCGCGGGAACTCGGTCATGAAGCTCGCGTCCGGGCGCAGCTCGGCCCCGGCCCGCGCGATGTCGCGCTCCACCCGCAGCAGGTGCGCCAGCGCGCCGCGCGCCTCGCTGTTCGCCGCCGCTGCAAGCCGCGCCTGGCGCGCAAAGCGCGCCGGATCGGCCAGCACGATCGCGCGGGCACCGCCGCCGAGCGGACCGAGGTCGGTCGCGCCGATCACCACGCCGTCCGCGCTCGCGGCGCGGAACGCCGGCGCCGTCGCGATCGCACGCGTCAGCCACCCGTCGTGCAAGTAGTCTCCGCTGTCGGACGCGGTGTCCCAGATCTCGATCGAGCGAAAGTGCGACAGGTTGGGGCGCGGATAGCCGACGCCGCGGATCACTGTCATCTCGCGCGCGTCCCACAGCGCGCGTAGCGGCGCGAGTGCGGGGTGCAGCGCCATGCCTTCGCCGAGTGCGACGACGCCTTCGCCCCGCAGCGCGAGCCGCGGCCGCAAGTCGAAGTAGCGCCCGTCTTCCACCGGCGCGACCGTATTGAGCCCGTCGTTGCCGCCGCGCAGCTCGAGCAGCACGAGCAGCTTCGGTACGGCCGTGCTCGCCGCGCGCGCCCGGCCGGCGAACGGCAGCAGCGTCAGCGCGGCGGCGCCGGCCTTCAGAACACGCCTGCGTGCGGTCATCGCGGCCTCATTTGAGTTGATAGGCGGGATCGAGCACGACCGTCCGCAATGCGTCGAGCGCCAGCGTCGACGGCGGCGGCGGCGCCACCGGCGGCCCCACGAGCAGCGCCTGGGCGAGCCTGCGCGCCGTCGTCGCGTCGATCGGTCGTTCAGGCGTCACGCCCGCGATCGCTTCGAGCCACGCTGCCGAATCGAGCCGCACCGCGAGCGCCTGCGCGAGTTCGGCGCGTCGCCTCGGTCCGATGGCCTGACCGGTGGCGCCGGCCACGTCGCTCGTCGTCGCCGCTTCCCTCGCGGCCTGCAGAGCCACGGTCGGCGCCAGCGCGCGGTCGAGGAAGTGCTTGCGCGCGAGCAGGGTTTGCGTGTTGATCCAGGCCTCACCGCCGGGCCAGCCGCGCACGTTCGGCGGCGCAAACAGGTTTTGTCCCATCGCGGCGACGGCGATCGCGGCCCCGATTGGCTGCGCCAGCTCGGCGCCCGACTGCCGGACGAAACCGACGACCAGTTCGACCGGCGACTTGACGAGCGCATCGTCGCCCGCCGCCGCCACAACTTCCGGCTGCAGCAGTAGCTCGCGCAGCGCGACGCGGATCTCGTAGCCGCTCGCGCGCAAGCGCTGGGCGATCGCCTCGACGCGCGTCGCGTCGGGTCGCGGCGACACGAACTCGCGCCACAGCTTGCCGACGATGAAGCGCGCGGTCGCGGGCTGTTCGAGCAGGATATCGAGCACCGCGTCGCCGTCGAAGCGGCCCGTGCGGCCGAGCACGGTCTTCGCGCCGTCGTCGTGCAGCCGCGGCCGAAAGACGAACGTGCCCGTGTCCGGGTCGATGCTCCAGCCGGTGAAGGCGCGCGCCGCCTCTCTGACGTCGCGCTCGGTGTACTGGCCCGCGCCGAGCGTGAAAAGCTCCATCACCTCGCGCGCGAAGTTTTCGTTCGGCGCGCCGCGCCGGCTGGTCGCCGCGTCCAGATAGACCAGCATCGCCGGATCCTTCGCGACCGCATGCAGCAGCGCGCCGAAGTTGCCGAGCGCATGTTCGCGCAGCAGCACGTTCTGCCGGTACATCAGCTGCGCCCAGCGGACCTTCGGCTGCGCGGAGACGAAGTGGTTGTGCCAGAACAGCGTCATCCGCTCGGTGAGCGGCGCCGGCGTGGCGACCATCTCGCGCAGCCACCAGCCGCGCAACTCGAGCCCCTGGCGGATCGCGCGCTGGCGTTCGGCGCGGCGCTGTTCCTCGCTCATGGCGCGCAGCGCGCGCGGCGCAATGATCGGCTCGTCGATCCAGCCGGGCGGCGGGGTGACGGCGACCGTGCGTGCCTCGGCGAGCAGCCGCTCGACGGCAGCGCGCCGGTCGAGCGCCGCGAATCGAGCGATGTCGTCCGCGCTCGGCGCGAAGCCGGCGCGCGTCAATAGACGCTTGGCGCCCTCGGCGCCGAGCGGTTGCGCGAGCGTAGCCGTCGCCAACAGCCACAGCGCGACGGCACAGGTCAGCCGGCGCATCGCGATGTCAACGTTCGTCGCGCCGCCCGCGCATGCCCTTGCCGCGCCAATCGCGGTGGGCCTCGCGGATCTGGTCGCGCAGCCGCTGGCGCTCCTCGGGCGTCAGCCGGTGCGGCATGCCCTCGTCCAAGCGTGGCCCCCGCCCCTGCTCCATGCGGCGGTGTCGCTCATGCATCCAGCGTTCGCGCAGCGCCTCGCGCTGCTCGGGCGTCATGCTCTCGCGCAACGCCTCGCGCTGTTGCGGCGTCAGGCCCATCCACCATTCGCGCCGCTCTTCCGGGGTGCGTCCGCGCAGCCATTGTTCACGCTGCTCGGGCGTCATGCGCGGCCACAACTCCTGCCGTTGCTGCGGCGTCAGCCGCGCACTGGGCGCGCCTTCGGGCCGCGCGGGTTGCGCCGACGCCAAGCTGGTCACCGCACACAGTGCGGCAGCAGCAAGGTGCAGGATGCGGGACGCTTTCATCGGGTTCGGTCGATCCTTGGACCGGAATGGTAGGCGTTCAACGGCCAGGCGGCGGCCAGCATTGCCAAAAACGCCCGCCGCCGGCGGTAAATTCTGTAACACTTTGTGCTGACGCCGCCTCGGCCGGAAGTCCTCCGTACGATCGCCGGCGGCTGCGCAACGAGAACACGCGACCATGACCCGCCACGGCCCGCCGAAAGTGCTCGTCGTCGACGACGATCCGCGGCTGCGCGAACTGCTGCGTCGCTACCTCGGCGACAACGGCTTTACCGTCTACACGGCCGAGAATGCGCAGGCGATGAACAAGCTGTGGCTACGCGAGCGCTTCGACGTGCTGATCCTTGACCTGATGATGCCCGGCGAGGACGGCCTGTCGGTATTGCGGCGGCTGCGCGGCGCCAACGATCCGACGCCGATCCTGATGCTGACCGCCAAGGGCGAGGACGTCGACCGCATCGTCGGGCTCGAGATGGGCGCCGACGACTATCTGCCGAAGCCATTCAACCCGCGCGAGCTGCTGGCGCGGATCAACGCGGTGCTGCGCCGCAAGCCGCCCGCCGACGTTCCCGGCGCGCCGTCGCAGGAAGCCAAGACGGTGACTTTCGGCGACTTCGTGCTCGACCTGTCGACGCGCACGTTGACCAGGAACGGCGAGCGGGTGCCGCTGACCACCGGCGAGTTTGCGGTGCTCAAGGTCTTTGCCCGTCATCCGCGCGTGCCGCTGTCGCGCGAGAAACTGATGGAGATGGCGCGCGGCCGTGAATACGAGCCCTTCGATCGCTCGCTGGACGTGCAGGTCTCGCGTCTGCGCAAGATGATCGAACCCGATCCGGGCAAGCCGAGGTACATCCAGACCGTGTGGGGGCTGGGTTACGTGTTCGTGCCGGATGGGCAGGCGTAGCTCGTCGTTGCGGCGCCGGACCGTCTCGGCCGGAAAATTCCCTCGCGCGCGATGCGCGCGGCCCCTTTTTCAAAAGAGGGCCAGCAAGTTCCCCCGCGCGCTGCGCGAGCGGCCCCCGTTTCGAAAGGGGGCTGGTGTTTGCGCGCTGCGGGCCGTTCCCCCCTTTGAAAAAGGGGCGCGAGGAGGGATTTCCGCTCTTCCGCAAAAGGCCCCTGCGTGAAGCTGCGCGCGCCGAGCCTGTTCTGGCGCACCTTCCTGCTGATCCTGCTGCTGCTCGCGGCGAGCCTGGCCGCATGGGTGCAGAGCTTTCGCATCTTCGAGCGGGGGCCGCGTGCGCAGCAGATCGCGCAGCAGGTCGTCTCGATCGTCAACCTGACGCGTAGCGCGCTGCTGTACTCGGACCCGACGACGCGGCGCTTCCTGCTGGCGGATCTGGCCGACAACGAAGGCATCCGCATCGTCCCGCTCGAGCCGACCGATCAGGTCAAGCCGTTTCCCGACATTCCGCTGATCGACCTCGTCGCCGACCAGGTGACCGAGCGGCTCGGTCCGGACACGCGCATCGCCGCCGAAATCAACGGCATCGCCGGCATCTGGGTCAGCTTCGACATCGAAGGCGACCGCTACTGGCTGTTCATGGAGCGCGATCCGCTCGCGCGCGAGGCGGGCACCCAGTGGATCCGCTGGGCGATCGCGTCGCTGCTGCTGTCGGTGCTGGCGGCGATCGCGATCACGAGCGTGGTCAACCGACCGCTGAAGAAGTTGTCGAATGCGGCACGCGAACTCGGGGCCGGCCGCATGCCGGCACCGCTGCCGGACGCCGGCCCTGCCGAGATCCGCACGGTCAACGCCAGCTTCAATCGCATGGTCGGCGACCTGGCAAAGCTCGAGCAGGATCGCGCCGTGCTGCTCGCCGGCATCTCGCACGACCTGCGCACGCCGCTCGCGCGGCTGCGGCTCGAGCTCGAAATCAACGAACTGCCCGACGATGTGCGCGCCGCGATGGTCGGCGACATCGAGCAGATCGACGCGATCGTCGGCCAGTTTCTCGACTACGCGCGGCCCGCTCCGCAGCAGGCACCCGAGGACATCGATCTGTCCGCGCTGGTCGAGGACACCGTCTCGCACGCGAGGCTGGACGGTGACGGCGTGCGCGTCGAGCGGCGCATCGCGCCCGCTGTGCACGTCACCGGCCACCGGACCGAACTGACGCGCGCGCTCGATAACCTGCTCGCCAACGCCGCGCGTTACGGGCGCGATCCCGAATCGGGAATGCTCGACCTTGCCGTCGAACTGCGTGTCGACGGGGGCGAAGCACTCATCGAGATCGCCGACCGCGGGCCCGGCATCGCGCCGGAGACGGTCGACCGTCTGCTGCGGCCGTTCGAACGTGGCGAGACTGCGCGGTCCGGCCACGCCGGTGCCGGGCTCGGATTGGCGATCGTCGACCGCATCGCCCGCCTGCATGGCGGATCGCTTGCGCTCGCAATCAACCCGCCGCATGGGCTGCGCGCGCAATTGCGGCTGCCGTTGACCCGATCGTGAGTCCCGCCGCCGACCCCTGGCGGGTTCGTGAACGGGCGCTGCGCAAGCGGAGCTGGTGGATTCGATCGCGGTGCCTCTTGAAGCGAGTCCGCAACCGGGCAAGATTGCCGGCCACGGCTCAATGCCCGCGCGAGAGATGCCACGGGTTTGCCACCCCGTGCCAAGGGCTCGTCGTCCGCACCGCCGGCGTCGTCATCCCGGGCGATGGCACTTGCACCGGTGCTGTCAAAAACGGGCCGTCACCCGAGCGGCGGTTTTCCATCACCCCGGGAGACTTGTCACTTTGAACGTTGCCTTGCCACCCTGAACGGCGGTTCGTCACTCTGAACGGCGGTTTGTCACTCTGAACGGTGGCTTGTCACTCTGAACGGTGGCTTGTCACTCTGAACGGTGGCTTGTCATCTCGAGCGGGGGCTTGTCATCTCGAGCGGGGGCTTGTCATCTCGAGCGGGG
>JBBIJJ010000017.1:0-32342 GCA_037446035.1 Burkholderiales bacterium
CATCGCTCGGGATGACAGGCTGCCGCTCGGCAGCAAGAGCGCAGTCCGGGATGACAGCCCGCCGCTGGGAGGGGCGAGCTCAGCGCCTGGGCGGACAAAGCCGCCGCTTGGGATGGCACGACCCCGTCATTCCTCGTCCCGGCTTTGAGCGCGGGCGAACAATCCCGGTCAGTCGGGCACATATCGGACGGCGCAACGAGGTCGAGTCCGCGGGCCGCGGTCGCGCAATGCTCGTTCGTGAAGCTGCCAAGCGTCGATGGCCGGACCCGGGACGGCTCGCCGCATGCCGCTTTCCGGTGTGATCTCGGTGGTGAACGACGGCAGCACCGCAGCGGTCAGCGCGCGCGCGCGAGCGCAGCGTCGATGCCGCGCAGGAAGGGGCCGGCCTCGATCGGCTTGGTCCAGTAGTCGGCGAAGCCCGCCGCGCGCGCCTGCGCGATGTCGGCCGGCATCGCGTTGGCCGACAGGCCGATGCACGGGATCGACTGCGTTTCGGGGCGCGCGCGCAACTCGGCGAGCAGGCTCGCGCCGTCGGTGTCGGGCAGCCGCATGTCGAGCAGGATCAGGTCCGGCTGGCATACCGCGGCCATCACGCGGCCGCTGGCGCCGTCGGCCGCGGTGAACAGCTTCACGTTCGGCCGCAGCGCGAGAAGCTGTTCGACGACCGCCACGTTCGACGGGTTGTCCTCCACGTACAGCACGGTGCCGCGCACGTCCTCGCGCGGCTCAACGCTGGCCGGCGCGATCGCCTGCAGCACGTCGGCGGCTTCGTCGCGCGCGGCCGACGCCGCCTGCAGGGCGACGTGGAAAGCGCTGCCGGCACCGGGTTCGCTGGTCACGGTGAGCTTGCCGCCCATCTGCTCGACCAGCCGCAGCGCGATCGTCAGACCGATGCCGGTGCCTTCGATCGGCGCGTGCTCCATGCCGAGCCGGTTGAAGGGCTGGAACAGGTTGGCGATCTGCACGGCCGTGAGCCCCGGTCCGGTGTCGTGCACGATGACCAGCGCGCGGCCTTCGGCATCGGCGTCGACGTCGATGTCGATGCTGCCGCCTTCGCGGTTGTACTTGACCGCGTTCGACAGCAGGTTCAGCAGCACCTGCTTGAGCCGTGTACGGTCGGCCCAGACGTGCGCCGGTGCGCGCGCGGTCTTGGTCTGGCCCACCGACAGGCCGCGGCGCTGCGCGTCGGCCGCCACCAGTTCGATGCACTCGTCGACGACTTCGCCGAGCGGAACGATCGCCATCGAAAGCTGCAGCGCGCCGGCCTCGATGCGCGACAGATCCAGGATCTCGTTGATCAGGTTCAGCAGGTGCCAGCCGGCCTGCTGGATCTTGCCGACGCGGTCGCGCTGCGCAGGCGCCAGCGGATGCGTCCGGTCCAGCTCGAGCACCTGGGTGAAGCCGATGATCGCGTTCAGCGGCGTGCGCAGCTCGTGGCTCATGCGCGATAGGAACTCGGTCTTCGCCCGGTTCGCGCGCTCGGCCGTCTCCTTCGCCAGCAGCGCGGCTTCGGCGACGCGCCGCTCGGTGACGTCCCAGGCCACACCGAGCTGGCGTACGCGGCAGCCCTGCGCGTCGCGTTCGATCTGCGCGCGGTGTGCGAGGTGGCGTACGGTGCCGTCGGGCAGCACGATGCGCGCTTCGAAGTCCAGCGGCTGCCCGCTCTCGAGCGCGCGCAGGCTTTCGCGCTGCACACGCTCGCGGTCATCGGGATGCACGAACTGCGGCCACTGCTGCGCCAGGTCGCCCAGCTCGGCGCGCGCGCGGCCGTACAGCTTGCACATCTCGTCGTCCCAGGCGACCGCGCCGGTGGCCAGCTCCACTTCCCACAAGCCGATGCCGACCGCGCTGGTGGTCATCCGCATGCGTTCGAGCAGCGCACGCGCGGTTTGCTCCGCCGCGCGCAGCGCGCGTTCGGCCTGCACGCGCGCGGTGATATCGAACGTCACGCCGTACATGCGCACCGGCTCGCCCGCCTCGTCGCGCTGGTGGACGCCGCGCACCGCGAGATGCCGCACCGAGCCGTCCGGATGGATCGTGCGGTATTCGGCCTCGAACGGCTTGTGCTGCAGCCGCGCCTCGATCGACGCCTGCTTCAACGCGGGCAGGTCGCCCGGCGCGATCGTCGCTTCCAGCGCCTGCCACAGATCGTCGTACGGCCCCGGGGGCAGCCCATGCATGCGGGCGAGCTGCTCGTCGGCGTCCATCTTGCGGGTGCGCACGTCGATGTGCCAGGCCGCGAGCCCCGCGGCGGCCGTGGCCAGCTTCAGGCGCTCGGCCAGCTCGAGAGCGTGCTGCCTGGCGGCATGACGCTCGGTGACGTCCCAGTTCACGCCCACCATGCGAACGACCACGCCGCCGGCGTCGCGCTCGACGCTGCCGCGCGAAGCGAGGTGGCGCACGGTGCCGTCGGGCCAGACGACGCGGAACTCGGTGTCGAGCGGTGCGACGCCATCCCACGCGTCCTGCACGGCGCGTGCGGCGCGCGCACGGTCGTCCGGGTGGACCGCGTCGAGCCAGATGCGGTCGCGGAAGCTCTCGCGAGTGGCCCCGAACAGCGCATACATCGCGTCGTCCCAGACCGACGTTTTGCTCGCGAGGTCCCAGACCCACACGCCCATGCCGACCGAAGCGGTCGCCAGCCGCAGCCGGTCCGACAGCTGGTCGCGCTCGCGCTGCGCGCGGCGGATTTCGGTGATGTCGATGTTGGTGCCGAGCACGTGCGCGGCGCGCCCCTCGGCATCGCTGCGCAAGACGAAGCGCTCGGCGATCACGCGCTCCTCGCCGTCGGGCCGGACGATGCGGTACTCGCACTCGCCGCCTTCGGCGTGCGCCCGCCCGTCTGCGAAGCGCTGCGCCACGCGCGCGCGATCGTCGGGGTGCACGCAGGCAAGCCAGGCCGCGAGTGTAGGCACCCGGTCGGGCGGCTGCCCGTACAGCTCGTACATGCGCGTGTCCCAGGTCGCGGTTTCGCCGTCGACGGCGCATTCCCAGACGCCGATGCCGGCCGTGCGCGTGGCCAGTTCGAGCCGCTCGTTGGCCGACCGCAACGCCGCCTCGGCGCGGCGCGTCTCGGTCACGTCGAGCGAGGCGCCGACCACGTGCAACGGCTGACCGGCGGCGTCGCGGCGCAGCGCGCGCCGCGACAGGATGTGCCGCACGCCTTTGCGCGGATGGTCGATGCGGTACTCGACCTCGATCGGTTCATCGCTGACGAGCGCACGCGCGCGCGCGGCGAGCACCGCGGCGCGATCGTCCGGCAGCACCGCGGCGAAGAACTGTTCGCCGCTCGGAACCGGGCCGTCGGGGTCGAACCCGTACATCAGCTTCATCTGGCGGTCGGCGTCGAGCGAAGCCCCGTCCAGGCCCTGCAGCCAGAAGCCGATGCCGGTGGCGGCGGCGGCAAGCTGCAGCCGCTCGTTGATCTCCTGCAGCCGGCGTTGCGCCGTGCGACTGGCGGTGACGTCGATCGTCGCGCCGACCACGCGCAGCACGCGACCGTCGGCGCCGCGCTCGGCGCGTCCACGCGAGTTCAGGTGCACCACCGACCCGTCGGGCCGCACGATGCGGTACTCGAATTCGATCGCGTGATCGGCCTCCAGGATGCGCTGCCAGGCCGCCAGCGCGCCCGCGCGATCGTCCGGATGGACCATCGCGACCGCCTGTTCGCGCGTCGGCGTTTCGCCCGGCGGCAGGCCGTACAGCCGAAACATCACCGGATCCCAGCGCCCCGCGCCGTGGGGATCGCGCTCCCACGTGCCGATCGCGCCGATCTCCGTGGAAAGCCGCAGGCGCGCCAACGCGTTCTCGAGTTGCTGCGCGGTGCGGCGCGACGCCGTGACGTCGAGCGACGCACCGATCACGCGCCACGGCGTGCCGTCGGCGCGGCGGTCGGCGCGCCCGCGCGACGCCACATGAACGACGCTGCCGTCGCGCCGCACGACGCGGCACTCCCATTCGACCGTACCGGTCGATTGCGCCATGCGCTTCCAGGCATCGGCGAAGACCGCGCGATCGTCCGGGTGCACGTGCGACAGCACCACGTCGAGCGCGGGCGCAAAGGATGCGCGCGGCAGTCCGTAGAGGTCGAACATCGCCTCGTCACAACGCGCCTCGCCCGTTTCGAGGTTGCGCTCCCAGGAGGCGATGCCGCCTGCCTCGGCCGCCAGCCGCAGTCGCTCCTGCGCGTCGCGCAGCCGGGCCTCGGCCTCGCGCGAGGCGGTCACATCGACGACGGCCGCGTACAGGCGGCGCGCGCGCCCGTCTGCGTCGTACTGCGCCGCCCGCCGCGACAACACGCGCCGCACCTGTCCGTCGGGCAGGCGCACGCCGTATTCGACCTCGTCGTGCGTGCCGGCGGCGGGGGGATTCACGTGCTGCGACGCGACCCGCGCGCGGTCGCGTTCGTCGACGCGCGCCAGGAATTCGTCGATCGTCGGCGCGGGTCCTTCGAGCGGAAATCCGAAGATCGCGCGCGCCTGCGCGTCCCAGTGGCCGGCACCGGTCGCCAGATCGCGAAAGCTGAAGCCGACGCCGACCGCCTGGATCGCGAGCTGCAGCAACTGCGCGGCTTCCGCGGCACGCGCGAGCGCCTCGCGCGATTCGGTCACGTCGATCGCGGCGCCGAGCACGCGCAGCGGGCGTCCGTCGGGGGCGCACTGCACCGCGCTGCGCGACAGGATCGTGCGCAGCGCGCCGTCGGTGCGCTGCACGCGGTACTCGATTTCGAGCGGCTGGCCGGTTGGCGGCACGCGGCGCGTGGCCTGCGCCACACGCGCCCGATCCTCGGGCACGACGAATTCGAGGTACTCGGCGAGTGTGGGCACCGGCGCGTCCTCGCCAAGGCCGAGCATCCGCTTCGCCTGCGCGTCCCACTCGCTGCGGCCGCTGTCCAGCTCGCGGTGCCACAGGCCGATGCCGACGGTGCTCGCGGTCAGGCGCAGCCAGTGGGCGTACTGCGCCGCGCGGGTCTCGGCCTCCTTGCGCTGTGTGATGTCGATGCCGATGCCGACCACGCGCGCGGGCCGCGCGCCGTCGGCCGGATCCAGCCGCGCGCGCGTCAGCAGCCAGGCACGCGAGCCGTCCGGGCGTCGGATGCGGAACTCGGTGTCGACGTAAGCCGACGACTGCTTGATGCGCTCCCACTGCGACTCGAACAACGCGCGGTCCTCGGGGTCGATGCGCGCGAGCAGCCAGTCCCAGTCGGGCGCGACGTCCTGCGGCGGCTCGCCGTACAACTTGAACATCTGCGCGCTCCAGAACCCGGGGCGCTTGTCGAGCGCACGCTCGAAGATGCCGATGTCGGAGCCGCCGGTGGCCAGTTCGAGGCGCGCAAGAGTGTCGCGCAGCTTCTCCGCGTACTCGACGGTACGCCGCTCGGCCGCCTTGCGCTCGGTGATGTCGAAGTTCACGCCGATGACGCGCCCCGGCTGGTCCGGCTCGGGCCGGTACAGGAAGGCGCGCGCGTCGATCCAGCGTTCGGTGCCGTCGCGCAGCACCACGCGGTACTCGTCCTGATAGCTGCCGCCGCGCTGCAGGAACTCCGCCACCTTGACCGCCACGCGCTCGCGGTCGGCGGGATGAACCCACTGCTGCCCCCAGTCTGCCTGCGCGGGGGGCGCCTCTTCGGGCGATACGCCGTACATCTGGAACATCCGGTCGTTCCACACGACCTGCTGCGTCTCGAGGTCGACCTCCCAGATGCCGATGCCGGCGGTGCGCGAGGCAAGCGCCAGGCGTTCGGCCAGCAGTCGTTGCTTTTGTTCGGCCTCCTTGATTTCAGTGACGTCCAGGACTGCGCCGACAATGCGCGGCGCGCGCCGCGGCCCCAGGCGGATCACCGCCCGCCGCGAGCGAATCCAGCGCACCGCGCCGTCGCGCCGGCGGATGCGGTACTCGATCTCCATTGGCGCTTCGCGCGTGTGCATCGCTTCGCGGGCGGCGAGGAACGCCGGCCGGTCTTCCGGCAGCACCATCGCGTGGCGCTCGTCCGTGCGCGGCATCGGCTCGCCCGGAGCCAGCCCGTAGATGCGGTACATCTGTGCGTCCCACACCGGCTCGGGCTGATCCAGATCGCGGTAGAAGAAGCCGATGCCGGTCGCGCTGATCGCCAGTTCGAGCGCTTCGGTGGCCGCCAGCGCCCGTTGCTCGACGGCACGTTTGTCGGTCACGTCCAGCACGATGCCGATCACGCGCAGCGGTGCGCCGTCGGCGTCGCGCTCGACGAAGCCGCGCGCATGCACGTAGGCGACGCGGCCGTCGGGATGCACGACGCGGTACTCCTCGTCCTGCACGCCGCGCGCCTGCAGCAGCCCCTCCCAGGCCGCATGGAAGCGCGCACGGTCGTCGGGATGGATGCGCGCCAGCAGTTGGTCGGTCGATGGCGCGTCGGCCGTTTCCGGATAGCCGTGCAGCCGCAGCGCCTGCGCGTCCCAACGCGCTTCGCCGCTCGCCAGGTCGCGCCGCAGGGTGCCGAAGGCCATCGTCTGTTGCACCAGCCGCAGCCGCTCGATCGCCTCCTGCATCTGCGCGACCGCGCGCCGGCTGTCGGTCACGTCGATCTGGATGTGGATGAAATTTGCGACCGTGCCGCGTTCGTCGAATACGGGGCGGATCTCGATCTCGGCCCAGTAGCGGCTGCCATCCTTGCGCGTGAGTTCGACCTGCAGTCCCCGCACCGGCTGGCCGCGTTGCATCGTTTCGCGCACCGCGGCCAAGCGTGGATCGGCCGCGCTGTCGCCGCGACACAGCAGCTCGCACGGGGTGTGACCGATGGCCTCTGCGGACGCGTACCCGGTGACGCGCGTGAAACTGGCGTTGGTCCACTGAATGCGATCGTCCGGGCCGGTGATCAGCACCAGGTTGCTGGTGTGCTCGGCGACCAGCGCGAGCCTGCGGTTGTCCGCGCTGCGCGCCTTCAGTGCTTCGCGCGCGCGCCGCGCGGCGGTCACGTCCTCGACGGTGCCGGTGAGTCTGACGCAACGGCCGTCGGCCATCTCCGGCTCGCCGATCACGCGCACCCAGATGCGGCGGCCGCGCGCGGTGACCAGAGGCAGCTCCAGGTCCCAGGCTTCGCCGCGCTCGAGAGCGTTTTGCAGCGCGCGGGCGACGGTGGTGCGCGCCTCGGGCGCGTAGTAACCGACGGCGGATTCGAGCGTCGGCGCCGCGCCGTCCGGATCCAACTCGATGATCCGATAGACCTGTTCGGTCCAGTAAAGCTGGCGCGCGAGCGGGTCGTACTCCCAGCCGCCGATGTTGGCGATGCGCGCCATCCGGCGCAGCAGCTCCAGCTCGCGCGCGTTGTGCACCGGATTCGGCAGCGCGTCCAAGTCTGGCTACCGGGATGTCTCGAACAGCAGGGTCAGCACGGCCTGATGCTCGCGGTCGATCGCCGCGAGCAGCGCACCGGCCTTGTCCCAGCACGCGCCGTCTTGCGCTGCCGCGCCTGTCGCGGCGCGCATCGCGGCGTCGAGCGCGCCGCTCATGCCCGCCAGCCGCAGCGCGCCGAGGAACTCAGCGCTCGCCCGCAGCGCACGCGCCGCGCGCGAACCTTGTTCGACGTCGCGCGCGTCGATCGACGCCCGCAGCGACTCGATCAATTGCGCCGAGCGCAGCGCGAAGGACTCGGTGACCGTCGGCGCAAAGCGGCGGTCGTCGGGCTTGACCTCGCCCAGCCGGCGTACGGTCGCGCGCAGCCGCTCGGCATCGCAGTCGCGCGGCAGTGCTGTGCCCGCGCTGTCCTTGGCGCTGTGCGGCGCCAGTACGCGCGCGATCGCTGCGCCGAGCGCGCTCGCCTGTACGGGCTTGGACAGATGCTCGTTGAAGCCCGCCATCAGGCAGCGCAGGCGGTCGGCATCGGACACGTAGCCGGTGACGGCGATGACCGGCAGCGGCCTGCGCTCGGCGGCGGTTTCGCGTTCGCGCAGCCGGCGCAGCGCCTCGAAACCGTCGACCTGTGGCATGCCGAGGTCCAGCAACATCGCGTCGAATTCGCCGGACAGCGCCAGCTCGACCGCGCGTTCGGGGTCATCCTCGACCGTGGCGGCGTGGCCCAGCAGCAGCGCCAGATGCGCCTGCAGCGAACTGGACAACGGGTCGTCGTCGACGACGAGCAGGCGCGCCGATGTGGGTCCGGACAGCGCGGCCGGATCGTGTGGGCAGTCCAAGGGAGGTCGGGCCCGCGCGCGGGCCGCGGCAGCAGCGATGCGCGGACTATATCGCCGCCGCCGGCGCCTGCGGTCCGACGAAAAGCCGGTGGCGCCTTGCGGATAGGCCCGCTTCGGCGCTCGGCCCGGCGCCGGCGGCGCGAGGCCGCGCCGATTCGCCGCGCGGCCGACGGGCCGGACCCCCCGCGCACGTGGACCGGGCGGCGATCAGAGCTCGATGTCGTCGCGGATCGCGGCGATGCCGGCCTTGGCGCAGGCGTCGTCGGCTTCGCCGGTCGGCGCGCCCGACACGCCGATGCCGCCGACCAGCGCGCCGCCGGCCTGGATCTGAACGCCACCGCCGACGCCGACGAAGCGCGGCAGGTGGCGGATTCCGGCGCTCGGCTGGCCGGGCTGCGTGAGCCTGACCAGCTCCAGCGTGTCGGTGCGGAAGCTCACCGCGGTCCACGCCTTGTCGAGCGCGGTGTTCGGCGTGTGCGGGCCGGCGATGCGGTCGCGCACCAGCGCCTGCGCCACGCCGGAGCGGTCGACCACCGCGACCGCGACCTGATAGCCGCGCTTGCGGCAGTCCTGCAGCGCCGCGTTCGCCGCCTTGACGGCGGCCTCCGGCGTCAGGTGTTTGACCGTGTAGGTGCCCGAAGTCTGGGCGAGCGCCGCGCCGGATGCGAGTGCGCAGCAAAGCATCGACAACGTGATCCGGATCATCGTTTTCTCCTTGCGTGTCCTTCCTTTCTCGTCGCGAACCTTAGCACCGCGCGCGGTGCCGCGCGCGCACGACACACACGGGCCTTGCGCTGGGTCAGACGTCGAACCTCGGCGAAGATGTGAACCTTGGCCGCGCCGCACGCGCAAGCCGCCGCGCGCCTGCGCGGCGCGTCGGGTTCGGCTACCGACTCGCCGCCGCCACGGCGCTGCGCAGCGCGTCGGCGTGCTTGTTGCTCGCCGCGTGTTTGATCAGGATGTCGACCGGCGTGACCGGCTTGCCGTAGTAGGCATGGTTCAGCGAATCGCGCACGTCGAGCACCGAGCCCTCGACGCTCATGCCGATGTACGCACCCTTGGACTTCGCGTACGACACGAAGTCCGCGGTCAGGTTGGCCGCCTGCCCGATGCCCACCGGTCCGGCCGCGATCGAAGCGTCGCCGCCGAGCTTCAGCGAACTCGTCAGCAGCCGGTCGATGCCCTTCTGGCTGTTGACGAGGATCACGACTTCCGCCGCCTGCCCGCCGAACTGCAGCCCGAAGCTCACGGCGCCGAGCGTGTAGAACGCCGGCGCGCTCCAGGCGTTGCCTTCGCCGCGCACCAGCAGCACGCCGGTGCCGCCCGCGCCGCCGACGAAGAATCCGCCCTTCAGGATCGACGGGAAGATCAGCACGCCCTTGGCCGACTTCAGCCCGACGCGCAGCGCGTCGTACTCCTTGGTCTTGACCACGTCGTTGAAGCTGATGCGCGCCTTGTCGACGATGCCGTTGGCTTCGTCGAGGTCATCGGCCCAGGCGGCGCCTGCAGGTGCGATGGCTGCGATCGCCGCGAAGGCGAGGGTGATCACACTGCGTCGTCTCTGCGCGAACATGGCTGTCTCTCCTGAAGAATCTGCCGCGCGCTGCGCGGCGACACACGCTACGGTAGACACGCTGGCGGCAGGGTCGCTTGCAGCCGATCAAGACCGCATGCGTTCCCGACCGCATGAACCATCGCGGCGGGCGCACTCTCGATACCGTGCATCACGCGCTCCGACGAGTACGGGTCTGGAAGACGGGAAGTGGTGGAGGCGGCGGGAATCGAACCCGCGTCCACGAGAGTTCCACAGGCAGTTCTACATGCGTAGCCGGTCTATTTGGGTCTCGCCGTGCGCTTAGCCGATCGGCAGGCCGACGCACGGCCAGTCGCTGCGTCTCGATGTCCGGCGTCGCGACGCCGCCGTCATCCAGCCTCTGTGAATGTCGCTGCTGCCGCCTTGCGGCGGCCTAGCCCAGGGGCCGGCTAGTGCAGCGTCTCGCCGGGATTAAGCGGCGAGAGCGAAACGCTCGTCGTTGGCGTTTGTGTGTTTCCAGATGGATTTACGAGGTCTCTGGCCCTCGGCATGCCCTGCGCTGCTTCGCGCCCCGTGTCGAAACCAGGTCGCCCCCAGCGGGTGCAGTCTAACTCGCAAAATCGGGCCGCGCCGGCCGCTTTCAAGGGCGCGGGTCAACCCGCCAGGCCGGGCAGTTCGAGCAGGCCGCGCGGCTGCGCGATCACGAAGTCGCCGCCCCACGCCGAGCCGTCGGAGCCGTCGCCCATGTAGCCGTAGCCGGCGACGACGGTGATCACGCCCGCCGCCCGCCCGGCCTGCACGTCGCGCAGATCGTCGCCGACATAGACCGCGCGGGCCGCCTGCGCATCGCAGATCTTCAGCGCGTGCAGCAGCGGCGCCGGGTGCGGCTTGGCGTACGCGGTCGTGTCGCCGCTGACGACGCACGCTGCGCGTTCTGCCAGGCCGAGCGCCGCGACCAGCGGCTCGGTGAAGCGCGCGATCTTGTTGGTCACGATGCCCCAGCGACGGCCTTGCCGTTCGAGCGCATCGAGGGTCTCTGCCATGCCGGGGAACAGCCGCGAGTGCACGCACAGCGCCTGCGCGTAGTAGCCGAGGAACTGCTGCCGCAGCGGCTCGTAATCCGGCTCGCCGGGCACCAGCCCGAACGCGCGGCCGATCAGCCCGCGCGCGCCGTGGCTGGCGAACGGCCGCAATTGCTCGAGCGGCAGCTCGTCGAGCCCGCGTTCGCGGCGCTGGCGGTTGACGGCGGCGGCGAGATCCGGCGCGGTGTCCACCAGCGTGCCGTCCAGATCGAACAGTACGACGTCGATCGGCGCAGCGCGCGCACTCATGCAGGCTTGCGGCAGGCCGCGAGGTAGTTCACGTCGGTGTCGCGCCCGAGTGCGAACTTCTTCGTCAGCGGGTTGTAGGTCATGCCGAGCACTTCGACGAGATCGAGTCCGGCGTCGCGCACGGCGGCCGCCAGTTCGCTCGGGCGGATGAACTTCGCGTACTCGTGGGTGCCGCGCGGCAGCAGACGCAATACGTATTCGGCGCCGACGATCGCGAGCAGGAACGACTTCGGATTGCGGTTGATCGTCGAGAAGAACACCCAGCCGCCGGGGCGAGCGAGCGCGGCGCACGCGCGCACGCTGCTGGCGGGATCGGGCACGTGCTCGAGCATCTCCATGCAGGTGACGACGTCATAGGCGTCCGGCTGCTCGCGCGCCAGTGCTTCGGCCGAGATCTCGCGGTACTCGACGGCAGCGCCGCTTTCGAGCGCGTGCAGTTCGGCGACCTTCAGCGGCTTGCTCGACAGGTCGATGCCGGTGACGTGCGCGCCGCGGCCGGCCATGCCCTCGGCGAGGATGCCGCCGCCGCAGCCGACGTCGAGCACGCGTTTGCCTGCGAGCCGCGCATGGCCGTCGATCCAGTCGAGCCGAAGCGGATTGAGCGCGTGCAGCGGCGCCATCGCGCCGGCGGGATCCCACCAGCGGTGCGCGAGGTCGGCGAACTTGCGCAGTTCCGCAGGATCGACGTTGGGATTCATGGCAGTGATGCGGCGCGAACGCAGCCGCGCACGGCCGCGCAGCCGCGAGTGTAGCGGCCGTGCGGCCGCATCCGCACTGCGCGCGGATGCGCGGCGCGAAGAAAAAGCCCCGCCGAAGCGGGGCTCGTTCGTCGCGGCCGGCGGCGGTCAGCGCCTGATGGTGCGCGTGCCGACGACCTCGATCTCGACGCGCCGGTTCTGCTGGCGGCCCTGTGCAGTCCGGTTGTCGGCCACCGGCTGCGACGCGCCTTTGCCTTCGGTGTAGATGCGGTTGGGCTCGATGCCCTTGCCGACGAGGTACTGCTTCACGGCGTCGGCCCGACGCAGTGACAGACGCTGATTCAGCGCGGCGCTGCCGGTGTTGTCGGTGTGGCCGACGATCACGATCACCTCGAGTTTGACGTCCTTCAGCTTGTTGGCCAGGTCGTCGAGCGCGGCGCGTGCGTTCGGCTTCAAGTCGGCGCGGCCGGTGTCGAACAGCGCGTCACCCGACAACGTGACCTTCTCCGTCACCGGCTTCGGTGGCGCCGGCGGCGGTGGCGGCGGCGGCGGGGGCGGCGGCGGTGCAGCCGGCGGCGGCGGGGGTGGCGGCGGCGGTGGCGGCGGGGGCGGCGGCGGGGGCGGCGGCGGCACGAGCGACGGATCGCACGCCTTCAGTGCGAGGTCCTTGTTGAAGTAACCGGTGCGCCAGCACAGGCCGAACGGATCGACGACCACGTTGCCGTTCGGGCTCAGCACGTAACCGCTGTTCTTCGGGTCCCCTTTGATGTCCGTACCTTGCGCAAGCGCGCTGCCGGAGGCAGCCACCATTGCGGACGCGAACAGGTAACCCAGCTTCGTCGACTTCTTCATGTTTCTCCTCGCTGGTTTACGCAGAGGCCTGATGGCTCTGCCTCAGCCAAATATACCTCGCCGCGTGCGGATGATCGACGACCTGTCCGGGCGGCCGCTGCGTCTTGGACGCACCGCTTTGGCAAAGGTCGCGCGAAGGCGCGCCCGTGCGGGCGAAAGAAAAAGCCCCGCCGAAGCGGGGCTCGTTCGTCGCGGCCGGCGGCCGTCAGCGCCGGATGGTGCGCGTGCCGACGACCTCGATCTCGACGCGCCGGTTCTTCGCGCGCCCTTCGGGCGTGCGGTTGTCGGCGATCGGCTGCGTCGGGCCCTTGCCCTCCGTGTAGATGCGGTTCGGCTCGATGCCTTTGCCGACGAGGTACTTTTTCACCGCTTCCGCGCGCTGTAGCGACAGGCGTTGGTTGGCGGCCGGCGAGCCGACGTTGTCGGTGTGGCCGACGACGATGATGACCTCGAGGTTGACGCCCTGCAGCTTCGACACCAGATCGTCGAGCCGCGCCTGGGCTTCCTTGTCGTTGACCGCGTTCGCCGTGGCGAAGCGCACGTCGGCGGCGAAGGTGACCTTCTCGCTGACCGGTTTTGGCGGAGCCGGCGGCGGTGGCGGCGGCGGTGGCGGTGGCGGCGGTGCAGCCGGCGGCGGTGGTGGTGGCGGTGGTGGCGGCGGTGGCGGCGGTGGCGGCGGCGGCACGAGCGACGGGTCGCACGCGGCGAGCGCGAGATCCTTGTTGAAATAGCCGGTGCGCCAGCACAGGCCGAACGGATCGACGACCACGTTGCCGTTCGGGCTCAGCACGTAGCCACTGTTCTTCGGGTTCCCTTGGATGTCCTTGCCCTGCGCCAGTGCGCCACCGGAGGCAGCGACCATCGCAGTCGCGAACAGGTAACCCAGCTTCGCGGTTTTGTTCATGTTTCCCCCTCACTGTTGTTCGCAGTCTCCTGCGCAGGACGACGTGTCCGCCGGCAACTATACCGCAGCATGCTGGGTGCTTCTGCGCGTGCGCCACGGCACGGCGCACGGCCTCAGGCGGGCGGCCGCAACAGCGCCTGCGCCTTTTGGCGCCAAGCCGCTGCGGCTGCGAGTACGTCGCGCTCGATGTCGTTTGCGGCCAGGGCGAGCTGTCGTTCCTTCACAACGGCGCGGCCGGCGACCCAGACGTCGCTGACGTGCTCGCGCCCGCAGGCGTAGAGCAGATGCGACAGCGGGTCGTAGCACGGCTGCGTTTCGATTTCGTTCAGCGCAAAGGCGACGAGATCGGCTTCCTTGCCGGGCTCGATCGAGCCGATGCGATCGCCGAGGCCGAGGGCGCGCGCGGCGCCGAGCGTGGCGCATTCGAGCGCCTGCGCTGCCGGCAGCACCGCGGCGTCGTCGGCGAACCCCTTGGCCAGCAGCGCGGCGAGCCGCATTTCGTCGAGCAAATCGAGCCGGTTGTTGCTCGCCGCGCCGTCGGTGCCGAAGGCGACGTTGACGCCGGCGGCGAGCAGCGCGCCGACGCGCGCGACCCCACTGGCAAGTTTCAGATTGGACGCCGGGCAGTGCGCGACCGTCGCGCCGCGGCTGGCGAGCAGCGCGACCTCGGCTTCGTTCAGGTGTACGGCATGCACGGCGATCAATCGCTCGCCGACGAGACCGAGCCGGTCCAGTCGCGCCAGCGGGCGTGCGCCGTGCTTTTGCCGCGACTCCTCGACCTCCGCCGCGGTTTCGTGCACGTGCGTGTGGATCGGCAGGTCGAGCTCCTCGGCCAGCATCGCGATGCGCTCGAGCGTGGCGTCGGCGACCGTGTAAGGTGCGTGCGGCGCGAGCGTGAAGCTGGCGAGCGGGTCGCCGCGAAATTCGTCGCGCGTGGCGAGCCCCTTGCGCAGATAGTCCTCGGCGTCGGTGGCATATGCGGTCGGAAACTCGATCGCGATGATGCCGGCCACGGCGCGCATGCCGACTTCGCGCAGCGCGCGCAGCGCCGCCTCCGGGTAGAAGTACATGTCCGAGCAGCAGGTCACGCCCGCGCGCAGCATCTCCAGCGCAGCGAGCCGTGTGCCGTCGTAGACGAACTGCTCCGAGGCGAGCGCCGCCTCGAGTGGCCAGATGCGCTCCTTGAGCCAGCGCGCCAGCGGCAGGTCGTCGCCGACGCCGCGAAACAGGGTCATCGCCGCGTGCGTGTGCGCATTGATCAGCCCCGGCGTGACGACGTGCTCGCCGCATTGCACGCGTTCGCGCGCCGCGTAGCGCTGCCGTGCCTCGGCAATCGGCGCGATCGCCGCGATGCGGCCGCCGTCGATCGCGATCGCATGATCCTCAAGCACGAGCCCTTGCGGGCGGACGGGGACGATCCAGCGGCATTCGATCAGGGTGTCGACGGTCTGCATGGCGGGTCTCGCGCGCGGTTGCGCCGCCGGCTCGGCAAGGCGCGGTCGGCGGTGGCGAATGGTGCCACGACGCGGGCCGAACCGGATCGCACTGATAGACTTTCGCCCTTTGCGGCGCCATGTGCCGCGCCCGCTTTCGCACCCGACGCGCTGCGGCGCCGGACTGCCTATCCGATGGACCCATTCGCCAAGGAAACCCTGCCGGTCTCGCTCGAAGAGGAGATGCGGCGCTCCTATCTCGATTACGCGATGAGCGTGATCGTCGGCCGCGCGCTGCCCGACGTGCGCGACGGCTTGAAGCCCGTGCACCGGCGCGTGCTGTACGCGATGCACGAGCTCGCCAACCACTGGAACCGCCCCTACAAGAAGTCGGCGCGCATCGTCGGCGACGTGATCGGCAAGTACCACCCGCACGGCGACACCGCCGTGTACGACACGATCGTGCGCATGGCGCAGGACTTCTCGCTGCGCTACATGCTGATCGACGGACAGGGCAACTTCGGCTCGGTCGACGGCGACAACGCGGCGGCGATGCGCTACACCGAGATCCGGCTCGCCAGGATCGCGCACGAGCTACTCGCCGACATTGACCGCGAAACGGTCGACTTCGGTCCGAACTACGACGGTTCCGAGAAGGAGCCGCTGGTCCTGCCGGCCAAGCTGCCCAACCTGCTGGTCAACGGCGCGTCCGGCATCGCGGTCGGCATGGCGACCAACATCCCGCCGCACCACCTAGGCGAGGTCGTCGACGGCTGCCTGCTGCTGCTGCGCAATCCGGACGCGACGATCGACGAGTTGATCGAGTTGATTCCGGCGCCGGACTTCCCGACGGCCGGAATCATCTACGGCCTGGACGGCGTGCGCGAGGGCTACCGCACCGGCCGCGGCCGCGTGGTGATCCGCGCGAAGACCCACTTCGAGGGCATCGACGAAAGGTCCGGCGACCGCGGCGCGCGCGCCGCGATCATCGTCGACGAGCTGCCGTACCAGGTGAACAAGCGGGTGCTGCTCGAGCGCATCGCCGAACTGGTCAACGAAAAGAAGATCGAGGGGATCGCCGACATCCGCGACGAGTCGGACAAGTCGGGCATGCGCGTGGTCATCGAACTGAAGCGCGGCGAGGTGCCCGACGTCGTGCTGAACAACCTGTACAAGCAGACGCAGCTGCAGGACACGTTCGGCATGAACATGGTCGCGCTGGTCGACGGCCAGCCCCGCCTGCTGAACATCAAACAGATGATCGAGGCGTTCCTCGCGCACCGGCGCGAGGTCGTCACGCGGCGCACGAACTTCGAGCTGCGCGAGGCGCGTGGCCGTGGCCATGTGCTCGAAGGGCTGGCGGTCGCGCTCGCCAACATCGACGAGTTCATCGCGATCATCAAGGCCGCGCCGACGCCGCCGGTGGCGAAGTCCGAACTGACGGCCCGCGCATGGGATTCGTCGCTGGTGCGCGAGATGCTGACGCGCGCCGGCGCCGACATGAGCGAATACCGGCCCGCCGGGCTCGACCCGCGGCTGGGACTGCAGTCCGACGGGCTGTACCGGCTGTCGGACGAGCAGGCCGAGCAGATCCTGCAGATGCGGCTGCAGCGACTGACCGGGCTGGAGCAGGACAAGATCGTCAACGAGTACCGCGATGTGATGGCGCGCATCGGCGACCTGCTCGACATCCTGGCGCGCCCCGAGCGGATCACGCAGATCATTGCCGACGAGCTCGCGGCGCTGAAAAAGGAGTTCGTCGTCGACGCGCAGGACCGCCGCCGCTCGCAGATCGTTCGCACGACACAGGACCTCGTCACCGAGGACCTGATCGCACCCGAGGACATGGTCGTCACGCTGTCGCACGCGGGTTACATCAAGAGCCAGCCGCTCGCGGACTACCGCGCGCAGCGGCGCGGCGGCCGCGGCAGGCAGGCGGCGGCCACGCGCGAGGACGACTGGATCGAGCAGCTTTTCATCGCCAACACGCACGACACGATCCTGTGCTTTTCCAACCGGGGGCGCGTGTACTGGCTCAAGGTCTGGGAGGTGCCGCAGGGCTCGCGCGCCTCGCGCGGCAAGCCGATCGTCAACATGTTTCCGCTCGCCGAGGACGAGAAGATCACCGTCGTGCTGCCGGTCAGGCAGTTCGACGCGCTGCACTACGTGTTCATGGCGACTGCGCAGGGCACGGTCAAGAAGACCACGCTCGCCGAATTCGCCAACCCGCGCAAGGCGGGCATCATCGCGGTCGACCTGGAGCCGGGCGACTATCTGATCGGGGCGGCGATCACCGACGGCACGCACGACGTGATGCTGTTCTCCGACGCCGGCAAGGCGGTGCGTTTCGACGAGAACGACGTGCGGCCGATGGGGCGCGCCGCGCGCGGCGTGCGCGGCATGCAGCTCGACGACGGGCAGAGCGTGATCGCGATGGTCGTCGCCGAAGACCAGACGCAGAGTGTCCTGACCGCCACCGAAAACGGCTTCGGCAAGCGCACGCCGATCGCGGAGTACACGCGCCACGGCCGCGGCACGAAGGGCATGATCGCGATCGCCACCACCGAGCGCAACGGCAAGGTCGTCGCCGCCACGCTGGTGCGGCCCGACGACGAGATCATGCTGATCACCACCGGCGGCGTGCTGATCCGCACGCGCGTGGCCGAGATCC
This sequence comes from Burkholderiales bacterium, assembly GCA_037446035.1. Taxonomy (GTDB): domain Bacteria; phylum Pseudomonadota; class Gammaproteobacteria; order Burkholderiales; family Burkholderiaceae_F; genus DSNY01. Next base: position 17,589 of record JBBIJJ010000017.1, read on the forward strand.
GCGAGATGGGTCGCGCCACGCAAGGCGTGACGTTGATCGCGCTCGACGAAGGCACCAAGCTGTCCGGCCTGCAGCGCATCGTCGAAAGCGACGCCGAGGCGCCAGCGAACGGCAACGGCGAAGCGCCGGCCGCCGATCCGGCGCCGGGCGACGGCGAACCGTAGGTCGTTGCGTGGACATCGCCCCGAAGCAAGGCGCCGAACGCCCTCATGGATGAGCAGCTCAAGCCGTTGCGCGACGCGATCGACGCGGTCGACCGCCAGCTCGTGACGCTGCTGAACGAACGTGCGCGGCTTGCGCAGCAGGTCGGCCGCGTCAAGCAGAGCGCGAACGCGCCGGTGTACCGGCCCGAACGCGAGGCCGAGGTGCTACGCAAGATCGTGTCGTTCAACCGCGGTCCGCTCACCGACGCGGCACTGACCGGGGTGTATCGCGAGATCATTTCGGCGTGCCGCGCGCTCGAGCGGCCGCTGCACGTCGCCTACCTGGGACCGGCCGGGACGTTTTCCGAGCTGGCGATGATCCGGCAGTTCGGCTCGGGCGTGCACGGCGAACCGTGCGTGTCGATCGACGAGGTGTTCCGTTCCGCCGAGGCGGGCAGCGCGGACTTCGCGATCGTTCCCGTCGAGAACTCGACCGAGGGGGCGGTCAGCCGTTCGCTCGACCTGCTGCTGATCACGCCGCTGAAGATCCTGGCCGAAGTGTCGGTGCCGGTGCGCCATCACCTGCTGACGCTCAGTGCAACGCTCGAGGGCGTCCAACGCATCGTCAGCCATCCGCAGACCTTCGGTCAGTGCTCCGGCTGGCTCAACCTGCACCTGCCGACGCTCGAGCGCATTTCGGTGGCGAGCAACGCGGAGGCCGCGCGGCTGGCGGCAAGCGATCCGACGACGGCAGCGATCGCCGGCGAAAACGCCGCCACGCTGTACGGGCTGCAGATCGCCGCCAGCCACATCCAGGACGATCCGCAGAACCGCACGCGCTTCGTCGTGCTCGGCCGGCAGGAGACTCAGCCCACCGGACGCGACAAGACCTCGCTGATCCTGTCGGTGCCGAACAGGGCCGGCGCCGTCTACCACATGCTCACCCCGCTCGCGCAGCACGGCGTTTCGATGACGCGCTTCGAATCGCGTCCGGCCAAGCTCGGCGCGTGGGAGTATTACTTCTACGTCGACATCGAAGGCCACGAGCGCGACCCCAGGGTGGCCGACGCGCTCGCGGCACTGCGCGGGGTCTGCGCCTACTACAAGAGCCTGGGCTCGTATCCGATGGAAGCGTAGGGAAGGATCGAGGATTCAGGATTCGGGTTTGGCGATTCAGCCGATGCGTGCTTTGCGGGCAGTTGCTCCGCGGTCGCGACACCGGCGGCACTGAAAGACAGGAGCCATGGCAGCAGTTCCCTCCGCAAGCGCAACTGCAATTGCAGCGCTTGACTACGTGCGCGCGATCGCGCCGTATCAGGCGGGCAAGCCGATCGAAGAGCTGGCGCGCGAACTCGGACTCGATGCGCAGACCATCGTCAAGCTCGCATCGAACGAGAACCCGCTCGGCATGCCCGAGTCGGCCCGGCGCGCGCTCATGGCGGCCATGCACGAATTCGGCCGCTATCCGGACTCCAACGGCTTCGCGCTGAAGGCCGCGCTGTCTGCCAGACTCGGCATACCCGCCGACTGGATCACGCTCGGCAACGGCAGCAACGACATTCTGGAACTCGCCGCCGCGGCGATGCTCGCGCCCGGCCGAAGCTGCGTCTTCGCGCAGTATTCGTTCGCCGTGTATCCGCTCGCCACGCAGGCGCGCGGTGCGCGCGCGATCGTCGTGCCGGCGCGCGACTACGGCCACGACCTGGACGCGATGCGCGCGGCGATCGCGCCCGACACGCGGCTGATGTACGTGGCCAACCCGAACAATCCGACCGGCACCTACGTCGAACCGGATCGCGTCGCCGCGTTCATCGCAGGCGTGCCGCGCGAGGTGGTCGTCGTGCTCGATGAGGCGTACAACGAATACCTGCCGCCGGCGCTGCGCTTCGACAGCACGCAGTGGGTGCGCCGCTACCCGAACCTGCTCGTGTCGCGCACGTTCTCCAAGGCGTACGGGCTGGCGGGCCTGCGCGTCGGTTACGGGATCGCGCAGCCCGAGCTGACGGATCTTCTGAACCGCGTACGGCAGCCGTTCAACGTCAACAGCGCCGCGCAGGCCGCGGCGGTCGCGGCGCTGGCCGACGCGCAGTTCCTGGCGCGCAGCTACGCGCTGAACGGGCAGGGCATGGCCGAACTGACGGCGGCCTTCGGCCAACTGGGGCTCGAGTACGTGCCGAGCTACGGCAACTTCGTGCTGGTCAGGGTCGGTGCGGCGGCGAAGGTCTATCAGGAGCTGCTCAAGCGCGGCGTGATCGTGCGGCCGGTGGCCAACTACGCGCTGCCCGAGTGGCTGCGCGTGACGATCGGCCTGCCCGAGGAAAACGCGCAGTTCCTGCGCGCGCTGCCCGAGGCGCTCGCCGCTGCGCGCGGATGAAGCTCGCGCTGATCGGCGTCGGCATGATCGGCGGCTCGGTCGCGGCCGCACTGAGGCGCGCCGGTGCGATCGAGCGCACGGTCGGGTTCGATGCCGACCCGTCGGCGGCGCACCGCGGTGTGGCGCTCGGCGTGCTCGACGCGGCGGCCGTGTCGATCGAAGACGCGGTGCATGAAGCCGATCTGGTCGTGCTCGCGGTGCCGGTCGGCGCGATGCGCGAGGTCATGGCCGCGGTGGCGCGAGCGCTGCCGGCGCACGCGATCGTCACCGACGTCGGCAGCACCAAGCTGTCCGTGATCGAGGCGGCGCGGGCGGCACTGGCCGTGACGGACCGTTCGGCGGTCCGCCGCTTCGTGCCAGGGCATCCGATCGCGGGCCGTGAATTGCCCGGTGTCGAGCATGCCGACGCGGAGCTGTTCCGCGGCCGGCTGTTCATCAGCACCCCGGTCGCGGACACGGACGCTGCAGCGCGCGCGACGGTCGAGGACCTGTGGCGGCGCATCGGCGCGCAGGTCGTGACGATGGATGCGGCCGAACACGACCGCGTGTTCGCGGCCGTCAGCCATCTGCCGCATCTGCTCGCCTTCGCGCTGGTGGCGCGCATCGCGTCGGAACCGGACGGCGAACGCAAGCTGTCCTTTGCCGGGGCGGGGTTTCGCGATTTCACGCGCATCGCGGCTAGCAGCCCGGCGATGTGGCGCGACGTCTGCCTGGCCAACCGCGCCGCGCTCGGCGAGGAACTGCGCGGCTATCGTGGGCTGCTCGACGAACTGCAGCGTGCCGTCGACGCCGGCGACGCGGCCGCACTCGAAGCGACCTTCGATCTGGCCAGCCGCACGCGCCGGCGGCATGCACGGACCTTCGATGCGGAGTGATCAGCGCGCCCATGCTGACGGCTCGCAGGTCACCGGAGTTCGCAGGACTCGACTCGAACCACCGAGGACAGCGAGAACACCGAGAAACTCATCGTTGACTTTTCGCGCTTCTCCGTGTTCTCTCTGTGTCTCTGTGGTGAAGCGACGAACGACGCAACTCGATGAAGTAGCCGCAGCGTGAGCCAAGCCGACATCCTGACCATCGAACCGATCGCGCACGCGGAAGGCGAAGTGCGACTGCCGGGGTCGAAGAGCATCTCGAACCGTGCGCTGCTGCTGGCCGCGCTCGCCGAAGGCGTGACCGAACTGCACGGGCTGCTCGACGCCGAAGATACCCGCGTGATGATCGCGGCGCTGCGCACGCTCGGCGTGAGCATCGAGCTCGACGGCGCGCGCGCGCGCATCGAAGGCTGCGGCGGCGCGTTCCCGGTGCGCGAAGCGGACCTGTTCTTGGGCAATGCGGGGACCGCGATGCGGCCGCTGGCCGCTGCGCTCGCCTTTGCCGGCGGGCGTTACCGGCTCGACGGCGTGGCGCGCATGCGCGAGCGGCCGATCGGCGATCTGGTCGACGCGCTCGCCGCGCTTGGCGCGCGCATCGCGTACGAGGGCACGCCGGGCTACCCGCCGATCCGCATCGAGCCGGCCGCGTTTGCCGGGCGCGAGCGGGTCGACATCAAGGGCGACGTGTCGAGCCAGTTCGCCAGCGGACTGCTGATGGCCGCACCGCTGATCGCGCCGGCGGACGGGCTGCTGGTGCGCATTTCCGGCGCGCTGATCTCGCAGCCGTACGTGGCGCTGACGCTCGCGCTGATGCGCCGCTTCGGGGTGAAGGTCGAGCGCGTCGCCGCCGGCGGCACCGCGTTTCGCGTGCCGCGCGCGCGCTATCGGGCGCCGGGGCGGTTCGCGATCGAGGGCGACGCCTCCGGAGCATCGTACTTCCTCGCGCTGGGCGCGCTCGCCGGCGGGCCCGTGCGCGTGCTCGGCGTCGGCCGCGACAGCGTGCAGGGCGACATCGCGTTCGCGGATGTGCTCGAACGCATGGGAGCGTCGATCCGCTGGGGCGAAGACTGGATCGAGGCGCGCGGCGCGGGTCGACTGCGCGCGCTCGACTGCGACTGCACTGCGATTCCGGATGCGGCGATGACCGCAGCGGTCGCTGCGCTGTTTGCCGACGGCGCAACACGGCTCGCCGGCATCGGCTCGTGGCGCGTCAAGGAGACCGACCGCATCGCCGCGATCGCCGCCGAGCTGCGCAAGCTGGGCGCCGTGGTCGAGACCGGCGCCGACTGGCTGAAGATCGAACCGCCGGCGCGGCTGCGAGAAGCGACGATCGACACCTACGACGACCACCGGATGGCGATGTGCTTCGCGCTCGCCGCCGCCGGCGGCGTACCGGTTCACATCCGCGACCCGCAGTGCGTCGCGAAGACGTTCCCCGACTACTTCAACGCGCTGCGCTCGCTGCTGCGGCCGGCGGCGGGCTGAACCGCACCCAGGCGCGCTCGTGGAAGAAGTAGGCGACCGTGTTCGCGAGCGGCTCGAGCAGCGCGAGTGCACCGGCGATCGGCGCGCTGCCGGTCAGCGCGTACGCGATCGAGAACGCGACCGCGAAGTGCACGACGGCGAACGTCGCGGTCTTGGCGAGGCTCAGTGTCAGCGGGATGCGCATGGCGATGAACTCCTTCGGCATGTGCGTAAGGTAGGGGCTGCGCCCGTGCGAATCCATTTGGTTGTTCCAATGCGCCCGATAGCCAGCCGATGAGTTGCTCCGTTCCCGTCATCGCGATCGACGGCCCGACCGCCTCTGGCAAGGGCACGGTCGCGCAACGCGTCGCCGCCGCTGTCGGGTTTCACTATCTCGACAGCGGTGCGCTGTACCGGCTCGTCGCGCTGCTGGCGCTCGAGCGCGGTGTTGCGGCGGACGACGCTGCGGCGCTCGCGCAACTGGCCGCGACGATGCGACCGCGTTTCGTCGACGGACGCATCGAACTGGACGGCCGCGACGTGACCGACGCCATCCGCACCGAGGAGGTCGGCGCGATGGCTTCGCGAATCGCCGTGCACGCGCCGCTGCGCGCCGCACTGCTCGATCTGCAGAGGTCGTTCCGCCGGCCGCCCGGGCTGGTGGCCGACGGGCGCGACATGGGCACGGTCGTTTTTCCCGACGCCCGGCTGAAGGTGTATCTGACCGCGAACGTCGAAGCGCGCGCCGACCGGCGCTATAAGCAGTTGATCGAAAAAGGGATTGCGGCTAACATCGCCACCCTTTCGGCGGATCTGCGCGCGCGCGACGAACGCGATTGCAGGCGGTCGGCGGCGCCGCTGAAACCGGCGAAAGACGCGTACCGGCTCGACTCTACGGCGCTCGCGGTCGACGAAGTCGTCGCGCGGATCCTGGACTGGTATCGCAAGGTCTGAGGGCGAGTCCCGCGGACCCAAGGGTGCGTGCGGAGCATCCCCGGATTTTTCCGCACGCGGTGTTCAACTCCGCCCCGACGCAAGGTCCGGGCGTGATCGAAAGTCTTATTGCATGCCTTCCGTTGCAACCCAAGCCGCCAGCGGCAAAGAGTCGTTCGCGGCGTTGTTCGAAGAAAGCCTGGCGCGCCAGGAGATGAAGCAGGGCGAGGTGATCACCGCCGAGGTGGTCCGCGTCGACGGCAATTTCGTGATCGTCAACGCCGGCCTGAAATCAGAGGCCTACATTCCGATCGAGGAGTTCAAGAACGATCAGGGTCAGATCGACGTCAAGCCCGGCGACTTCGTGTCGGTCGCGATCGAGTCGCTCGAAAACGGCTACGGCGACACGATCCTGTCGCGCGACAAGGCCAAGCGGCTGGCGGCCTGGATGAATCTGGAACGGGCGCTCGAAAGCGGCGAGCTGGTGACCGGCACGATCACCGGCAAGGTCAAGGGCGGCCTGACCGTGATGACCAACGGCATCCGCGCGTTCCTGCCGGGCTCGCTGGTCGACATGCGGCCGGTCAAGGACACCACGCCGTACGAGGGCAAGACCCTCGAATTCAAGGTCATCAAGCTCGACCGCAAGCGCAACAACGTCGTGCTGTCCCGCCGCGCGGTGCTCGAGGCGAGCATGGGCGAGGAGCGCGCCAAGCTGCTGGAGACGCTCAAGGAGGGCGCGATCGTCAAGGGGGTGGTCAAGAACATCACCGACTACGGCGCGTTCGTCGACCTCGGCGGCATCGACGGTCTGCTGCACATCACCGACCTGGCGTGGCGCCGCGTGCGCCACCCGAGCGAGGTCGTTCAGGTCGGCCAGGAGATCACCGCCAAGGTGCTGAAGTTCGACCAGGAAAAGAACCGGGTTTCGCTGGGCGTGAAGCAGCTCGGCGAGGATCCCTGGGGCGGCATCACACGCCGTTACCCGCAGGGTACGCGGCTGTTCGGCAAGGTCACCAACATCACCGACTACGGCGCGTTCGTCGAGATCGAACCCGGCATCGAAGGTCTGGTGCACGTGTCCGAGATGGACTGGACCAACAAGAACGTCGATCCGAAGAAGGTCGTCGCCCTTGGCGACGAGGTCGAGGTGATGGTGCTCGAGATCGACGAGGACCGCCGCCGCATCTCGCTTGGCATGAAGCAGTGCAAGCCGAACCCGTGGGAGGACTTCGCGCTGACGCACAAGAAGGGCGACCGCGTCAAGGGTCAGATCAAGTCGATCACCGATTTCGGCGTGTTCATCGGCCTGCCAGGCGGAATCGACGGCCTGGTCCACCTGTCGGATCTGTCGTGGAGCGAGCCGGGCGAAGAGGCGGTGCGCAAGTACAAGAAGGGCGACGAGATCGAGGCAGTGGTGCTCGCGATCGACACCGAGCGCGAGCGCATCTCGCTCGGCGTCAAGCAGTTGGGCGGCGATCCGTTCACCAACTATGCCGCCACGCACGAGAAGGGTTCGATCGTCACCGGGACCGTCAAGAGCGTCGATCCGAAAGGCGCGGTCATCAGCCTCGGCGGCGACGTCGAGGGTTACCTGCGCGCCTCCGAGATCTCGTCGGACCGCGTCGAGGACGCGCGCAACCACCTGAAAGAGGGCGACAAGGTCACGGCGATGATCATCAACATCGACCGCAAGAACCGCAACATCAACCTGTCGATCAAGGCGAAGGACAACGCCGAGGCGGCCGCGGCGATGGAGCGCATGCAGGCGGAGGCGCAGACCGGGACGACCAGTCTGGGTGCGCTGCTGAAGGCCAAGCTGGACACGCAGAACAAGTAAGCGGCAGCGCCGGCCATGTCCGAAGCCAAGACGATGACCAAGTCGGAGCTGATCGCGCGGCTGGCGGAGCGCAACACGCGGCTGGCCGCGCGCGACGCCGACGAGGCGGTCAAGACGATCCTCGACGCGATGAGTGCGGCGCTGGCGCACGGCAATCGCATCGAGATCCGCGGTTTCGGCAGCTTCGCGCTGAACTATCGGCCGCCCCGCGTCGGGCGCAACCCGAAGTCCGGCGAGCGCGTGCACGTGCCCGCCAAGTTCGTCCCGCACTTCAAGGCGGGCAAGGAACTGCGCGAGCGCGTCGACGGCGTCGACAGCGCGGCCGCGGTCGAGTCGGGCAAGTTGGAATCGGCAGGCTGAACGGCGGCGCCGATGCAGCCCCGAAAGCCCCGCGCACGCGGGGCTTTTTTTCGCGCCGCTTCCGCCCGGGGCCTGCGCGCGTGCCCCTTACAATGCCGCGCATGCGGCGGAGCGTGCACCGATGAAAGCGATCGGATGGTTCGTGCGGCTGGTGTTCTTTGCCGCCGTGCTGTGGTTCGCGCTGAAGAACACCACGCCGGTATCGCTGCGGCTGACCGAAACGCTGTACTGGGACGAGGTGCCGCTGATCGTCGTGATGCTCGTGTGCGTGCTGATCGGTGTCGCCGCCGGCACGATCGCGCTGGCGCCGCGCCTGTTCGGCCTGCGTCGCCAAGTCTCGGCGCTGCGCAGGCAGATCGAAGGGGCCGCGCCGGCGGACGCGGCGGCCGAACGCCTGGCCGATCGGGTCGCGAGCGCGGCGCGCAACGTGGGCGCGGTCGGGGAACTCGACGCCGACACCCGTCACCCGCGCTGAAGAGCGTGCCGAGATGTTCGCCCGCAGCGTGAACGCTGGCCCGATCGTCTCGGCGCGTCGGTTGCCTTGCGACGCGCGGCGCGGCCAGGCTTCATGGATCGCGGCGCGACACCCACGCTGACGACGCGATGCTCGAGTTCGAGGCCTGGTATCTGATCGTGCTGCCGCTGCTGTTCGCTGCCGGCTGGTGGCTGCGCGGGTTCGACTCGAAAGTGCGCGCCGCCGACCGCGGCGGGGCGCCGCGTTCGCTGTTCCGCGGAGTGAATCTGCTGCTGAACGAGCAGCCGGACAAGGCCATCGACGCCTTCATCGATGTGGTCAAGCTCGACCCCGAGACGATCGAGTTGCACTACGCGCTCGGCAATCTGTTCCGCCGGCGCGGCGAAGTCGATCGTGCGGTGCGCATCCACACCTACCTGCTGAACCGTGCCGATCTGTCGGCGCGCGAGCGCTCCAACGCACTCGCGGAACTGGGTCAGGATTTCCTGAAGGGCGGGCTGCTCGACCGCGCCGAAGACGCCTTCGTGCGCCTGCGCGACGATCCGCAGCACCGCTTCCCGGCGCTGCGCGCCCTGCTGCGCATCTACCAGATGGAACGCGAGTGGGCCAAGGCGATCGACTGCGCACGGCGGCTGGAGCGCGAAGCGGGCGAGTCGCATGATGTCGCCGTCGCGCAGTTCTACTGTGAACTGGCCGAGCAGGCGCTCGCGAAGAACGATCTGCAGCGCGCGCAATCGCACCTCGACGAGGCGCTGGTCGCCGATCGCAGGTCGGTGCGCGCCATGTTGCTCGCCGGCGACGTCGCCATGCGCCGCGGCGAGCAGGACGAGGCGATCAAGCACTGGCTGCGGGTGGAAGCGGCCTCGCCCGAACATCTGCCGCTGGTGGCCGCCCGCCTGACCGAAGCGATGGACAAGGCCGGCCGCCGTGACGAGGCGCTGAATCTGCTGCGGCGCGCGCTGCTGGACTGGCCTTCGATCGATCTGCTCGAAGTCGCCTACCAGCGCGTCGACGAGTGGGAAGGAGCGGCCGCCGCCGAGATCCTGCTGCGCGACGAACTCAAGCGTCATCCGTCGCTGCTCGGTTTCGAAAAACTGCTCGCGCTGCGCAGCGCGCAGGGAGGCGGCGACCCGGAACTCGACCTGCTGCGCTCCTTGATCCATGCGCAGACGCGCAAGCTCGCACGCTACCGCTGCAGCAAATGCGGCTTTCGCGCGCGCGAATTCCATTGGCAGTGCCCGGGCTGCACGGGCTGGGACAGCTATCCGCCGCGGCGGATCGAGGAGTTGGATACCGCATGAGCGCACGATTGGCGATTCCGTATGGAGAGCCCACCGTTGGGCCGGCGCAGGGCAGTGGGCCACGAACGCAGGACGACGGCCGGTCGCTGGCCGGACGCGGATCTCTGATCGCCCGGTGCATTGCCGTGCCATGGCTCGTGGCGTTCGCGCAGGCGTCGGTCGCGCTGGAGTTGAATGACGCCACACGCGCGCAACTGGAGCAGCTCGACGGCGTCGGCGTCGCGATGGCCGAGCGCGTGCTGAACGAACGCGCGAAGGCGCCATTTCGCGACTGGGACGATCTGCAGCGACGGGTCAAGGGTCTGCGCGGCGCGCGCAGCGCGCGGCTGCGGGCGCAGGGCGTGACGGTCAACGGCGTGACCGAGTCGCGCGCTACGCGCGACGACCAGCGCAAACGCTGAGGACGTGTGAGGATGTCGTCGCGAGCGGTCCGCGGGCCAGGCGCACGCAGCCGCAGGGCCGAGACCGATCGAGTCGATCGGCGAGGCCCGAAAAGGCGCCTGCCTTTCGGCGCAGGCTCGCGTGCGCGCCACGTACGTCGAGCCCGCCGCCGGCGGGCGGCCGAAGCCGGCACCGCGCTACGACGCCCGCGAGCCGCGCAGCAGAAAGATCACACCTTCTGAGAAGGTGTGAAGATTTCGTCGCGAGCGGTCCGCTGGCTAGGCGCACGCAGCCGCAGGGCCGAGACATATCAAGTAGATAGGCGAGGCCCGAGCAGCGCGCAACGACGCCAGCGGGCCGCGCAGCAGAAAGATTCACACCTTCTGAGCGGACGATGACGAAGTACGGCACGATCGAGACGACCATCGGCAACACGCCGCTGGTACGCCTGCAGCGGCTGCCGGGCGCCGACAACGCGCGCCGGGGCAACGTGCTGCTGGCCAAGCTCGAGGGCAACAACCCTGGCGGCTCGGTCAAGGACCGACCCGCGTACTCGATGATCCGGCGCGCCGAAGAGCGCGGCGAAATCAGGCCCGGCGATCGCCTGATCGAAGCGACCAGCGGCAACACTGGCATCGCGCTGGCGATGATCGCGGCGATGAAGGGCTACCGGATGACGCTGATCATGCCGGACGACCTGTCCGCCGAGCGGCGCGCCAGCATGACCGCGTACGGCGCCGAGCTGATCCTGACGCCGGCGGCGAAGGGCGGCATGGAGTACGCGCGCGATCTGGCGCTCGAGATGCAGGCCCGCGGCCAAGGACGTGTGCTCGATCAGTTCGCCAATGCCGACAACCCGCGCGCGCACTACGAGACCACCGGTCCCGAGATCTGGCGCGACACCGCGGGCAGCATCACCCACTTCGTCAGCGCGATGGGCACGACCGGCACGATCATGGGCGTGAGCCGCTATCTGAAGGAACGCAATGCGGCGATCCGGATCATCGGCGCGCAGCCCGAAGAGGGCTCGCGCATCGCCGGCATCCGCAAGTGGCCGCCGGCGTATCTGCCGAAGATCTACGACGCCTCGCGCGTCGACCGGCTCGAGTACGTCTCGCAGGCCGAGGCCGAGCGGATGGCGCGCAGGATGGCGGCCGAGGAGGGCATTTTCGCCGGCGTCTCCTCCGGCGGCGCGTGCGCGATCGCGTTGCGCATCGCAGCCGAGGTGCGCGCCGCGACGATCGTGTTCATCGTCTGCGACCGCGGCGATCGTTACCTGTCGACCGGCGTTTTTTCGGCCTGACGCCATCTCAGGCGGTGCCGCGTTTGGTTTCGAACGCGATCCCGACCTTCTTTAGCAGATCGAACGGCAGTTCGCCGCCGGCGCATACGATCACCGCGTCGTTTTTCAGTCGCACCTCGCGCTCGCCGTGCGTCAGCGTGACCACGTCGGGTTCGATGCGCTTGACGTTGGACTTTAGCAGTACGGTGACGCGGCGGCGCTCCTGTCGCTCCTGCAGCCGCGCGCGGTTGGCGGGTTTGACGCGCGCGAACGCCTCCGAACGGTACGACAACGTGACCTCGCAGCCGGGCTCGTCGGCCAGCGCGATCGCCGCTTCGAGCGCCGCGTCGCCGCCGCCGACGACGAGCACCTTCCGGCCGCGGTACTGCTCCGGGTCGATCAGCCGGTAGACGACCTTCGGCAACTCCTCCCCCGGCACGCCGAGCTTGCGCGGCGTGCCGCGGCGGCCGATCGCCAGCAGCACGGCGCCGGCGCGATAGCGCGCGGCTCGTGTGCACGACGAAGCCGTCGCCGTCGCGCTCGATGTTTTCCATCTTCTCGCCGAAGCGGATGTTCAGTCCCGCGCGCCGCGCGATGTCCTCGAACTTGCCGAGCAGCGCCTCCTTCGAGATCTCCGGTCCCATCTTCACGCGGCCGACCACGGGCAGTTTTACCGGCGCGGTCATCGTGATCTTGTTGCGCGGGTAGTGGTAGACGGCGCCGCCCAGCGAATCCTCCTGTTCGACGAGCGCGTACTTGAGCTTGTGGGCTATCGCGCCGAGCCCGGCCGCGATTCCGGCTGGCCCGGCGCCGACGATCACGACGTCGAAGTCCTTGCCGCGTCGGCCGGCACGACGGATCGACTCGATCGCCTGCTTGCCTTGTTCGGCGGCCTTGCGCACCAGCCCCATGCCGCCGAGTTCGCCGGCGATGAAAATTCCCGGCACGTTCGTTTCGAAGTTCGGCTTGACCTCGGGGATGTCGACGCCGCGTTTCTCGGTGCCGAAGACCAGTTCGATCGCTTCGGTCGGGCAGGCCGACTTGCATGCGCCGTGGCCGATGCAGGCGGCCGCATTCACCAGCACGGCCTTGCCGTTGACGATGCCGAGCGCCTGCTCCGGGCACGACCGCACGCACACGCCGCTGGCGATGCAGTGATCCGCGTCGACGACCGGATGCAGCGACACCGGCTCGTTCAGCCCGGCCTGGATCGATTCCTCGAGCCGGCGCGCGTGTTCGGCCTGCCGTCGCGCGTGCCGGCGCACGTACCACAGTGCGATCGTGGCGGCCGGGGCGCCGTACAGCAGCAGCGGTAGCAGCCAGTCGTTCATCGACAAACGAAGCGCCGGCGGTGCAAGTTTGCGTGCCGCCTGCGGCCGAATGCGTGCACAATCCTACGCAACATCGCGCTGGCCCATCGCGCAGCGCGGCGACGCGCCCGCACCGGTAGCGCGCGTGCGACCCCGACCCATCGCGTTTGGGTAAACGTCCTACTGCTGCGCGGGCGGCAGCAGTGATACTCATGCGCGATGGCCCCGACGATCGCGACCGTGCTTCGCCCCGCGCGCCTGACGCGCGCCGCGTTGGCGGCGGCCGCCCTGTTGTCCTCGCACGCGGCGCTCGCCCAAGTCTATGCCGGCGTGTCTCCCACCGGCGCGGTGGTGCTGTCGGATTTTCGCAGCGAAGATGCGCCCGCGGTGCTGATTGCCGCGTCGCCCGCGCCGGTGCCCGAGCCTTCCGCGCCCCCCGCCCCCGCACCAGCGCGAACCGACGTGCACGCGATCGTGCGCGAGGTCGCCGCCGCCGAGGGCGTGCCGGCGCCGTTGCTGCATGCGGTGATCGCCGTGGAGTCGGCTTACGACCCGCGCGCGGTCTCGCCCAAAGGCGCGCAGGGTCTGATGCAACTGATGCCCGATACGGCGCGGCGCTTCGGCGTCAGCGATCCTTTCGATCCGCGGCAGAACGTGCGCGCGGGCGCGCGCTACCTCAAGGACCTGCTCGCCCTGTTCGAACGCACGCGCACGACCGCGCCGACGACCCGCGAATCGACGACGCGGCACTTTCTGTCGGTCGGCTACCGGCTCGATCTATAGAACTTCTCTGAAGATCCGCGACGGTCGCGGTGCGACCGGAAGCGGTCGCATGCGAGGCGGCGCGCGAAGGCACGCGCGCCCCGCGGCCGCGGTCGCCGCAGCGTCGCGGCGGTTCAGTTGCCGGCGGCCAGTTGGTCGATGAAGGTCTGAAAGGCCGCCTTGCGCACACCGTCGTTGCGCAGCAGGCCGAGCGAGCAGAGGAACTCGAAGAAGCTTCCGCCCGCTGGCTGACCGGAGACCGCGGCGCAGTGCGCCGCGTTCCAGTCGCGGTACTTGAAGAAGCCGATGAACGGGATGCGCGCGGCGCCGGCAGCGCGCCAGGCGGTGAAGCTGCGGGCGATGAACTCGGCCTGTTGCGGTTCGCCGCTGCCGAGCGCGGCGCTGGACGGATAGCCCCACTCCTGCAGCACGATCGGCTTGCTCGCATCGAGCGCGAGCATCGCGGTCACGTCGGCCGCGACCGTGGCCGGCGCGCGCGGCGCGAAGGTGCGCGAATCGATCGGGTAGTAGGTCAGCGCGATGAAATCCATCGTCGCGTTCATCTGCGCGATGGCCGCGGCCTGCGCGCCGGTGGCGGCGGCGAACGTCGTCGTCACCCCCACCGCGAGTGTGGGGCGCAGGTTCTTGACGTGCGTGCGGGCGTCGGTGACCAGTTCGACGAACGCCGCCCACTCGGCGGGCCGCGTGGCGAAGTACGCATCGACTTCGTTGCCGAGCGCCAGGTACTGCACCTGCGCGGGCAGTTGCGGCAAGACCCGGTCGAGCAGCGCGCGCAGGCGCGCCTTGACGTCCGGGTCATTGAACGCGAGCGCGGCCAGATCGGCGGGCAGCGCGCGTTCGGTCAACGCGACCACCGGGACGTTCAGAAAGATGCGCGTGAAGCCGTAGCCGGCCAGCGCCGCGGGGCCGAAATAGGGGTTCGTCAGCAGCGTGAGGTCGTACGTGGTGCCGGACGGATTCAGGCTGCGCCAGGGGGCCGCGGTCTGCGCGCCGCGCACGCCGAGCGCGGCGATGGCGCGGTACTCGGCGCTGTAGTTGGCGATCGGCTCGCTCGCCGACAAATTGGCGTTGAGTGCGGCCACACCGCCGAACGCCGGCGGCGGGGCCGACGGTTCTGCGCCGGAGCAGGCGCACAGCGCAACAAATAAGCAGGCCTGAATCGCGCGCAGGACCGAACGCATCGTCGCCTCCTTGCCCGGATATTTCACGAGGTCGCCCCCGTATGTGCAGGCT
>JBBIJJ010000018.1:0-30369 GCA_037446035.1 Burkholderiales bacterium
GTCTCGGTGAATCGGCACTTCCGGCCCCCGGTGTGTCGATCCGGTTTGTACCGCCGGGGCTGCGCGGGTTTGCACGGCGCCTGCGGGCGCGGGCTTGCGCTCAACTCCTCGCCAAGGCCTGCGGGCCTTGGCTGTGGCCGTCTCGCGCAATCCGCATCCCGCATGCATCCGCGCAATGGCCGCTGCGCTCGAAACATCGCCGCGCCCAGGCGCGGCTTGTTTTCCCGCGCCCCTCGTGAAATATCCGGGCTAATGAGGATGGCCCGTTGTCGTGACGCCGCCACCTTGCGAGCGCGGTTCGCTCTCGCGGGCGCCGCCTCCGTCGTGCCGAGCAGCGCGAGGGAGCTCGTCCTTGCGAGCCGCTGAGATTTCTCGCCTTCGGCTCGGAATGACAAGGGATGGCTGGCTCGGAATGACGAGCGGCGGTCGGCTCGGAATGACGAGGACGGCGCGGTCCGCAATGACGGGGCGATGTCATCCCGAGCGCAGCGAGGGATCTCGGCGCGGCGAGCCGCTGAGGTTCCTCGCCTTCGGTTCGGAATGACGACGGGTGGCTGGTTCGAAATGACGAGGGGTCATGCGTGCTGACGCCGCGCAAGTCCGGCTCACCCCGGGATCCAGACCGCTGCGCGCCTCGCTGGTTGCAAGTGCTTGACGAAGCTGTCGAACTGACGAATTCGGGGGCCCCCTCGTGAAATCTTCGGGCGCGTGCGCAGTGGCTGCCGGCCGCGCTCAAGGCGTGCGTGCGACGACGAGGTTGAGCACGCGCAAGGCGCCGGCCGCCTTGAGCGCCGCGGCGACCTCGTCGAGCGTGGCGCCGCTGGTCATCACGTCGTCGACGACGACGACCGTGCGACCGCGCACGTCGGCGCGCGCGGCGAAAGCGCCGCGCACGTTGCGCCGGCGCGCAGCCAGCGTGAGCTTTTCCTGCGGCGCACCGTGCTTGATCCGCACGAGCGCCTCGGCGGCCAGCGGCAGGGCCAGGCGGCGCGCGACGGTACGCGCGATCTCGCGCGCCTGGTTGAAGCCGCGTTCGGCGTGCCGCTCGAAGGCGAGCGGCACCGGGGCCAGCAGCGCGTCGCGCGGCAGCCGCTCGCCCATCCGTCCGGCGAGCAGCTCGCCGAACACGCGGGCCAGTTCCAGCCGATGGCCGAACTTAAGCGCGACGACCATGCCGTCGACCGGCGGTGCGTAATCGGCGAGCGCGAAGGTGGCGTCGTAGCGTGGCGGCTCGCGCAGGCAGTGTCCGCACACGACCGCATCGCCCGCCTGCACCAAGCGCAGTGCGCACTGCGCGCAGCGGGGCACGTCGGTCGCGAAAAAGTCGGCCGCACAACCGTCGCACAGCGGTGCGCCGGGCACGATGCCACAGACCGCGCAGCGCTGCGCGAAGCAGCGGCGTAGTGTCGAGGCAAGGGCGCGCAACACGGGCGGCACGCGGGTCGAGGCATGCAGCATATCGGGCTGCGTCGAAAGCGGGCACGCTGGCATCATCGCGCCATGTCGCATAGCCCGCCAACCTCGGGGCGCGAGCCCGAGCGGGTCGATCCGCCGCGCCTGCCGGTGCACGTCGAGACCGTGCGGCGGCAGTTCGACCGGCGCGCGCAGCGCTTTCGTGCGCACGATGCGCTGGTGCGCGAGGTGGGGCGCCGGCTGATCGAGCGGCTCGACTACGTGAAGCTTGCGCCGCGGCGCATCGCCGACATCGGCTGCGGCGCCGGCGGCGCGCGCGATGCGCTGCTTGCGCGTTATCCCGATGCCGCCTGGATCGGGATCGACGTGTCGCTGCCGATGCTGCGCGCGGCGGCGCCACGCGCAGGACTGCTGACGCGTCTGCTGCGCATGCAGCGCGCCTGGCGCGTGTGCGCGGACGCCGGCGCGCTGCCCTTCGCCGAAGCGACCATCGACCTGGCGTTTTCCAACTTGATGCTGCACTGGCATCCGGCGCCGCCCACCGTGTTTGCCGAGTGCAGGCGCGTGCTGCGCGACGACGGCCTGCTGCTGTTCAGCTGTTTCGGTCCCGATACGGCCAAGCAGTTGCGCGCGGCCTGCATGCAGGCGCTGCCGGAGGCGCGCCCGCTGTCTTTCATCGACATGCACGACTATGGCGACATGCTGGCGGCGGCCGGCTTCGCCGCGCCGGTGATGGACGCGGAAGTGCTGACGCTGACCTACGCGTCGCCGCAGGCGCTGCTGCGCGAAGTCTCCGCGCTCGGCGGCAACCCGCGCGACGACCGCTGCAAGACGTTCATCCCGACGCGGCGTGCCCACGCGTTGATCGACGCGCTCGAGGCGCAGCGCGACGCGCACGGGCGCATCGCGTTGACGTTCGAAATCGCCTACGGCCATGCGTGGAAGCCACCGCCGCGCGCCTTGGGCGCAACGAGCATTCCGCTCGAGCGGTTGCGCCAGGAATTGGCGGCGCGCCGGCGGTCCGGGGGGCACGACTCGCCCGTGTGACGCGATTGCTGCATTGCAAACGCCCGCGCGAGTCGCGACTGCGCCGCAGCGATTCGGCCGCGATCGCTTGCTGCGGCTTTTTCGCAGCCCCCCTATAATCGCCGCGTTTCGCGCCGGGGTCGCTGATCCGCGACCCCGTCTTTCGTCGGGGCCTGTTCGCAGCACCTGCCTCGGCGCCAAACAGGTCGAAAGCTCCGTCGATGGACGAACGCGTCACCGAATGGACCCTCAAGCGCAACTGCTCGGCGAGCCCGCGGCAACTCGCGCTGGTGTTCGCCTCGATCGTGGCGGTGTCGTTCGCGTTCGGCGCGGCTTTTGCGTCGCAGGGTCTTTGGCTCGTGCTGCCTTTCGTGGGTATGGAAGCGCTGGCGGTGGGGGCGGCCTTTCTCGTCTACGGACGGCACGCGGCCGACTACGAGCGCATCGAGCTGCGCGACGGCGTCGTGACGGTGCGCCGAATCGAAGCGGCGCGCGCGACCGAGTGGCGCGCGTTGGCGGCGTGGACACGGGTCGAGTTGGCGGCCGAGGGCGTGCACCTGGCGGCGCACGGCGCGCGCGTGGCGGTCGGGCGCCATTTGCCGCACGACAGGCGGGCCGCGCTGGCACATGAGCTGGCGGACGCGCTGCGGGCGGCCGCGGCGGCGAGGGTTTGAGACAGGAGACGACACACGGCGCAAGCCGGTGCAGGAAACGCGATGACAAGAACTGGTCACTCGAAATCGACGACACTCCGCGCGGCGTTCGCCGCGCTTGCGCTGGCGGCCGCCAGCAGCGCGGGCGCGATCCAGAGCAAGTACAACCTCGCGCCGCCGGTCACGCAGATCGCGCGCGACATCCACTGGCTGCACTGGATGATGCTGATCATCTGCGGCGTGATCTTCGTCGCGGTGTTCGGCGTGATGTTCTATTCGATCTGGGCGCACCGCAAGTCCAAGGGCGCGCAGCCGGCCGACTTCCACGAGAGCACGAAGGTCGAGGTCGTCTGGACCGTGATCCCCTTCCTGATCGTGATCGGCATGGCGTTGCCGGCGACGAAGACGGTGGTCGCGATGAAGGACACGACCAACGCCGATCTGACGATCAAGGTCACCGGCTATCAGTGGAAGTGGGGCTACGACTATCTCAAGGGAGAAGGCGAGGGCATTTCGTTCCTGTCGACGCTGGCCACGCCGCGCGAGCAGATTGAAGGCAAGGCGCCGAAGTCGAACACGTACCTGATCGAAGTCGACAACGAACTGGTCGTGCCGGTCGGCAAGAAGGTGCGCGTGATCACGACCGCCAACGACGTGATTCACGCGTGGTACGTCCCGGCTTTCGGTGTGAAGCAGGACGCCATTCCCGGCTTCGTGCGCGACACCTGGTTCCGCGCCGAACAGGTCGGAACCTATCGGGGGCAGTGCGCCGAACTGTGCGGGCGCGACCACGCGTTCATGCCGATCGTGGTGCGCGTCGTCTCCGCCGAGGATTACACCAAGTGGGTCGCGCAGAAGAAGGCCGCGCTGGCGGCGGCGGCCGACGATCCGAACAAGACATGGGCGCTCGCCGAACTCCAGGAGCGCGGCAGCAAGGTGTATACGGCTCACTGCCAGGCC
This sequence comes from Burkholderiales bacterium, assembly GCA_037446035.1. Classification (GTDB taxonomy): domain Bacteria; phylum Pseudomonadota; class Gammaproteobacteria; order Burkholderiales; family Burkholderiaceae_F; genus DSNY01. The sequence continues at coordinate 4,053 of JBBIJJ010000018.1, forward strand.
TGCCATCAGGCCAATGGTCAGGGCGTCAAGGGCGCGTTCCCGTCGCTCGACGGCAGCGCGGTCGTGATGAACACGCCGCAGCAGATCGCGATCCTGCTCAACGGCAAGGGCGCGATGCCGTCGTGGAAGGGCCTGAGCGACGTCGAGCTGGCTGCCGTCGCCACGTACACGCAGAACGCCTGGGGTAACAAGGCCGGCGCCGCCGTGCAGCCCGCAGAGTTCAAGGCCGCCCGCAAGTGACGCATTCGCCCATGAGCCGGACGCGCAGCGTCGCAGCCGGTGGCGGTACAAAGGCGCTGCCCGCGCGCCGGCGGGGATTCGGTCAAGCCGAGCCCGCGCACGCAGCACCGAAACGCATTAGAACAGCAGGGAACAAGGAGCCACAATGAGCGCAGTCACCCCAGAGCAGGTCGCCGGCCACGCCCACGACCACGCACACGACCACCCGCACGGCTGGCGGCGCTGGTTGTACGCGACCAACCACAAGGACATCGGCACGATGTACCTGTGGTTCTCGTTCACGATGTTCCTGGTCGGCGGCGTGCTGGCGCTGGGCATCCGCACCGAGCTATTCATGCCTGGGCTGCAGGTCTTCGCGCCGGAGTTCTTCAACCAGCTCACGACGATGCACGGCGTGATCATGGTGTTCGGCGCGATCATGCCGGCGTTCGTCGGCTTCGCGAACTGGATGATCCCGCTGCAGATCGGCGCGCCCGACATGGCGTTCGCGCGCATGAACAACTTCAGCTTCTGGCTGCTGCCGCCGGCGGCGCTGCTGCTGCTGGCCTCGTTCTTCGTGCCCGGCGGCGCCGCCGCGGCCGGCTGGACGCTGTACGCGCCGCTGACGGTGCAGATGGGCCCGGGCATGGACATGGCGATCTTCGCGCTGCACATCATGGGGGCCAGCTCGATCATGGGGTCGATCAACATCATCACGACCATCCTGAACATGCGCGCGCCCGGGATGACGCTGATGAAGATGCCGCTGTTCTGCTGGACCTGGCTGATCACCGCCTATCTGCTGATCGCGGTGATGCCGGTGCTGGCGGGCGCGATCACGATGACGCTGACCGATCGGCACTTCGGCACCAGCTTCTTCAACGCCGCCGGCGGCGGCGACCCGGTGATGTACCAGCACATCTTCTGGTTCTTCGGTCATCCCGAGGTCTACATCATGATCCTGCCGGCGTTCGGGATCATCAGTCAGATCGTTCCGGTGTTCGCGCGCAAGCCGCTGTTCGGCTACGCGTCGATGGTGTACGCGACGGCGTCGATCGCGATCCTGTCGTTCATCGTGTGGGCGCACCACATGTTCACGACCGGCATGCCCGTGACCGGACAGCTGTTCTTCATGTACGCGACGATGCTGATCGCGGTGCCGACCGGCGTGAAGATCTTCAATTGGCTGGCGACGATGTGGCGCGGCAGCATGACGTTCGAGACGCCGATGCTGTTCGCGGTCGGCTTCATCTTCGTGTTCACGATGGGCGGCTTTACCGGGCTGATCTGCGCGATGGCGCCGATCGACATCCAGATCCAGGACACTTACTACGTCGTTGCGCACTTCCACTACGTGCTGGTGGCGGGTTCGCTGTTTGCGCTTTTCGGCGGCATCTACTTCTGGCTGCCGAAGTGGACGGGCTACATGTACGACGAAAAGCTCGGCAAATGGCACTTCTGGCTGTCGATGATCTTCTTCAACATCACGTTCTTCCCGATGCACTTCCTCGGCCTGGCCGGCATGCCGCGTCGCTACGCGGATTATCCGATGCAGTTCGCCGACTTCAACATGGTGGCTTCGATCGGTGCGTTCGGCTTCGGCCTGTCGCAACTGCTGTTCCTGTACATCGTGGTCAAGTGCATTCGCGGCGGGCCGAAGGCGGCGCCCAATTACTTCGACGCCAAGGACGGCGGGCTCGAGTGGACCGTCCCGTCGCCGGCGCCGTTCCACACCTTCGAGACCCCGCCGGTGGTCAAGTAGGAGTGCACGCGATGGCTCAGCTGGGCACTGCGGAACGGCGGCGCAACAGACGTACCGCGCTGATTCTGCTGTCGATCGCGCTGGTGTTCTTCGCCGGCGTGATCGTGCGCCACTGGCTGATCGGGTGAGCGCGATGCGCGCGGCGCGCGGCGAGGACACGACTGCACGTAGCAACCGCACGATGGTGCGCAAGCTCGTCGTCGTCGCGCTGCTGATGTTCGGCTTCGGCTGGGCCCTGGTACCGATCTACCGCAAGATCTGCGAGGTCACCGGCGTCAACCTGCTGACGACCCGGGACGACGACGTGGAGCGGCGCGCGCGCAACACGCAGGTCGACACCAGCCGCAGGATCGTCGTCGAGTTCGACGCCAACCGGCAGGGGCCCTGGCGCTTCAAGCCGCACGTGAACCACGTCGAAGTCCACCCCGGCGAACTGGTGCACGTCGACTACGACCTGGTCAATCTTGAATCGCGGCCGCTGGCCGGGCAGGCGATCCCGAGCTACGCACCGATGCAGTCGGCGCGCTACTTCCAGAAGCTCGAGTGCTTCTGCTTCAAGCAGCAGACGCTCGCCGCCGGCGAGACGCGCAGATTTCCGGTCGTGTTTTTCGTCGATCCGGCGCTGCCGCGCGACGTGACCCAGATCACGCTGTCGTACACGTTCTTCGAGGTGCCGGGCGCCGCGCCCAAGGCGCAGGCCGCCGCACCGGGGCGCAGTTGACATGGGCGGGCACGACACGATCCAGGATGCGGTGCGGCGACCGGCGTCGTTCGCGCAAACCGTACGCGCGGTGTTCTGGTCGTTCTTCGGTGTGCGCAAGCGCGCAGACTACGAGGACGATGCGGCGAAGCTCAACCCAGTGCACGTGATCGCGATGGGCATCGCGGGCGCCGCACTGTTCATCGTCGTGCTGCTGTCGATCATCAAGTTCGTCGTGCTGCGCTAGCGGCGCGCGGCAACAACGCGGTTCAGGAGGAGGCAAGACAATGGGATCCACGCAAGGGGCAACGGCGTCGCATTACTTCGTGCCGGCGCCGTCGAACTGGCCGATGGTGGGCATGATCTCGATGATCTTCACGACCTTCGGCGCGAGCATGGTCGTGAACAAGGTCTCGCTCGGCTTTGTGCCGCTGGCGATCGGTTTCGCGCTGCTCGTGTACATGATGCTGGGCTGGTTCGGCGCGGTGATCGGCGAGTCAGAGGCTGGCACCTACAACCGCAAGGTCGACGTGTCGTTCCGCTGGGGGATGAGCTGGTTCATCTTCTCGGAGGTGATGTTCTTCGCGTCGTTCTTCGGCGCGCTGTTCTACGCGCGCGTGATCACGCTGCCGTCGCTCGGCGACTTCGATCACAAGCTGCTGTGGCCCGACTTCACCGCCGCCTGGCCGCACGCCGGTCCGGCCGGAATCGTCGAACCGTTCACCAAGATCCACGCCTGGCCGCTGCCGACCGTCAACACGATCTTGTTGGTGACCTCCGGCATCTGGCTGACGATCGCGCACCACGCGCTGCGCCGGGGCGAGCGCGGCAAAACCGCTTTCTGGCTGTTGATGACGCTGCTGTTCGGTTTCGCCTTCGTCGCCATCCAGGCGTACGAATACGCGCACGCCTACACCGATCTGAACCTGCGGCTGGACTCCGGCATCTTCGGCTCGACATTCTTCATGCTGACGGGTTTTCACGGCTTCCACGTGCTGGTCGGCGCGATCATGCTGACGGTGGTGCTGATCCGCGTGATGAAGGGGCACTTCAAGCCCGACCACCACTTCGCATTCGAGGCCGCCGCATGGTACTGGCACTTCGTCGACGTGGTCTGGATCGGCCTGTACATCGTCGTGTACTGGCTCTGAGGCGTCGGCCGTCGGCGCTGCGCCGTCGGCCGCGACCGCACGCGACGCGGCAAAACCCGGTGGCGACGGCACGTCGACTTCCTCGAGCACGACGTCGAAGCCCCACAGCTCCTTGACGTGCGCCAGCACCGCGTCGACGCCGTCGCTGTCGAGCAGCCGGCCGTCGAGTACGCGATGGTGCAGCAGCAGCGCGCGTTCGGTGTCGTCGCCGGCGCGCGCCACCTCGATTTGCGGCACATGCGTCTCCGCGCGGTATTGCGCGGCGAGCGCCTGGCGCAGCCGCAGATAGCCCTGCTCGTTGTGGATGGCACGCACTTCGTAGTGGTCCCTGTCCTCGGGGCCGTCGTGCAGCAGGAACAGCCGGAAGTCGCGCATGACCTTCGGTGACAGGTACTGTTCGATCAGGCTCTCGTCCTTGAAGTTGGCCATCGCGAAGTGGATCGCCTCGGGCCATCGGCGGCCGGCGACCTCGGGGAACCACGCGCGGTCCTCGTCGGTCGGCGCCTCGCAGATGCGGCGGATGTCGCGAAAGATCGCGAAGCCGAGCGCGTAGGGGTTCAGCCCGCGGTACCGCTTGGCGTCGAACGGCGGTTGCGTCACCACGTCCGCGTGGTTGGCCAGCCACTCGAGCATGAAACCGTCGTCGACTTCGCCGGCGTCGTACAACTCGTGCAGCAGCGTGTAATGCCAGAAGGTCGCCGCGCCCTCGTTGGCCACCTTGGTCAGCCGCTGCGGATAGAAGTACTGCGAGACCTTGCGCACGATGCGCACCAGTTCGCGCTGCCACGGCGCGAGCCTCGGCGCGTGCTTCTCGATGAAGTACAGGATGTTTTCCTGCGGCTCGAAACTCGCCGTTTGCGGCGCCGCCTCGTCGCGGCGCGGGTGCAGATGCGCAAAGTCGGGATTGAAATGGCGCTCCGCGAAGCGCAGTCGCTCGGCCAACCGCTCGCGTTCGCGTCGCGCCGACAGCCGCCCCGGCTTGCGATAGCGGTCCACGCCGTACGGTGCGAGCGTGTGGCAGCAGTCGAGGATCTTTTCGACCTCGCGCCAGCCGTAGGTCTGCTCGCACTGCATCACGTAGTCACGCGCGAACTTCAGATAGTCGAGAATGCTGTCGGCCTGCGTGAACTGCTGGAACAGGTAGTTGTTCTTGAAAAACGCGTTGTGTCCGTATGCCGCATGCGCCATCACCAGGACCTGCAGCGCCAGCGTGTTGGTCTCCATCAGGTAGACCAGCGCGGGATCGGTGTTGATGACGATCTCGTACGCGAGCCCCGACTGTCCCTTGCGGTACGTGCGCTCCTGCGCGACCAGGTGCTTGCCGAACGCCCAGTGCGGGTAGTGCACCGGCATGCCGACCGTCGAAATCAGGTCGATCATCTGCTCGGCGGTGATCAGCTCGTACTGGATCGGGCGGACGCTGAGGCCCAGCCGCCGAGCGTGGCGCGCGAGCGCGGCATCGAATTTTTCGAGCGCAGCGGCCGTCCACTCGGAGCCGGTCGCGATCGGCTCCGCAGCGCGCGGCCGGCCCGCGGCGGGCAGCGGCAGCGACGGCTTTGTCAGCAGCTTCGGCCAAGGGCGCTCGGGCGTCGCCGACGGGTCGCGCGCGGTGCTGCGGCGTGTCGTCATGCGGCTTCCTTGCGCGCGAACAGCTCGCGGAACACCGGCCAGATGTCGCCGCGGCCGTGCACCTGGCGACGCGCGAACGCGGGACTGGCGATCGCGCCGTACGACTGCCACAGATCCGACGGCCGGTTGAAAAGACCGTTGACGTGCGGGATGTCGACGTAGGCGAAGTAGCGCAACTGCGGCAGCAGCACGTCACTGACGAAGGCGGCGCTGCGCGCGCCGTCGTCCGCGCCGCAGTCGCCGTCGGACGCTTGCGCGACGTAAACGTTCCAGCCCTCGCCCGCGTAGCGTGCCTGGATCACCTTGTGCGCGAGCTCCAGCGCGGGATGCACGAGCGTGCCGCCGGACAGCGTGTCGTGGAAGAAGGTCCGCTCGTCCACTTCCTCGGCTGTTTCGGTGTGCCGGATGAAGACGACGTCGACCTGTCCGTACTTGCGCTCGAGAAACAGGTACAGCAGCGTGAAGAAGCGCTTGGCCAGATCCTTCTTGCGCTCGTCCATCGAGCCCGAGACGTCCATCAGGCACAGCATCGCCGCGCGCGTGGCTGGCGAGGGCATCGGGGCGCGCGCGCGGTAGCGGCGGTCCACGTCCTCGATGAAGGGCAGACCGTCGCGGCGCCGGCGCAGTCGTTCGATGCGCTCGTGGATCGCCGCCCGCGCCGGCGGATCCGCGGTCTCGAGCGCGCGTTCGAGCTCCTCGATCTGCTCGGCGAGCGCGCCGCGCAGCGCGATACGCCGCGCGATCGACATGCGAACCGTCATCGCCGCCGCCAGGCTCTGCGGCACGCCGCTGCGGCTATAGCCGGCGCGGCGCATGCGCTCCATCGTCAGCTCGCCGAAGTGCGTACGCTCCAGGTTCGGCAGCTCGAGATCGTCGAAGAACAGCGCCAGGAACTCGTCGCGCGAGAGCACGAACGCAAACGAGTCGCGGCTTTCTCCTTCGCCCGGTTCGTCGCCTTCGGGCCCGCCGCGGCCGCCGCCGGCAGGCCGCGGGATCGTGTCACCCGGCAGGAACTCGCGGTTGCCGGGAAGAACGAAATCGCGGCTGCCGGTGTCCTCGTCGTGGTGCAGAAAGGGTTCCTGCAGTCCGCGACCCGGAATCGCGATGCGGCCGCCCTTGCCGACGTCGGTAATCGAACGACGACGGAATTCGTCGTCGGCAGCGCGCTTGATCTCGCCCTTGAAACGGCGGACGAAGCGTTCGCGGTTGACCGCACCGCGTCCCGGCGGGTCGCTGCGCCGGTCGACGATGCGCATCGCGAGCACCGCGGCGTCGCGCTCAATCATGGCTTCCCCGCCCTAAGTCATCACGACTGCGCCGACTTCTTGAAGTGCAGGTACCAGTCGACCAGCCGGCGCACCTGCTTCTCTGTATAGCCGCGCGCAACCATGCGGTTGACGAAGGACTTGTGGCGTTCGTCGAGCTCCTGCGAGCCTTTGGCCTCGAACGAGATCACCGGCAGGATGTCCTCGGTCTTCGAGAACATACGCTTCTCGATCACGACGCGCAGCTTCTCGTAGCTGGTCCACTGCGGGTTGCGGCCGTGTGCGCGCGCGCGCAGCACGAAGTTGACGACTTCGTTGCGGAAGTCCTTCGGGTTGCTGATGCCGGCCGGCTTCTCGATCTTCTCCAGCTCGGCGTTCAGCGCTTCGCGCGAATACTGCATGCCGGTGTCCGGATCGCGGTAGTCCTCGTCCAGCAGCCACTTGTCGGCGTACGTCACGTAGCGGTCGAATAGGTTCTGGCCGTACTCGCCGTAAGCATCGAGGTAGCTCATCTGCAGTTCCTTCTCCAGGAACTCCGCGAAACGCGGGATGACCCACTCCTTGATGTGCGAGCGCAGCCGGCGCTTGTACTCCTCCGGCAGATCCTCCTTGTTCAGCCGCTCCTCGAGGACGACCAGCAGATTGACCGGATCGGCGGCGATTTCGCTCGGATCGCGGTTGAACGCCGACGAGATCGTCTTGAACGCCCAGCGCGTCGACAGCCCCGAAAAGCCCTCGGCCGCGCCGGCATCCTCGCGGTACTCCTTGACGCTCTTGGCGCGCGGGTCGACGTCTTTCAGGTTCTCGCCGTTGTAGGCGCGCAGCTTCGAGTAGATCGAGGAGTTTTCCGGCACCGTGAGTCGCGACAGCACCGTGAACTCCGCGAGCGAGCGCAGCGTCTGCGGTGCGCACGGTGCGGCGGCGAGCGTCGACTCCCGCAGCATCTTTTCGTAGATGCGGATCTCCTCGTTCACCCGCAGGCAGTACGGCACCTTGACCAGATAGACGCGATCAATGAACGCCTCGTTGTCCTTGTTGTTGCGGAACTTCAGCCACTCGGCTTCGTTGCTGTGCGCCATGATGAAGCCGTTGAACGGCATCGCCGGCAGCGCCTCGGTGCCCTTGAAGTTGCCTTCCTGGGTGGCGGTCAGGATCGGATTGAGCACCTTCAGCGGCGCCTTGAACATCTCGACGAACTCCACGCAGCGCGGCGAGCCCAGGCACAGCGCGCCCGAGTAGCTGTACGCGTCGGGATCGTCCTGCGCGTAGCGCTCCAGCATGCGCAGGTCGACCTTGCCGACCAGCGCGGAGATGTCCTGCGTGTTCTCGTCGCCGGGTTCGGTCTTGACGATGCCGATCTGATTGAGCACCGAAGGCATCACGCGCACGACGCGGAACTTGGTGACGTCGCCCTTGTACTCCTTCAGCCGCTTCAGTGCCCACGGACTGGCGATGCCGGTCAGCGCGCGGCGCGGGATGCCGTAACGGTCCTCCAGTTGGGCGCCGAACTTGTCGCGATCGAACAGGCACAGCGGGTTTTCCAGCAGCGGGGAGACGCGGCCCGACAGCGGGTCCTTCAGCGCATAGATCGGAAACTTCTCGCACAGCTTCTTGATCTTCTCCGCGAGCGACGACTTGCCGCCGCCGACCGGGCCGAGCAGATACAGAACCTGCTTGCGCTCCTCGAGCCCTTGCGCCGCGTGCAGGAAGTACGCGTACAGCGACATCAGCGTCTCTTCCATGCCGTAGAACTCGCTGAACGTGTCCCAGGTCTGGATCACGCGGTTCTGGAAGATGCGCGACAGCCGCGGGTCCTCGGCGGTGTTGACCAGCTTCGGCTTGCCGATCGCCTCGAGCACGCACTCGTGCGCCGACGCGTACGCCATGCGGTCGGTGCGGCACAGGTTGAGGAAGTCCTCCAGCGACATCTCCTCGTCCTGCGCCTCGACAAAGCCGTCGCGGAAGGCGGAAAACACTTCGGTCCGTTCTGTCATGCAACCTCCTTTATTCGTCGCGCAGGCCTTGGCCTGTTTACTACAACGCGCCGGGACCTCAACCCGGGGGACAGCGCGACGCGACGAACCACGCTTACCCTAAGACACTCTCATGCCTGCGGATGTTTCGAAAAGAACGGAGATTGTTCTTATAGTCCTTCCCGTGCAACCCCGGACGGACTTCATTGTGTCCTGCAGCGACGCTGCGGGACACGGCGGACAGCGCGTTTCCTCGCCTAAAACGACTGGCGCGGTTCGATCCAGCCCATCCACCAACTGAACCAGATGATCAGCAGCAGCGTCACCGACAACGCCACGCGAACCGTCAGCGCGTTGACCGTGCGGTTGGTCGCACCTTTGTCGCGCAACAGAAATACGAGCGCCGAGCCGAGCGCCGACAGGATGCCCAGGAACGCGACGCCGATGAACAGCTTCATGCCGGATGCCACCGTGACGAGCTCATTATGTCACCGGCACGGCCCGGTGGTCGCATGAAACTTGCGCAAACCCTGGTCGTACTGGTCGCAGCCGCGGTCGGCATCGCGGCGACCGTCTCGCTCGGCAATTGGCAGACGCGCCGCGCCGAGGACAAGCTTGCCCTGCAGGCGCAGCGCGACGCGGCCGAACGCGCTGCGCCGGTCGAGATCACGCCGCGCGATCTGGCCGAGCTGCCGCAGCGCACGCCGCTGCGCGTGAAGCTGCGCGGGCGTTTTGTGCACGGGCAGACGGTCTGGCTCGACAACCGCATGATGGACGGCCGCGCCGGCTTCTTCGTCGTGACACCGTTGCGGATCGCCGGCAGCGACACTGCGGTGCTGGTCATGCGCGGCTTTGCCGCGCGCGATCCGGCCGACCGGCAGCGTCTGCCCGCGATCGGCCAGCCGGACGGTGAGGTCGCGCTCGAAGGGCTGGCGCTCGCCGAGCCGCCCCGCCTGCTCGAGTTGGGTCCCGCGCTGCCGGCGGGCCCGCTGCCGGCGATTTGGCAGAATCTCGACTACGCCGCGTTCGAGCAGGCGAGCGGCCTGCGGGTCGCGCGGATCGTCGTTCAGCAGACCTCGGATGGCGGCGACGGGCTCGCGCGCCGCTGGTTGCGGCCGGCGACCGGGGTCGAGAAGCACCGCGGCTATGCGTTCCAGTGGTATGCGCTCGCCGCGCTGCTCGCGGCTCTGGCAGCGGTGTTCCTCGTGCGCGGCCGCAACAACGCAAGGAAAGAAACTTCTTCGTGAGCGCGATCACAGACCGCCCCCCCGGCTCGCACTGGCGCCGCTACCGAACGCTGTACCTTCTGCTGGCGGTGTGCGCGGCGCCGGTGCTGGCGTCGTACCTGGCCTACTACCTGCTGCCGCCACAAGGGCGAACGAACTACGGGCAACTCGTCGAGCCGCAACGGCCCGCACCGGCGCTCGGCCTGACGCAACTGGACGGGCGGCGCGTCGAGCTGGCGGCGCTGCGCGGGCGCTGGATCATGCTGCAGGTCGACGAAGCCGCATGCGCTGCCGCCTGCCAGCGCAAGTTATGGAACATGCGGCAGGTGCGGCTGACCCAGGGCAAGGACCGCGATCGCATTGAGCGCGTCTGGCTGATCACGGACAGCGCGCCGCTGGCACCGACCCTCTTGCGCGAGTATGAGGGCACGCTGTTGCTGCGCGCCGACCGCGCCGAGCTCGCGGCCTTTCTTGCGCTGCCGCCGGACCCCGACGCGCGGCTCACCGATCACATCTGGCTGATCGACCCGCTCGGCAACCTGATGCTGCGCTGGCCGAAGGACGAGGACCCGAACCGGATGAAAAAGGACCTCACCCGGCTGCTGCGCGCTTCGCGCATCGGCTGAAGGGGCGGGATGGACGCGGCATCGTTCGGCTGGCTCGCGCTGAAGGCGCTCGCGGTGGCGGCGCTGCCGCTGACCTACGTGCTCTTGGCGCGCGATACGGACAAACATCGAAAGCTCGCGTGGATCACCGCTTTCCTGACGCTCGACCTGATCATGTTCGGTGGCTTCACTCGGCTGACCGATTCGGGTCTGGGCTGCCCGGACTGGCCCGGCTGTTACGGGCATTCGAACCCGCTGTCCGCTGGCGAGCACATCCGCGCGGCCGAGACCGCGCAACCGACCGGCCCGGTCACGATGACAAAGGCGTGGATCGAGATGCTGCATCGCTACTTCGCGATGGCGGTGGGCATCCTGATCATCGTGCTGATGGTGCAGGCATGGCTGCGCTGGCGGCGCGAACCGTCGCGACCACCGTGGCTCGCGACCGCGATCTTTTGCGCCGTTTGCCTGCAGGGTGCGTTCGGCGCGTGGACCGTGACGATGAAGCTGCAACCGGCGATCGTCACCGCGCATCTGCTGGGCGGTGTCGGCCTTCTGGCGCTGCTCGTCTGGCTCGCGCTGCGCGAAGGCGCGTCCCGCCGCGTCGCGTCCGCCGCCGGTTCGTTGCGTTGGCCGGCCGCACTCGCGCTCGCGGTGCTGCTCGTGCAGATCGCGCTCGGCGGCTGGGTCAGCACCAACTATGCCGTGATGGCATGTCCGGATTTTCCCCTGTGCCAGGGCCGCTGGGTGCCGGACATGGACTTCTCGCACGGCTTCACCGTTTGGCGCGACTTGGGCCGCACGGGCGACGGCGAACTGATCCCCTTCCAGGCGCTGGTCGCCATTCATTGGACGCACCGGATGTTCGCGTATCTGGTGTTTGCCCTGCTCGGCTGGCTCGCCTGGCGCGCCTGGCGGCTCGAGGGCGTGGCGCGGCTGGCGCGCGTGCTGGCGGCGCTGCTCCTGCTCCAGTTCGTTACCGGTCTGTCGAACGTCGTGCTGCAGTGGCCGCTGCTGCTGGCGGTCCTGCACAACGGCGGCGCGGCGGCACTGGTCGGCGTGCTGGTGGCTCTCAATTACCGCGTACGGCGGGCGTACGTGCGCGCGGTCACGCCGGCAGCACGGGCGGCGGCCGCGCCGCGGGCGAGCGGGTAAACTCCCGCTGTCTTCCAGCAGCGGCGCTTCCCTTCCCACGCATCCGACCATGCAGGTTCCGGCTAGCCGCGACGAAGTCATGCTGTTGCCGCATCTGGCGCGGCAGTACTGGCTGCTGACCAAGCCGCGGGTGACGCAACTCGCGCTGTTTTGCGCGGTGATCGGCATGTTCCTGTCGACGGCCGAGCCGCCGTCGCTCGCGCTGGTGGTCAAGGCCACCCTCGGAATCTGGCTGCTCGCCGGCGCGGCCTTCGCGGTCAATTCGATGATCGAGCGGCACATCGACGCGCGCATGGTGCGCACGCGGATGCGCCCGCTGGCGCGTGGCGAGATCACGCCGCTGCAGGCGCTGGTTTTTTCCGGCGTCATCGGCGGCGCGGGCATGTGGGTGCTGTACGCGCTGGTGAACCCTTTGACGATGTGGCTGACTTTCGCGACGTTCGTCGGCTACGCGGTCGTCTACACCGTGCTGCTGAAGCCTTACACGCCGCAGAACATCGTCATCGGCGGCATGAGCGGGGCGATGCCGCCGGTGCTCGGCTGGGCGGCGGTGACCGACAGCGCGCCCGCGCAGGCGTGGCTGCTGGCGTTGATCATCTTCGTGTGGACACCGCCGCACTTCTGGGCGCTGGCGCTGTACCGGCTCGACGACTACCGCAAGTCCGGCCTGCCGATGCTGCCGATCACGCACGGCCCGGAGCTGACTCGCCTGCACATCCTGCTGTACACGATCGTGCTGGTGGCCACGACGCTGCTGCCGTACGCGATCCGGATGGCGGGCTGGATCTATCTGGCCGCGGCGCTCGCGCTCGGCGCGGTTTTCCTGCTCTACGCGTGGCGGCTGTACCGCGCCAGCAGCGACGCGTTGGCGCGCGCCACCTTCAACTACTCGATCGTCTACCTCGCGGCGCTGTTCGCGGCGCTGCTGGTCGATCACTACATTGCCTGACGGAGCCGCCCGGCGGCGGGGGACGATCCAAGCCGGTTCTATGAAGATCCTGTTCGCATTGCTCGGCGCGCTGCTGCTGGCGGCCTGCGACTACACGCCGAAGTTCAACAACGTCGACATCACGGGTGCGAACTACGCGCGCGAATTTGCTTTGACCGATCACACGGGCGCCCGACGCACGCTGGCCGACTATCGTGGCAAGGTCGTCGTCGTGTTCTTCGGCTACGCGCAATGCCCGGATGTCTGCCCGACGACACTGTCGGACCTGGCGCAGGTCAAGCGCAGGCTCGGCGCCGACGGCGACCGGCTGCAGGTGTTGTTCGTGACCGTGGATCCGGAGCGCGACACGCCGGCAGTGCTGGCGCAGTACGTGCCGGGCTTCGATCCCAGCTTCGTCGGGCTGTATGGCACGGCCGACGAGATCGTCAAGGCTGCCAGGGAGTTCAAGGTCTTCTACCAGAAGGTGCCGGGCAAGACGCCGACGTCGTACACGATCGATCACACGGCCGGCAGCTACGTGTTCGACCAGGAAGGACGCGTACGCCTGTTTCTCAAGCACGGCCAAGGCGTGGAGCCGATCGTCGCCGACCTGAAGCGGCTGCTTTAGCCCGGATATCTCACAAGGGTCGCGGATGTTCGCGCCGGGATCGGGCCGATCCGGGCGAGCGCGGCAGCGAGGAACGTCGCCGTCGCGACGTTCCGAGCGAAGCGCCGGCCGGGCGGCGCGAGACCCAGCGAGCGCCGTGACAGCGAGCGCCTTGTGAGAAATCCGGGTTAGCGGCCCCGGCGGCGCGCTCAGGCTGTGCGCCGCGCCCCGCGACCAGAGCGCCGCCTGGCGCTCGGCTCGGGCGGCAGCACCGGCATGGCGCGGTCGGCGGCCGACTTGGCGCGGCGCGCATCGGCGCGCAACAGCGAGTCCAGAAACGTCTGCGCCGTCAGCCCGAGCCGCTTCGCCTTCGGGTACACGGCATGCCACATGCGCCGCAGCGGAAAGCCTTCGGCGTCGACGATCGCCAGGCGTCCGGTCTCCACCTCCAGGTCGACCGTGTGCAGCGACATGATCGAGATCCCCAGCCCGGCCATGATCGCCTGCTTGATCGCCTCACTCGATCCGAGTTCCATGTAGGGCTGCAGCGGCAACGCGTGGTCGGCGAACAGTCGCTCGATCACGATGCGCGTACCCGAAGCCGGCTCGCGCAACAGAAAGCGCTCGCGCGCCAGCCGCGCCAGCGCGACCTGGCGCGCGCGCGCCAGCGGATGGCGCGGGTGCGCGACCACGACCAACGGATTCTCCATGAACGGATGCGCGGCCCAGTCCGACCCCTCGGGGACCTGGCCCATCACGACGAAATCATCGAGGTTTGCCTGCAGCCGCTCGATCACGCGCCCGCGATTGGTCACCGTGAGCAGCGGCTGTACGCGCGGGTAGTCGCGCAGGAAGTGGCCCAGAAACATCGGCATGAAGAACTTGGCCGAGGTCACCACCGCGATCTTCAGCGGGCCGGCGACCGAGCCCCGCATGTCGACCAGCGCGTCGTTCATCGCGCGCAGGCGGCCGAGCACCTGCTGCGCGGCGCCGAGCACCTCTTCGCCGGCGCGCGTCAGATGAAGCTGTTTTCCCAGGCGTTCGATCAACGGCAGCCCGGCCGCATCTTCGAGCCGCCTGACCTGGATGTGCACCGCAGGCTGCGTCAGGTGCAGCTCGGCCGCGGCGCGCGTGTAGCTGCGGTGGCGGGCGACGGCTTCGAACAGCCTGAGCTGTTGCAGTGAAAACCGATTGATCATAAAAAACAGTATATCTATATCCAAAGAAATAAAAACTTCCCGTTAAGAGCAGCCGAATCTACAGTGCGGCCGCATCGGTCCCGACGTCCCTGCGGTCAGCACGGCGCCGGGCACAACACCTCACAGCCCCGGGAGATCGTCGCGTGGCCGAGAAAACCTACCAAGCCGGCGTCAAGGACTACGCCAAGACGTACTGGACCCCCGATTACGTTCCGCTGGACACCGACCTGCTGGCGGTGTTCAAGGTGGTCGCCCAGCCCGGCGTGCCGCGCGAGGAAGCCGCGGCCGCAGTGGCGGCCGAGTCCTCGACCGGCACCTGGACGACGGTGTGGACCGACCTGCTGACCGACCTCGATTACTACAAGGGGCGTGCCTACCGCATCGAGCCGGTGCCGGGCGACGCCAACGCGTTCTACGCCTTCGTCGCCTATCCGCTCGATCTGTTCGAGGAAGGTTCGGTCGTCAACGTGCTGACCTCGCTGGTCGGCAACGTGTTCGGCTTCAAGGCGGTGCGCAGCCTGCGGCTCGAAGATGTGCGCTTTCCGCTCGCGTATGTCAAGACCTGCGGCGGGCCGCCCAACGGCATCCAGATGGAGCGCGATCGCCTGAACAAGTACGGTCGCGCGCTGCTCGGCTGCACGATCAAGCCCAAGCTCGGCCTGTCGGCGAAGAACTACGGCCGCGCGGTGTACGAGTGCCTGCGCGGCGGGCTGGACTTCACCAAGGACGACGAGAACATCAACAGCCAGCCCTTCATGCGCTGGCAGCACCGTTTCGAGTTCGTGATGGAGGCGGTGCGCAAGGCGGAGGCCGAGAGCGGCGAGCGCAAGGGACACTACCTGAACGTGACCGCGCCCACGCCCGAGGAGATGTACAAGCGCGCCGAATTCGCCAAGCAACTGGGCGCGCCGATCATCATGCACGACTTCCTCACCGCCGGCTTCACCGCCAACACCGGGCTGGCGAACTGGTGCCGCGAGAACGGCATGCTGCTGCACATCCACCGCGCGATGCACGCGGTGCTGGACCGCAACCCGATGCACGGCATCCACTTCCGCGTGCTGACGAAGTGCCTGCGGCTGTCCGGCGGCGACCATCTGCATTCCGGCACCGTGGTCGGCAAGCTCGAGGGCGACCGCGAGGCCACGCTCGGCTGGGTCGACCTGATGCGCGAGCCCTTCGTGCCCGAGAACCGCGGCCGCGGCATCTTCTTCGACCAGGACTGGGGATCGATGCCCGGCGTGATGCCGGTGGCCTCCGGCGGCATCCACGTCTGGCACATGCCGGCGCTGGTGGCGATCTTCGGCGACGACGCCTGCTTCCAGTTCGGCGGCGGCACGCTCGGCCACCCGTGGGGCAACGCCGCCGGCGCGCACGCCAACCGCGTTGCGCTCGAAGCCTGCGTCGAGGCGCGCAACCAGGGCCGCGCCGTCGAGCGCGAAGGGCGCGAGATCCTGACCGAGGCGGCCAAGCACTCGCCCGAGCTGGCGATCGCGATGGAGACCTGGAAGGAAATCAAGTTCGAGTTCGACGTCGTCGACAAGCTCGACGTCGCCCGCCACTGACAAAGCGTCCGACGCGATCGATCGCACACGGAGTTGAACATGCCCGAAGTCGTCGCCTACAAGCCCACCGAGCGTCGTGGCGAGACGTTCTCCTATCTGCCGCCGATGACGCCGGAGCGGCTGCGCAAGCAGATCGCGTATTTGATCGCCCAGGGGTGGAACCCGGCGATCGAGCACACCGAGCCGGAAAAGTCCTTCTCGAGCTTCTGGTATCTGTGGAAGCTGCCCTTTTTCGGCGAGCGCTCGGTCGAGCGCGTCCTCGCCGAGCTGGAGGCCTGCCATCGCGCCAATCCCGGCCACCTGGTGCGGCTGATCGGCTACGACAACTTCGCTCAGTCGCAGGGGACGGCCTTCATCGTGTATCGGGCCTGACCCGCAAGCGAGACGAACCGAGACACGCCGACTGCCCACATCGACCCGAGACTCCGATGAGTTCCGCACTGCCGACGACCGCGACCGGGCGCCTCGCATCGCTGGCGCGCCGGCGTGCGCTCTCCCAAGGAAAGTCGGCGCTGCCGCCGCCTAAGGAGCGCGTACGCACCGGCCACCGCACCGCCGCGCTGCCGGCAGGGGCGAGCGCGGTCGCGCAGCCCGTGCCGTCCGCGCCGGTTGCGCCGCCTGCGCCTGCGCGATCGACCGTGGCGCCGATCGCAGCGTCAGGGCGCCAAGGTTCGATGCTGCGGCGCCGCCTGTTGTCTGCCGGCAAGCAGGCGTTGGCTGCGGGCACGACGACGAACGCGCCGGCCGCTCCGCCGGCCGCGGCTGCTCCGGTGGCAAAGCCACCGACGCCGCCGCAGCCTGCAGCCGGCCAGCCAGGGTCCGACCTGCGCGTCCTGACTCCGGTCATGGGAACGGGGCGCGATTTGGCGCGACTGCGCCGCCAGCAGCGCAGCCAGTTCGGGCGCGCCGCTCCTGCGCAGCCACCAACCTGGCCGCCGCGTCAGGGATCGATCGAATACGCGCCGAAGGTGGCGGAAGCGGCCACGCACGCCAGGCAGCGCGTGACCGGTCTGCGCATCGGCCTGGGCGACAAGGTGACCGGCATCGAGCCGGGCGCGCGTCTTCCGATTACCGGTACGCAATACGTCGGCTTGGACGAAGCCGCGGTCCGCGCCGCCGGCCCGAAGGTGGGCCTGGCGCGCACCGCGCGCGGGCTGACCGTTTCCGGGACTCTGGTGCGCAGTCGCGTCGCCATCACCGGCGACGAGCCGGGCCAAGGGCAACGCGTGACCGGCGAAGTCGATCCGCGCCCCGAGGACGACCTGACGCCGCGCCCTGACCGTGCGGGCGGGCCGCAGTTCGCGCGCGCCGCCGACCCGCACGGCGCATCGGTGTTCGGTCGTTTCCGTGCGCGCTCGACGCCCGGCGCGCTGGAGCTTACCGTCGGCGGCCAGCCGGTGACCGGCACGGCCGTCGGGCGCAGCGCGCGCGTCACCGGTGACGAGGACGGCGCATGCTGCGCGATCACGGGCGACCAGTATTTCGCGCCGGCGGCCAGAGCGAGCGAATGCGGCGGCCGCGGCGGCGGCACGGCGCCGCGCGAACATGTCGGCGCGGCGCGGCCCGATCCGGTCACCGGCGCCAAGGTCATGGAGTCACGCACCTGGGGTGGCCAACGCGTCACCGGGCCCGACGTCGAACACCGCCCTGCCGTCACGGGCGACGAGCCCGGCTCGTGCAGCGTGATCACCGGAACGCAATACCAGGGCCCGTCGACGATGGCAGCCTGGTGCGACCCGGCGCGCGCCGAGGCGGCCGCCGCGCGGGTGACGGCAGCGCCGGCGCAAGCGCCCGTCAGCGGGGACGTGCCGCTGAACAGTGCCGCAGTGACCGGCACCGAACGCGGTGCGCAGCGCGCGATCACCGGCACGCCCTACTACAGGGACGATCCCGCGATCGAGCCTGCCGGTGACGATGGGCTGGCGCGGATCGCGCGCAGCTTCTCGGTCAGCCCGCCGCAGCGTCAAGCCCAGTTGCGCGCGCTGCGCGACGCGCCACCGCCGGGCGGCGCCGGCCAACGGATCACCGGCGCGTTTGCCATCGGCGCTGATAAGGTCACGGGCAGCGTCGAGTTCGCCTATCGCACCCGTCAGCCGGCGCAACCGGACGCCAAGCGTGCGCGCATCACCGGTGAGGGGCGTACCGAAGGGCCGGCCATCACCGGTGATGCGTGGACCGACCACGCGCGCGTCACCGGCACCGAGGGCTACATCGCGGCCGGGCGCAATCCGAGCGAGCGCGCCGGCAAGCCCCACGGCTGGGCCGGCGCGGGCCGCTTCAAGGATGAGGGCAAACACGAGCCGCCGCGGCAAATCGTCACCGGCATGGTGGGCTGGACCGCCAAGTCGGCCGCCAAGGTCACGCTTTCGGGTGGAGCGCAGGGATGATCGGCACAGCGCGCAGCGCACCGCTCGCCCGGGTTCGCCCGGTGCGCGATCCCGGCCTGGCGTGGCCGGCGCCGTGGCGTCGGCAGGATGCCGGGCGTTTGCTCGACCGCGCGCCAACGCTGCCCGCGAGCCAAGCTTTCGACCCTTCGGTGTACGCCGCCGCGAGCGCGTCGGATCGGCCGCATCCGCTCGCAGACGCCCGAGCCAGCGCCGCGCTGCGCCGACGCGCGCAGGAGATCGATTCCGCATTCGGCGCGATCGAACCGCTGCTGCGGCGGCTGGCCACGCAGCAGTTCGAGGCCGGCTTCGCCGAGCGCGCCGCGGCTGAGCTGAGCGCACTCGGCCTCGATCTGCCGGCAGCAGAACTGGCCGCGGACTGGAACGCGCCGCTCGACATGCGGCGGCTGCATGCGCGCTGCGTGCTGCGCGCCTTCGCGCGCCTGCTGGCGCGCGAGTTCGATCGCAGTCACGCCGCGCTCAGCGAGGGCGAGGATGCGCAGGAACTGATCCGCCGTTGGGGCTTTCATGCGATCGACATCACGGCGTGCGCCGACGGTCGCCTGGCGGGCCTGACCGACTTCGTGTTGCGCGTGCCGCCGGCGGTCGTCGCGTACCGCAAGTCGTATGCGGGCGGGATGTTCGACGTCGAAGAGACGCTGCGCCACTGGGAGACGGTGGAACTGGCGCGCTGGCGCGAAGGGCGGCCCAACGCGGCGTCGGAGCCGACGCGTTATCTGAAGCTCGGCGTCTACCACTTCAGCAGCGCCGATCCGCTGCACGAGGGCTGCGCCGCGCATGGCAGCGATGACGCGCGTGCGGCCGGCGCGCTGCTCGAGCGGCTCGAGCAGTTCGCGCAGGCGGTCGAGCGGACGCACTGCTGCGGCGCCCGCGTGGCGCTGCTGATGGTCGGCGTCGATACGGACACGGATGCCATCCGCGTGCACATCCCGGATGCCGCCGGGCGCATGGCGGTGGCGCGCTACGTGGACAACCGCGAGCTGTTCGTCGCCACCGGCACGCAGTCGCGCGAGGCGGCCAAGGAAACGATCCGCGCCGCGGTGGCGCGGGCGGCCGGCGTGGCCGTCGACGATGCGGCCACCGAAGGGATGCGCTGGCTGTGCGCGTACCTGCTGAAGAACAACATCGCGCAGCTCGACGCGGTGCGCGCCTGGCACGGCGGCCGCTACCCGGACGGCGGGCACGACGAAAGGCTGATCATCGCCGGCGACGCGATCGACGGCGTGCAGTTGCGCAATCTCGCGTTCCAGGCGCAGATGGATTCGATCGAGGAAGGCGCCGCTGACCTGGACGTCGGCGTGCGCATCCTCGGTCGGGCGCACCGCGCGCGCGGCGTGGCGGTGCCGGTGCTGGTGCACTGCGGCTTCGACGAGCGCATTCCGGGTGCCGAGGAGCGCGCCGCGCGGCGCGCGCGTCGCATGCACGCGGCCATGTGTGCACGCTACGCCGCGCAGATCGCCGCGGGCGAGCTGCTGGTCGAGACCGCGGTGCGGCCGGCCGGCGCGGCGTGCTTGCAGTTCATCGCCGCCGACGCTGAGCAGGAGCGTGGGGCATGAAGATCTTTCAAGTCGAGGGCACGCTGGTCGCCACGGCGCGCATCGGGCAGCTGGAGAACCGCCGGTTGCTGGTGGTCAAGGAGCGCGGCGGCGGCCGCCAGGTCGCGGTCGATCCGGTGGGCTGCAAGCCCGGTGACTGGGTGATCGCCGTCGGCAGTTCGGCGGCCAAGGACGCCGCCGGCCACAAGGACTACCCGAGCGATCTGACGATCGTCGGCATCATCGACTATTGGGAAGACAGCGGCGCGGAGGCTCGCAAAGGATGAACATCCAACGTGTCGTGCGCGACCTGGTGACGACCAAGCGCGTGTTCTGGCTCGGCGCGAAACCGCTGCGCGTCGTCGAAGACTGGCGCGGCAATCTGGAAGTCGCGCTCGATCCGGTCGGCGCCAAGCCGGGCGACTACGTCATCACGATCGGCTACTCGGCGGCGCGCATCGCCGCCGGCAACCCGAAGATCACCACCGATCTGACGATCGGCGGAATCATCGATCACTGGAACGAGGAGCGCTGGCGCAACTGACTCGGTTCCGTGAAGCAGGCGCCGCCGGCGCCGACCTCAGCAACGACCTTCAGTGGAGAAGCAGCATGGCAAGCGAAAAGATGGGTATTGCGCTCGGGATGATCGAAACGCGCGGATTGGTGCCGGCCATCGAGGCGGCCGACGCGATGACGAAAGCCTCCGAGGTGCGGCTGATCGGCCGCCAGTTCGTCGGCGGCGGCTACGTGACGGTGATGGTGCGCGGCGAAACCGGCGCGGTCAACGCCGCGGTGCGCGCCGGTGCCGACGCCTGCGAGCGCGTCGGCGACGGCCTGGCGGCGGCGCATATCATTGCGCGTCCGCACGCCGAGGTCGAACAGATCCTGCCGAGCGCTCCGGAGGCCGGCGGCGGCGCGCGCTGACGGCGGCTGCTCGCGGTCGCAGCGAAGCGACGGCCCGCCCATCCACGCGCGCCGCCGCGTTCAAGCAAAGGAGCCACCGCAATGCGCAACGAAGTGCCGCCCGGCTGGACCCTCGTCCAGCGGCCGCCCGCGTTGTTTCGCCGCTTCGAGTTCGCTTCCTATGCGCAGACGCGCGGCTTTCTGGATGCATTGGCGACGTTGTCGGAACGCACGGGTCTTTACCCGGATCTGAGTTTCGGTCCGCGTCACGTCAACGTCACCATTCACGGCGACGCCGGGCCGCCGGGCGAGCAGGCCTACGAATACGCGCTCAGCGCATCCGCCGCCGCGGCACCATGAAACCGGAGCAGGCGCGCAAACGGCGAGCGGCGGCGCCCCCGCCTGCGGTGGCCCGAACGCGAGCGACGGAGCCCGCGGCGTCCTCGGGACCGGCGCCGACGCGCCCGCCTCGGGACGCCACGCAGCCGCCCCGCCCGACGACCGAGCACTGCTGGCGCGATCTGCACCCGGCTCGGATCTGGCCTGACTGACGCGCGATGCCGGCACAGCCACCGCTGGTCGAGGTCGCCGTGAGCGTCGTGCGTCGCGGTGACGGTCGTGTGCTGTTGGCCGAGCGCACCGCGCGCCAAACGGCCGCCGGCTATTGGGAGCTGCCGGGCGGAAAGATCGACGAGGGCGAAACGGCCGCCGCCGCGGCCGCGCGCGAATTGCGCGAGGAGATCGGCATCAACGCGCTTGCCCTGCGGCCTTGGCGCGTGTACGAGCATGCATTTCCCACCAAGCGCGTGCGCCTGAGCCTGTTCGTGGTCGACGCCTGGGCCGGTCAGCCGCACGGCATGGAGGGTCAGCGGGTCGCCTGGGTCGATCCGGCCGCGCCCGAGGTCGGCCCGCTGTTGCCTTCGAACATCCGCGCGCTCGCGGCGCTGGCGCTGCCGCCGCTGTACGCCATCGTCGCGATCGAACGCCACGGGCAGGCCAGCGCTGCCGCAAGCGTCGAGGCAGCAGCGGCGAAGGGGGCACGGCTGTTCCAATTGCGAGCCCCGCACCTGGCACCCGACCAACTGGTCGGGTGGGCGCGCCGCGTCGCCGCCGCGGCGGCGTGCCACGGCGCGCGCGTGGCGCTGGTGGGCTCGGCGCTGCAAGCGCACCGCGCCGGGCTGGACGGAGTGCATTCGACCGCGGCGCAATTGCGGTGCACGTCGACGCGGCCGCCGGTGCGGCTATGGGGCGCGTCGTGCCATGACGCCGCCGACTTGGCGCGTGCCGCGGCGCTCGGCGCCGACTTCGCCGTGCTGTCGCCGGTGCTGCCGAGCAAGGCTCACCCCGATCTGGCGCCGCTCGGGTGGGAGCGATTCGGTCGGCTGGTCCGAAGCGTTGCGCTGCCGGTATACGCACAAGGTGGGTTGAACGCGGGGCACCTGGCGACGGCGGTCGAGCACGGCGCTGCGGGCATCGCCGTCGCGGTCGAGGCGCTGGCCGGCAGCGACGCGCGCGACGGCGGGCTGCGCGCCGCCTAGACGCCGATGCAGCCGCAACGCTTCGGCGGGCCGGCGATCGAGCCCGCGACGACGGCGCAGCGCAACCCCTGGTGGCTGCGGCTGTTCCCGTTCCTCGAGTGGTTGCCGCTGGCACGCCTGCACTGGCGCGCCGATCTGGTCGCCGGCGTGACCGTGGCGATGATCCTAGTGCCGCAGAGCATGGCCTACGCCAGCCTGGCCGGCCTGCCCGTGGTTTACGGGCTGTACGCCGCCTTCATTCCGGTGATCGTCGCGTCGCTGTGGGGGTCGCTGCGCCAGCTGCACACCGGGCCGACGGCGATGCTGGCGCTGCTTTCGTTCGCCGCGGTGTTGCCGCACGCCGCGGCCGGCAGCCCCGAATTCATCGAGGTGTCGATCGTGCTGGCGCTGGTGGTCGGCGTGCTGCGGCTGGTGCTCGGCCTGGCGCGGCTGGGCGCGATCGTCAACCTGCTGTCGGCGCCGGTCGTCGTGGGGTTCACCAACGCGGCGGCGCTGATCATCGGCCTGTCACAGGTCAACAAGCTGCTCGGCGTGCCGATGCCGCGCAGCGACTCGTTCGTCGCCGACGTCTGGCTGGTCGTCACGCAACTCGGCACCACGCACCTGCCCACGCTCGCGTTCGCGATCGGGTCGTTCGCGCTGATCTACGCGCTGCAGCGCTACGCGCCGCGCGCGCCGGCAATCCTGATCGCGATGATCGTGTCGATCGTCGTTGCCTGGGCCGGCGGTTTCGAGCGCCAGGTCCAGGTGCCGCTGCAGGCGATCGGCGACGACGACGTGCGGCGCCGAATCGCCGAGTACGCCTCACTGGAAGCCGACATCGCGGCGCTGCGCGCGGATATCGCACGCCTGAACGCGCAGGCGCGAGCGCTGCCGGCGCACGAGCGCTTCGAGCTGCAAGCGCGCATCGAACAGACGCAGGCGCGCCTGCGCGCGGCGCAGCAGCGCGCGCGCGATCAGCGCGTCGACCTGCACGCGGCGGCGCTGGCCCGCAACGATGCCGGCGCGACGCCGCAGTTCGTGCCGGCGGTCGGCGCCGGTCGGCTGACGCCGGTCTGGCGCTTCGATGGCGTGGCCGGCGGCGCGGTGCGGCTGCGCGCCGGCGGCGAGGTCGTCGGCACGATCCCCGCGGGGCTGCCGGCGCCGAGCGTGCCGCGGCCGGATTTCGCGCTGGTGGCCGAGCTGCTGCCGCTGGCGTTCGTGTTGGCGCTGCTCGGATTCATGGAGGCGACGTCGATCACGCAGGCGATC
Source organism: Burkholderiales bacterium (assembly GCA_037446035.1). Lineage (GTDB taxonomy): Bacteria > Pseudomonadota > Gammaproteobacteria > Burkholderiales > Burkholderiaceae_F > DSNY01. The sequence goes on from JBBIJJ010000018.1 coordinate 27,669, forward strand.
GTGGCCAAGACGCGCCAGCGCGTGGACATCAGCCGCGAGCTGGTCGGCCAAGGGCTGGCCAACATCGTCGGCAGCTTCTTTCAGGCGTTCGTCGTCAGCGGATCGTTCTCGCGCTCGGCCGTGGCGGCGCGGGCCGGGGCGCAAACCGGCATGTTCGCGATCGTCAGCGCGCTCGGCGTGGTCATCGTGATGCTGCTGCTGACGCCGCTTCTGTATCACCTGCCGCAGGCGGTGCTGGCGGTGATCGTGATGTTCGCGGTGTTCGGTTTGATCCGCGTGCGGCCGCTCGTCGACGCCTGGCGCGTCGATCGCACCGACGCCGCGATCGGCGTGACGACCTTCGTCACCACGCTCGCTGCGGCGCCCTCGCTGGCGTACGGCATCGCGATCGGCGTCGTGCTGAGCGTGGTGGCCTTCCTGTTGCGCAACATGCGGCCGCGCGCCGAGATCCTGGGCCGCCACGCCGACGGTCGGCTCGTCGGCGTCGAGCGTCACGGCGTGGCGCCGCTGGGGCAAGCGTTCGTGGCGCTGCGCTTCGACGGCTCGCTGAACTTCGTCACCGCCAATCACTTCGAGCAGGCCGTGCTCGAAGCGCTGGCGCGCGTTCCGCAGGCGCGTGCGGTGCTGGTGGTCGGCGGCGGCATCAACGACATCGATGCCACCGGCGCGGAGAAAGTGCGCGCGTTGGCGCAGCGGCTCGCCGAGGTCGGCGTGGGGCTGCATTTCAGCAGCCTCAAGCACCAGGTGCGCCATGTCTTCGACCTGCCGCTGATGCAATCGGCGCTGCCGCCGTCGCATTTGCACGCCACCAAAGAGGGCGCGATCGCCAGCCTGCAACGAAGCGGCCTCGCCGGCCTGCCATGAGACACCCTGTGTCAACCCCCCGCTGTTTGGAGCAGGAGCTGAGCTGCGCCATGGCGGGCCGGGTCGTAGGGTTGGCGGTCGACCCAAGCGCGCCAGATGACGCGCAGCCAAGCGCGCGAGAGGATGCGCACGGCATGGGGGTGGTCGCAGCCGCGGGCCCCGGCCTTGGGGTAGACGTTGGCGGCCCAGGCGTTGGCGTGGCGCGAGTTGTCGGCCAGGCGGGTCAGCGCTGCACGCAGTCGGTGGTTGCAGGCCCAGCGGAACGTCACGGCCTTGGACTTGCCCGAGGTGTAGGTGACTGGCGCGACGCCGGCTTCGGCGGCCAAGTGTTCGTCACTGTCGAAGCGCTCGCGCACGCTGCCCAGTTCGGCCAGGATTTGCGCGGCACAGATGCGTCCCGCGCGAGGGAAGCTCATTAGGATCCGGCCATCGTCGATGGAGCCGACGTGGTGCTCGATGCGACTGGACAGCAGACGAATTTGATCGACCAGGCGGGCCAGCGTGCGCGCCAGGCTGAGCGCGAGCTCGCCCTTGGCCTGCATCTCCAACTGGCCGATCGCGACGGCTGGGGCTTGGTGCAGCCGCTGCGGCAGTTCCTCGGCGCTGCGCCGGCCACTGTAGGCGTGCTGAGCGCAGAAGGCGGCCATGCGCTTGGGGCCCAGGCGGGTGGCCGCCTCCGGGGTGGGGTAACGCTGGATGAAGGCCAGGCCGATGGGCGAGCCCACATCGGCAAAGACCTCGGCCGCGCCGGGCCAGAAGGACTGCAGAAGGCTGCGCAGTTGGTTGGCCAACTGCACGCGGGTGGCCACCAGGTCATCACGACCCCGCACCAGGGCGCGCAGTGCCCGGATGTCGTCGCTCTGCGGCGCCAGCGGCTTGAAGCGGTGACCATCGGTGCGCAGCAGATCGGCCAGCAAGTAGGCGTCAGAGGCGTCGCTCTTGCCGCCGTGGCTGCGGTAACGCGGGCGGGTGGCCTTGACGACGTTGGGATGGATCGGCACGACCGAGAAGCCGGCCTCCAGCAACGCATCGACGATCAGGCCCGAGGGGCGCTCGATGGCCGCTGCCGTGACTGCTGCGTCCCGCAGGCGTCGGCACAGCTCGGCCAAGCCGGCGGCATCGTGATCGATCTTGAACTGCAAATGCACGCTGCCGTGCTCGTCGACGACGCAAGCAGCGTGAGTTCGACTGGCCCAGTCCAGCCCGGCAAAGCGGTTGCTCATGGACAGACTCCTGCAAGTTGCGGTATGACTTGCCGTGTCGGAAGGCCCGGCGGGTCGCTCACTGATCGGCGCTCCTGGCTGCACACCTTGGCGCTACACCCTGCAGCCCGTCTGGGTCTTCCGGCACCCCAGGGGCTGCGGTCTCATGCGGGCCGTCGAGCGGCCAGCGCGCCGGGCAGTCACCCCGAGGGCACGGAAGTCGGAACGAAACATCGACGCAACGAGTGCGTCGAGTCAAGAAGCCGGCGCGCCAACACCTGTGCGCTGAACACGGGTTGCCCACCGCGGCGGTCGGTCGGTTCGTCGCAAGCGCCGACCGCCCGCCGCCGTGGACAACCCTGCGCTGTGCCATGCCAACTCCCTTGAACAGCCGGAAGGTAGTCCGGTGAGCGCGCCGCATGTCGGAGAGATTGCGCCGGTAGCGGCGCGCGCCGATACGCCCGCCTCGGGGCTGGCGGGCCTGAAGCATGGGCGGCACGACCTCGGCGCCGGCCTGCAGGTCGCGCTGCTGTGGACGCCGTTTTCGCTCGGCGTGGCGCTGGCGTCGGGCGCGCCGGCGATCGCCGGACTGATCTCGGCCATCGTCGCCGGGCTGCTGTACCCGTTTCTGGGCG
>JBBIJJ010000019.1:0-30309 GCA_037446035.1 Burkholderiales bacterium
TCTACAACGAGGTGCAGCCGGGATCGTTCGCGCTGATGGACGTCGACTACGCGCGCAACGAACCCGATCCGAACGCGCCGCGCTTCGAGCACGCGTTGTTCGTGCTCGCGACCGTGATGAGCCTGCGCTCGCCTGAAGGCAACGAGCGCATCACGCTCGACGCGGGGCTGAAGGCGTTTTCGACCGACTCGGGACCGGCGCTGCCGACCTTCCCCGGCTGGCAGGTTCGTTCGGTCTCCGACGAGCACACGGTTCTGCACCGGACCGGCCAGGGCCTGCCGGTCAAGCTCGGCGACAAGGCGCTGCTCGTCCCCGGCCACTGCGATCCGACGGTCAACCTGCACGACTGGATCGTCGCGATCCGCAAGGGCGTGGTCGAGGCGGTCTGGCCGGTCGATGCGCGCGGGGCGGTGTTCTGAACCACCCGTTGCGCGGAGGGCAAGTCGTTGCCGGCCACGCACCGTGCGGTCAAGAAAATCCCGCACACTGCGGCGATCGAGACCCCTCGCCCTCCGTCCGGAACGGCGACGGCTGCGCTCAACCGGTCCGTCCGAACAGCCGCTTCAGAAACGCCTTGAGCAGGCTCCAGAGGCCGAAGCTCGCCTGCGGCGGCGGCGCGGACGGCGGCGCGCCCGCTGCCACCGGTGCCGCGCGCGCGGCGAGCTGCGCGCCGAAGGCCTCGAAGAACTTGTCGGCCATCGCGCCGGCGGCGGCGTCGACCAGCCGCGAGCCGATCTGCGCGAGCTTGCCGCCGACGTGCGCATTAGCCGCGTAGCCGAGCTTCGTTTCGCGCGCGTTGACCTCCGACAGCGTCACGCGCGCCTCGCCGCGGGCAAAACCGGCGTTGCTGCTCGAGCCCTCGAACTTCAGCGTGTAAGCGTTTGGCGCGTCGATGTCCGCGAGCTCGAGCTTGCCCTTGAACTTCGCTCGCACCGGACCGATTGCCGTGTTCAGCACGGTCTCGTAACGGTTGTCGCCGAGCGGCACGATCTCCTCGCAGCCGGGCACGCACTGCTTCAGGATCTCGATGTCGTTCAACGCCGCCCACGCGGTTGCGCGGTCGGCCGGCAGCAGCCGTTCGCCGTTGAGTTCCATCAGATTCGCTCCTCCGACCCGCTACACGAGCCGCGTCAAACGACCATGGTCGCCTGCCCGCGAACGGCAATGGGCACCGCCGACCGCAGCGCCGCGCGCTTGCCCCGCAGCGAGCGTGCGCGCCAACGCCGTCAGGCTGTCGATATTGTGCACGGGGAGAAACGCGTCGACGTGCGGCAGCAGCGCGCGGATGCCGCGCGCGCGCGGCTCGAAGGCGTCGTAGCGCAGCAAAGGGTTGAGCCAGACGAGGCGGCGGCAGGATTTCGCCAGCCGCTCGGCCTGCGCTTCGAGCAGCGCGATGTCGCCGTGCTCGAGCCCGTCGGTCATCAGCAGCACGGTCGGACTGCCGGACAGCACGCGGCGCGCCCAGCGCAGGTTGAATTCCTTGAGACACGCCGCGATGCGCGTGCCGCCCGACCAGTCCTCGACCGCCGCGACGACGCTTGCCACCGCAACATCCGGATCGCGCGCGCGCATCGGCCGCGTGACGGGCGTGAGCCGCGTGCCGAACACGAACGCCTGCACGCGGTAGTCGGCCGCGCCCGCCCGGCCGGTCAACGCGTGCACGAAGTGCAGGAACATGCGCGAGTAGCGCGCGACCGATCCGGAAATATCGACCAGCACGACCAGCGGCTCGGGCCGCGTGCGGCGCCGGCGCAGCGGCAGCTCGGCGATGTCCCCGCCGCGCCGCGCGGCCGCGCGCAGCAGCGCGCGCAGGTCGAGCCGCGTGCCCCGGTGCGACGGCGCATCGCGTCGCGTAGCGAGCTCGACGAAGAACGGCTTCAGCTCAGCGAGCATGCGCTTGGCGGCGTTCCATTCGGCCGTGCTCATCGTCTCGAAGTCGGCCTTGCGCAGCTGCTCGCGGTCGGACCACGAAAGCGTCGCGTCGATCTCGATGCGCTCCTCGCGCTGCGGCTCGGGCGGCCTCGGCCCGGTGTCCTTGAACAGCGCTTCGCCGAGCCGACGGTTTTCGGGCGGCGGCGGTGCACCGGGCTTGTCTTTGACCTGCGGCAGCAGAAGCCGCAGCATCTGACCGAGCAGGTCCGGATCCTTCCAGAAGATGTGGAACGCCTGGTCGAACAGCGCGCGCTGCTCGGCGCGGTCGATCAGACACGAAGCGAGCACCGCGTAGAAGTCGGCGCGCGATTCGATGCCCGCCACCCGCAACGCATCCAGCGCGAGCAGCACGCGGTCGGTGCCGACCGGTACGCCGGCCGCGCGCAGCACGCGCGCGAAGTGCACGACGTTGTCGGCGAGGTGGCCGGGCAGGCCTGTGAGCGACGCGGCGGGCAGCATCAGTTGGTGGCGGGCTCGAACCATGCGGCCGCGGCGGCGGCGGCGCGTTCGACCGCGGGCGAAGCGAGCACGCGGTGCTCGTTGACGAAGAGCTCGTGATTGCGCTCGACCTCGCCGAGCCGGTACACGTAGTTGCACATCAACCCGTACGAGCGCGCCATGCCGTGCAGCGAGGTGTCGCCGTGCCAGTTCAGCCGTTCGAGCACCGCGCCGTTGCCGAGATGGAAGCGGGCGACCGCGTCGATCGGCTCGGCGCCGCGCTCGGCACGCACCAGGTAGTAGGCGGCGAGCGGCACCAGCAGCGGCTCCGCCGCGGCGGCGCCGTCGCCGCGGTACCAGTCGGCGGCTTCGAGCCGCTCGAACAGCGCGCGCAGCGCATCCGCGTTCGCGCCCGCGCACAGGCGCTCGCGCTGTGCCAGCAGCCACGAACGGAAGCCGGGGATCGGCGACAGCGTGGCGAAGCGCCGGATGCGCGGGAACTCGTTGCGCAGTTCGACCGCGACCTGCTTGATCAGGAAGTTGCCGAACGAGATGCCGCGCAGCCCTTCCTGGCAGTTGGTGATCGAGTAGAACATCGCGCAGTTGGCGAGCTGCGGATCCGCCACCGGCGAGTTCACGTCGAGCAGCGGTTGCACCTTGGCACTCACGCCGCGCGTCAGCGCCACTTCGATGAAGATCAGCGGCTCGTCCGGAAGCTGCGGATGGAAGAACGCGAAGCAGCGGCGGTCGGCCTGCAGCCGGCGCCGCAGGTCGTCCCAGCCCTGGATCTGGTGCACGGCCTCGTAGGCGATCAGCTTTTCCAGCACGATCGCCGAACTGCGCCAGTCGATCCGCGCCAACGTCAGGAAGCCGCGGTTGAACCACGAGCGCAGCAGGTGCCGCAGGTCGTTGTCGATCACGCGCCAGTGCGGGTGCGACTCCACCCCGAGCAGCACCTGCAGCCGCATGGCGACGAGCGCGGCGGTGCCGCCCGGCGCCATGTTCAGCCGGCGGAACAGCTCCTGCCGCGGTGGTTCGACGGCGTCTTCGAGCCGCGCCAGCGTCTGCGGCGAAGGATCGTCGTGGTAGGCCTGCGCGGCCTGCAGCACCGCGTCGGGGGCCGGCGACAGGTCGCGCGCGATGGCATCGAAGAACCGACGACGCTGCGCGTCGTCGAGCGCCTGATAGGCCGCGAGCGCAGCGCGCGCAGCGGCCGCCCCTGAGGCTTCGCCGCGCTCGCGGATCAACGCGCGGCAGCGCGCGATCGCCTCGCGCACCGTGTGCGGCCGCGCCGCGCCGCCGCTCGCCGCAGCTTTGCGCCTGCGTGCGCCGCGCGCAGCTTCGGCCTTCATCGTGGCCCCCGGATACCGCCGTCAGCGCCACCCGCCGTCCGCATCCCACCCGTTGCGACCGCGCCGTCGGCGTCACGCAAAAACATTCGTCCGTGCAACTCAAGCGGACGCCGCTACCGCCTGGCGCACCTGCTCGATCAGCCGCGCCGCCTCGCTGCCCTGCACCTTGGCGATGTCGTCCTGGTACTTCAGCAGCACGCCGAGCGTGTTGTTGACCGTCTCCGGATCGAGCACGACCGCGTCGAGTGCGAGCAGCGCGCGCGTCCACTCGATCGTCTCCGAGACCCCCGGCAGCTTGTACAGGTCGATCGTGCGCAGCGACTGCACGAACGCGACGATCTGGCGGCTCAGCGCCTCGCGCGCCTGCGGCGCCTTGCGGCGGACGATCTCGAATTCGCGCTGCGCCGACGGATAGTCGACCCAATGGTAGATGCAGCGGCGCTTGACCGCGTCATGGATCTCGCGCGTGCGGTTCGACGTGATCACCACGATCGGCGGGCGTTCGGCGCGCACGGTTCTCCACTCGGGAATCGTGATCTGGAAGTCCGACAGCACCTCGAGCAGGTAGGCCTCGAACGGCTCGTCGGTGCGATCCAGCTCGTCGATCAGCAACACCGGCGGCGCGGCTTGCGGCAGCAGCGCGCGCAGCAGCGGCCGCTCGATCAGGAACCGCTCCGTGAAAAGGCCGGCCGCCACCTGCTCGCGCGACTCGTGCGCCACTTCGGCGAGCCGGATCTCGAGCAGCTGGCGCGCATAGTTCCACTCGTAGGCGGCCGCGTTGACGTCCAACCCCTCGTAGCACTGCAGCCGGATCAGCTCCGCGCCGAGCCCGGCGGCGAGCACCTTGGCGATCTCGGTCTTGCCGGTGCCCGGCTCGCCCTCGAGAAACAGCGGGCGCGCGAGCCTCAGTGCGAGGAAAACCGCCGTGGCAAGCTGACGGTCGGCGACGTAGTCCTGCTGCGCCAGCAACGCGGCGGTGGCATCGATCGAATCGGGCTGCGCGATCATGGCGCGAACTTACCACGCAGCCGCCTCGCCGCGGCGTCTAACCTCGCCGCGGTACGCCCGCAAGATCGGGAAAGAACGGGCGCCGCGGGGCGCCCGTTCTCCGTTGGCGTCGAGCCGCGTTAAGCGGCTGCCGCCACCGCGCGCTTGGCGAGCACCGGGATCAGGTGCGCGCGGTAGTCGGCCGAGCCGTGGATGTCGCTGTTCAGGCCGGACGCCGGCACCGTGATTCCGTCGCACGACTCCGGCGCGAACTTCTTCGCCAGCGCGTCTTCGAGCGCCTTGACGCGGAAAACGCAGGGGCCGGCGCCGGTGACGGCAACGCGCACGCCGCCGGCGGTCTTGGCGACGAACACGCCGACCAGCGCGAAGCGCGACGCCGGCTGCCGAAACTTCACGTAGGCGGCCTTCTCGGGCACCGGGAAGGCGACCGCGGTGATCAGCTCGCCGGCGTTCAACGCGGTTTCGTACAGGCCCTTGAAGTAGTCGTCGGCGGCGATCTGACGCGTGTTCGTGTGAATGGTCGCGCCGAGACCGAGCACGGCGGCCGGGTAGTCGGCGGCCGGGTCGCTGTGGGCGAGCGAGCCGCCGATCGTGCCGCGGTTGCGCACCGCGCGGTCGCCGATGCCGCCGGCCAGCCGCGCGAGCGCCGGAATCGCCTTGCCCATGTCCTTCGACGCGGCCACCGCCGAATGGGTCGTCATCGCGCCGATCGTGACCACACCGTTGTGCAGCTTGATGCCGTTTAACTCGGCGATGCCCGCCAGATCGATGAAGCCCTCCGGCGCGAGCAGGCCGAGTTTCATCGACGGCAGCACCGATTGGCCGCCGGCGAGCAACTTGTCTTCGGCGTGTTGCTGCAGCAGTTGGGCGGCTTCGGCGACGGCGGTCGGGCGGTGATAGTGCATGTGATGCATGTCGATTCTCCTCAGAAGGTGTGAATCTTTCTGCTGCGCGGCCCGCTGGCGTCGTTGCGCGCTGCTCGGGCCTCGCCTATCTACTTGATATGTCTCGGCCCTGCGGCTGCGTGCGCCTAGCCAGCGGCCCGCTCGCGACGAAATCTTCACACCTTCTCACTGCTTGCGCGTCGACTGGATCGTCTTCCACACGTTGTGCGGGGTGGCCGGCATCGGCACGTCGCGCACGCCCAGGTGCGCCAGTGCGTCGACGATCGCGTTGATCACCGCCGGCGGCGCGCCGATCGCGCCCGCCTCGCCGCAGCCCTTCACGCCGAGCGGGTTGTGCGTGCAGGCCGTGCCCTTGGCGGTTTCGACCATGAAGTGCGGCAGATCGTCCGCCCTGGGCATCGCGTAGTCCTGGTAGCTGCCGGTGACGAGCTGGCCGTCGTCGTTGTAGACGCAGCCCTCGAGCAACGCCTGCCCGATGCCCTGCGCGAGCCCGCCGTGCACCTGCCCTTCGACGATCATCGGGTTAATCACGTTGCCGAAGTCGTCGCACGCGGCAAACCGATCGATACGCACGTGGCCGGTCTCGGGGTCGACTTCGACCTCGCACACGTACGAGCCGGCCGGATACGTGAAATTGGTCGGATCGTAGAAGGCGTTTTCGTTCAGCCCCGGCTCGAGCTTGTCGAGCGGATAGTTGTGCGGCACGTAGGCGGCGAGCGCCACCTCGGCGAACGCCTTCTTGCGGTCGGTGCCGGCGACGCGAAATTCGCCGTTGGCGAACTCGATGTCGCTGTCGCTCGCTTCGAGCAGGTGCGCGGCGATCTTCTTGCCCTTGGCGATGACCTTGTCGAGCGCCTTGACGATCGCCGTGCCACCGACCGCGATCGACCGGCTGCCGTACGTACCCATGCCGAACAGAATCTTGCCGGTATCGCCGTGCTGGATGTCGACGTCGTCGAGCGCAATGCCGAGTTTGTCGGCGACGACCTGCGCGAACGTGGTCTCGTGCCCCTGCCCGTGCGAGTGCGAACCGGTATAGATGGTCACCTTGCCGGTCGGATGCACGCGCACTTCGCCGGCCTCGAACAGCCCGGCGCGTGCGCCGAGGGCGCCGGCAATGTTGCTCGGCGCGATGCCGCAGGCTTCGATGTAGCAGGCGTAGCCGAGTCCGCGCAGCAGGCCCTTCTTCGCGCTTTCGGCCTTGCGCTTGGCGAAGCCCTTGACGTCGGCGATTTCTTGTACGCGGTTGAGCGTCGCTTCGTAGTCGCCGGTGTCGTAGGTCAGCCCGACCGGGGTCGCATAGGGGAAGGTGCGGATGAAATTCTTGCGCCGCAGGTCGGCCGGATCCATCTTCAGCTCGCGCGCGGCGGTTTCGACCAGACGCTCGACCAGATACGTCGCCTCGGGCCGGCCCGCGCCGCGGTACGCATCGACCGGCGTGGTGTTGGTGAACACCGCCTGGATTTCGCTGTAGATCGCCGGCGTCGTGTACTGCCCCGCCAGCAGCGTCGAGTGCAGGATCGTCGGGATGCACGAGGCGAACGTCGACAGATACGCCCCCATGTTGGCGGTCGTATGCTCGCGCAGCGCGAGGAACCTGCCGTCGCGGTCGAGGGCGAGCTCGGCCACCGTCACGTGATCGCGCCCGTGCGCATCGGTGAGAAAACTCTCGCTGCGCTCCGCCGCCCACTTGATCGGCCGCCCGATGCGCTTGCTCGCCCACACCAGCGCGGTTTCCTCCGCGTACAGGTAGATCTTCGAGCCGAACCCGCCGCCGACATCGGGCGCGATCACGCGCAGCTTGTGCTCCGGGATGCCCAGCACGAACGCGGCCATCAGCAGCCGCTCGACGTGCGGATTCTGGCTGGTCACGTACAGCGTGTACGAATCGTCCGCACGGTTGTACATGGCGTTGGCGGCTCGCGGCTCGATCGCGTTGGGGATCAGCCGGTTGTTGACGAACTCCAGTTTGGTGACGTGCGCCGCTTTGGCGAACGCGGCGTCCACCGCCGCCTTGTCGCCGATCGCCCACGTGTAGCAGACGTTGTCCGGCGCAATCTCGTGCACGGCGGTCTTGGCCTTGGCTGCGCTCGCGGTGTCGACGACCGCCGGCAGGACCTCGTAATCGACGTCGATCAGCTCGGCCGCCGCTTTGGCCTGCGCGAGCGTGTCGGCGACGACCAGCGCCACCTGGTCGCCGACGTGCAGCACCTTGTGCTCGGCGATGATCGGATGGCGCGGTTCCTTCATCGGCGTGCCGTCGATCGAGGTGATCAGCCAGCCGCACGGCAGCCCGCCGACGGCGGCGACGTCCTTGCCGGTGAAGACACCCAGCACGCCGGGCGCCTTCTTCGCCGCCGCGGTTTCGATCGACCTGATCTTCGCGTGCGCGTGCGGGCTGCGCAGGAAGTAGCCGTAGCTCTGGTTTGGCAGCGTCACGTCGTCGGTGTACTGCCCGGCGCCGGTCAGGAAGCGGTAGTCCTCGCGCCGCTCGACCGCGCGGCCGATGAATCCTGTCTTGGGATCGTTCATATCGGTGCTCCTTGTTCCTTCCGATCCCCTCGCCCGCGCCCATTCCCCTGGCCCGGGGAGAGGAAGTTCCCGACCTTCCACCTGGTCATCGGCGGAGGCTGGGCAAGAGGTTACGAACCTGGGTTCAGACGCCCATCGCCTTCGCGCCCTGCGCGACCGCCTTGACGATGTTCTGGTAGCCGGTGCAGCGACAGAAGTTGCCTTCGAGCCCCTCGCGGATCTGCTCTTCGGTCGCATGCGGCCAGTGCGTGACCAGATCGATCGCGCTCATCACCATGCCGGGCGTGCAGAAGCCGCACTGCAACCCGTGGCAGGCCTTGAACGCGGCCTGCATCGGATGCATCGAGCCGTCGGCCGGCGTGATGCCTTCGATCGTCGTCACCTCGGCGCCCTGCATCTGCGCGGCGAGCACGTTGCAGCTCTTCACCGCGCGGCCGTTGACGTGCACGGTGCACGCGCCGCACTGCGCCGTGTCGCAGCCGACGTGCGTGCCGGTCAGCCGCAGATGCTCGCGGATGAAAGTGACGAGCAGGGTATCGGGTTCAACCTCGGCCGTGACGGCCTGACCGTTGACCCGCAGGGAAAGCGGGACTTTCATTCGCGTCTCCTCGGTGAAAGTGTGGCCCGCGGTGGTGTTCTTGGCCGGCGCACATAGACTAGATTAACCGCGCGCTCTCGGACGGAGCAAGCGCGGCGCGATGACACCCATGACGCATCGCCGCGAGCGCCGGCATTGCCAACGACACCGTCCCTGTCGCGCTGCGGCGCCGCACACGAACCTGATGTCGCGCGGGTTGTCGCTCCCATCGGTCAGCGGATGACCCTCGGCCGACTGGATGGAGGAAAGCGGTTGGCCAGGCAGCAAGACATCCGCATCGCATGGTTCGGTACACCGGTGCGCTGCGCCACCATGCGGCGCCCAGGTTGCCGGCAGGCTGGTCGGCATACGCGAGTTGAACCCCTTCGCTGCGAGCAGCGCCACGCTCAGTGGCGCCAGCCGCACGATTTGGCTCGCGCCATCGCGTCCGAAACGAGCAACGCGCAGATCACGCTGACCCGCACCGCGGTGCCGGGCGTCAGCGGCACCGCGGAGCGAGCCGAACCGACCCACCGTTTGCGCCAGGCTAAGGGGCCAGCATGCACCGGCCCCCTTTCCGGTCCGCGCGCCGACGCGTCCGCTTGGCGACGCTGGGCGCCGATGGCATGCTGCCGTTGCCCGCAATGGATCGATCACCCGTAACCGCCCTCGACGGCGCGCCGCGCGGACTGCGCCTGTTCGGAGCGCCGGTGGCGTTGCGCGCCGGCCAGCCACTGCGGCTGGCGCGCAAGTCGATGGCGCTGCTGGCCTACGTCGCGCTTGCCGGGCCGACCACCCGCACACGCGTGGCCAATGTGTTCTGGGGCGCGCTGGACAATGCCAGCGCCCGCCGCAACCTGCGGCGCGAGGTGCACCGGCTCGGCGAGGTGCAGGCAGCGGATTTCGTGATCAGCGACGGCGAGCGGCTGTCGCTCGCAACCGGCATCGCCGTGGACGTGTCCGCCTTCGAGCACCTGCTGCGAACCTCGCCGGCGGACGCGCTGCCGCTGTACGCCGGCCCGCTGCTCGATGGACTGGAGGTCGCAGACAGCCCCGCCTTCAGCGACTGGCTCGCGAACGAGCGTGAGCGGCTGGCGGCCCTGCGTCGCCGCGCGCTGCAGGCCGAACTCGCGCGCCACGAGGCCGCCGGGCGCCCGCGCCAGGCGCTGGAGCACGCGCTGGCGCTGGTCGCGGAGGACCCGCTGCAGGAAGCGCCGTACTCTGATGCGATGCGGCTGTGCTACGCCGTTGGCGAGCGTGCACGCGCGCTGGAGCTGTTCGAGCGCTGCCGCACCGTACTGCGCGACGAACTCGGCCTCGACCCGCTGCCCGCCACCGCAGCGCTGGCCGAGCGCATCCGCGCTGCCGAGCGGCTGGCGCCGATCGCCGCGCACGACGACGGGCGCGACCTGGCGCGCTCCGACGCGACGCTCGTTGGGCTGATCGGGCGCGAGTCCCAGCTCGCCGCGCTGCGCGCCTGCGCCACGCCGCTCGCGCTGATCGAAGGCGAGCCCGGCGTCGGCAAGTCGCGGCTGGCGACCGAGTACGCGCTCGACCACGCGCCGCTGCTGCGGCTGCGCGGGTCGGCCGTCTGGCGCGGCGCACCGCTGCACCCGCTCACGGAACTCGTGCAGCGCGCGCTCGACGACCCCGCGCTGCGCGCCAAGCTGCACGCGCTGCCGGCCGGTGACCGCGCGCAGCTCGCCCGGCTGGTGCCCGCACTGGCCGACGAACCCGCCACCGACACCAGTCCGCCCGCACGCGCGCGGTTTTTCGCGGCGCTGACCCGTAGTCTCGACGCACTGCTGGGCGGTGGCGTGCTCGTGGCCGACGACGTTCAGTGGCTCGATGAGACCACGCTCGAAGCGCTGGAGGCGCTGGCCCGCGCCCCTGCGCCGCCAACAACGGCGTCGCCGCGCCCCGCACGCACCGGCGCGCGCATCGTCTTCACCGCGCGCAGCGCCGAGCTGGCCCAGGCGCCGACCGCGAGCGAGATGCTGCGCCGGCTGCAGCACGCCGGGCTGCTCACGCGCCTGACGCTGCCGCCGCTGGATGACAGCGGCACGCTGCGGCTGGTGCGCGAGCTGTCGGGCACCGCGGGCGGCGAGTGCTTTGCCGGGCGGCTGCAGCGCGCCAGCGGCGGCAATCCGTTCTTCATTCTGGAGATCATCCGCTACCTGTTCGACATCGGCGAGTTGCGCGTCGAGCCGGGCGGCGAGTGGTCCACGCCGTACGACGACGCCACGTCCGACTACGCCGAGCTGCCGGTGCCGCCCACCGTGCACAAGGCGGTGGCCGAGCGCATCGAGCGGCTGGGCCCGGCCGTGCGCCGGCTGCTCGAAACCGCCGCGCTGGCCGGCGACTTGTTCACGCTGGCCGACGTGCGTCCGGCCACCGCACTGGCCGAGCGCGACGCACTGCAGGCGCTGGAACGCGCGCTGCAGGCGCAGCTCCTAATGCCGGCCAACGATGCATATCGCTTCGTGCACGACCTGGGGCGCGCGGCCGCAGAGGGTGAAGTGCGGCCCGAGCGGCGGCGCCTGATCCACCGCCGGCTTGCCGCCACCCTGCAGGAGCGGCGCGGCGCGCCTGACCGCATCGTCCAGCATCTGGAAGCCGCGGGCGCGCCCTCCGAGGCCGTGACTTGGCGGTTGCGGGCCGCCGCCGATGCCGAGCGCCGCTTTGCGCGCACCGAAGTCGTTGCCCATTTGCAGGCCGCGCTGGAAGATGGTGCCCGCGGCGCGCAGGCGGTGGAGGTGCGGCTGGCATTGATCAAGGCGCGCCGCGCGCTGGGCCCGCAGGCGCTGGCCGACAACGCGGCCGAGTTCGACGCCATCGACGCCGAACTCGCCACGGTGGACGATGACGCGCAACGCATGCGCACCGACCTGCTGCGCGCCATGCATTTGGCGGACAGCGGCCACCACGACCAAGCGCTGCGCCTCATCGAGCAGGTGCTTGCGCGACCTTATGCAAGGCGGGCGCCGCCGCACGAGCAGTGCCGCGCGCTGTACTTGGCCGCGCACTTCGCCACCTTCAGCGGCGACGCGCCACTGGGGGTGCGCTACGGCGAGCGCGGCCGCGCGCTGGCCCTGACACACGACGCGCCCGATCTGACCTCGATCGAGACCGCGCTGACGTACGCCTACGCGGCCACCGACCGCGCCGAAGAAGCGGCAGCGCTGGCTGACCTCGCGCTGGCCCGGCTGGCGCGCCTCCCGCTGGCAGAGCCGGTGTACCGCGCCAACCTCCTGGCCGCCGGCGCCGATGCCTACATGGCGACTGGCCGCTTTTCCGGCGCGCAGGCCATGCTCGAACAGGCGCTCGACCTGCTGCAGCAGTCCAATATGGGCGCGCATATCCAGCTGCCGGTTCACATCGCGCTCACGCTGCTGCACGCCAAGACCGGCAACCTTCCCGCCGCCCAAGCCGCGCGACGCGCGCTGCGGGAGGCCATCGGCAACGAGCAGAGCCCGCGCGTGCAGTACCTGACGGCGATGGTCGACGCCAGCATCGAGCAGCTGGAAGGCGATGCCGACAGCGCGCTGCGCTCGCTGGGCCGCGCGATCGACGTGGCCGCGGCCGCCGGCAACTCCACCTACCAGCTCAACGCCCGCCTGCTGCGCGCGCGCATGTACGACGACCTGCTGGATCTGGATGCCGCCTGCGCGGACGCCGACGCGGCGGCCCAAGCGGTGAGCGCCGCCCACTGCAGCGGCAGCAGCAGCCCGGTGCTGATTCGCGAAGCGCTGCACGCCTCGCGGGAGATCGCCTGCGGTGACCCCGCCGCCGCCCAGTCTCGCCTGCGCGCCGCGCTCGCCAGCGAACGCTTTGTCGACGACCACGCGCACGAGTCGCGCGACTTCGCGCGGGTGGTGTTGGCGGAGGCCATCGCGGCGGCGGGTGACGAGGAGGGGGCGTTGGCGGCGTTGCCGGAGAAGGTGGCGGCGCCGGGGCTGCGGGCGCGAATGGTCGCGTTGCGCGTTCGGCTCACGGGCAGCGGTGCGGCCCACGAGGCGACGGCACTGCTGGCTTCCGGCACGCTGGCGCCACTGGCGGAGCAGAGGTTGCGAGCGGCGGTTGCGCCCCTGGGGCACCCCCGCCCCAAGGGCGCTGCGGATGTATCGAAACCGACACCGTTGGTCGGATCAAATCCTCGCCCGCATATTTGATGAAGTCGGCGCCGAATGCGTCAGTTCGTCAGCTTCGTCGAGCATTTGCGACGAGCGAGCCGCGCAGCAGTCCGCATCGGCGGGGCTACGCGGGGGTTGCGCGGCCGCATTCGCCAACCGGTCGCAGGCGCGTGCTTGCGCGCAACTGCGGGCCAAGGCCTCCGGGCCTTGGCTGCGGCCGTCTTGCGCAATTCGCATCACGCACGCAGCCGCGCAACTCCCGCGTCCCTCGTGAATATCCGGGCCAGCTACCTCGCTTGGCGAACGCGTCGGCCAGCGCCATCAGCACCGCGAGCGAAGCAGCACTCGGGCGATGGCAACCCCGGTCCTTCGCCCTCGCTTCGACCGCCTGCGTTTACGCGATGGCCTCGGCCGCGAGTACGCGCAGCAAGGTCACCGTGCGAACGCCAAACGCCTTCGCCAAGGCCCAGCCGCACCCGACGCCGAAACCCCGGCTCCCAGCCAGCGCTGCCGGGGGCTGAAGCACGCGATCGAAGGCCCGAACTCAGAGAAGGTGTGAATCTTTCTACTGCGCGGCCCGCTGGCGTCGTTGCGCGGTGTTGGCTCCGGCCGCTTCGCCTCACATCGGCTCCGCCGATGTGAGCCTGCCCCGAAACTGCGTTTTCGGGCCTCGCCTATCCACTCGATATGTCTCGGCCCTGCGGCTGCGTGCGCCTGGCCAGCGGACCGCTCGCGACGAAATCTGCACACCTTCCCAGCCTGACGCTGTGCCGCGCGATCGGAGGGCGTCGATGCCGCGGAGCGGGTCCCGCTCACCGCCAGACATTCAACTTCCTACCCGCAACGCTTCCGCAACGCATCCTGCCCCACCCTGCGTGCATGACCGACGCAGGCCACCGCGCCGAACCCCCGGCCCTCGCCGCCACGCTCCACTACACGCTCGAACTGCAGCCCGAGACGGCCGCGCAGCCCTGGCGTGCGGTATTGCGGCCGGCGGGTGCTGGGGTGGATCCGGCCGCCGCGGACGACGCGCTCGTCTTCGACACGCCGCTTGCGTTGGCTCGCCACCTTGCGCAGTTCCTGGCGCCGCTCCGGCGGGCGGGGCTGCGCTGACCTCGGGGAGATCGACCGATGCCACGCCTGCGCGCCATTCGCTCACGCCTACCGCTGCTGCCGCGCGGCGGGTCTGACCCTTGCACCGCCATTCCGCGTCAGCCGTCGCTCATCGGGCCGGCGCGGCGCTTCATCGCCTCGCTGCTTGCCGCTTCCCTCGCGGCCTGCGGCGGTGGCGGCGGCAGTAACCCACCGCCGCCACCGCAACCCGCCAACCAGCCGCCGGTGGCCAGCTTCACCGCTGCGGCGACGGTGGAGGCCGGCGCGCCGCTGGTGGTGGATGCCGCCGCCTCCACCGACCCCGACAGCGATCCGATGACCTTCAGTTGGGACTTTGGTGACGGCACGCGCGGCGGCGGGCGCAAGCTGCCGCACGTGTATCCGGCCGCGGGCAGCTACACGGTCACGCTCACGGTCAGCGACGGCCGCGGCGGCAGCGCCACCGCCACGCGAACGGTCACCGTGTCGGTTGGCCCGGCCATGGGCCCGGCAGTGGACACGCTGGTGGCGGTCACCGACGGCAGCGCGCCGCTGGCGGGCGTGGCCGTCAGCGTGATCGGCGGCACCGCCGCCGCCACCACCGGCGCCGACGGCCGCGCCACCCTGCCCACCGGCACCGGCGCGCCGCTGCAGTTGCGATTCAGCAAGTCGGGCTTTGCCGACCAGATCAAGTCGATCTCGCTGCCTGTCGGCGCCAACAGCGGCTTTCTGGAGGTTCGCATGCTGGCGCGCGAGGCGCCGCTCACGCTGGCAAGCGCGGCGGCCGGTGGCACCCTGACCGGAAAAGACGGCGCGCGCGTGACCTTCCCGCCCAACGCGCTGGTCGATGCCAACGGCCTGCCGGTCACGGGCGCCGTGCAGGTGAACGTCACGCCGGTCAACGTGGGCAGCAACGCCAATGCGTTCCCAGGCCTGTTCGCCGGCTTTCGCGAAGACGGCGCCCGCGGCCTGCTGGCCTCGTACGGCGCGGTGGAATACGTGCTGACCAGCAACGGCCAGCGCGTGCAGCTGGCAGCGGGTGCGAGCGCAACCATCGAGATCCCGATCTACACCACGCTGAACCTCGATCGCAGCAACGTGGTGGCAGGGGCAACCATTCCGCTGTGGTCGCTCGATGAGCGCACCGGCGTGTGGGTGCAGGAAGGCGTGGGCACCGTGGTCGCCAATGCCGCCAGCCCGAGCGAACTGGCGTTGCGCGCGCAGGTGACGCATTTCTCGTGGTGGAACTGCGACGCCTTTGTCTACCCGCCGTACAGGCCCAACGGCCGCTGCTGCATTCGCGACACGCCGGGCGGCCCCTGCAAAGAGAACTCCGGCGACGTCTGCAACGTGGCCGGCCACACGCGTGAGAACAACGGCACCGGAACGATGTCGCTGGCGGCGTCGTCGGTGCGCCCGTTTGCGGTGAACCCGGCCACGCGCCGCGTGCCGATGACGGTCGCTACCGCGCAGATCCCGGCGCTGACGGGCGCCGTGCTGGCCATGCCGCCCGACGTGGACATCGATGTCGAGGCCACCGCGCGCAACGGCACCTATCGCGGCACGCGGCTCTTCCGCGGCGGGCCCAACGTCACCGACAACGTGGTGATCGACCTGCTGCCCACGCAGTCGGTCGGCGACATTGCCATCAGCCTGCCGTGGGACCAGAACTACGCGCTGCAGGCGGTTGGCAACGTGTCGCGCTTTCGCCTGCCGCTGCCGGCGGGGCCGGGGTTCGAGGTGCGCGTGAGCCGCGCGGGTTCCACGTTGAGCGGCTCGGTGCGACTGCTGCGGCCCGACAACTCGGTGGTGGACGAGGTGCCGTTCAACGCCACCGCCGCGTATCTGGCAGAGAACACGGCGGCGGCGGGCGAATATCGGATCGAAGTCACCGCCGGGGCCAATGCGCCCGGCAGCTTCAGGCTCGAAGTGGCCAGCCTGGGCAGCTGCGGCACCGTGGAGGCGTTGCCCGTGCCGGACACGCGCGCGGTACCGCTAGGCCAGCAGCAGTCGCGCTGCTTCGACATCGCGCTGGCGGCGGACGAGGCCTTGCAGGTAAACCTCACCGACGCCAGCAACGGCGTGCAGGGCTCGCTGACGCTGTCGACCGCGAGCGGCGCGCAGTTGCTGGCGGCGCTGAACTACGGCGCGGGCGCGCCGGGCGCGTCCAACGAGCTGCTGACCGGCGTCGCGGCGGCCGGCACGTACAGACTGCGTGTGACCAACAACACCAACAACACCGGCTCGGTGACGCTGGCACTGAGCAAGCCGGCGGTCGAACTGCTGGCAGTGCCGTTCAGCGGCACGGTCAACCTGGCAACGCCGCGGCGCTATTTAGTCAAGCCGCCGGCCGACGGGCTGTTCCATCTGGCGCTCACCAACACCGGCGCGTCGGCGGGCGCGGTCTTCCGTCCGCGGCTGGCGTCGTTCCTGGTCGGCACCGGCAGCAACGCCTTGGCCTACCAGGTCGCCGCGCCTGCGCTACCGGTGGTCACGCTGTCGCGCAGCGCCGGCAGCGGCACGACGACCCTGGTCACCGGCTTGCCCACGGTCATCAACCGCGATACCGATGTCAGCGGCAACGCTCCTGCAGGAAGCGCGGCGGTGTACGCGTTCAACGCCGCAGCAGGCGACGCAATCGCCTTCGGCCGCGCGCATCCGCAGTCGTCGTTCGAGGTGGCTGCGTTCCACGTGCTCACGCCCGCTGGCACGCAACTGCCCGATACCACGCCGGTGCACGCGCTGGCGGCATCGGGCCTGTACACGGTGGTGCTGTCGTCCACCGGCAGCGCGCCGGCGCCCTTCACCTTCCGCATCAACAACGCACCGGCGCCGGTGGCACTCGCCTTGACGCCGCCTGTCACGACGCAGGCGATCGACCTGCCGCTCGGTCAAGTGCTGCGCTACACGCTGGACCTGACGCGCGGCCAGATCATCGGGCTGCGGCTGACCACACCGGGGGCGCTCAACCTCACGGCGTCGGTCGACGGCGTGGCGAGCGTGCAGACGCCGAGCAGCGGCAGCGGTCCCTTCGCGGCCACCACCTTGCCGAGCTTCGTCTACAACACCGGCGCGGCAACGCTGCTCGTACGTTCCCGCTCCGCCGTGCTGGAGCGCGCCGTCGGCAGCGGCAGCTTTAGCGTGGTGCGGCCGGTGCCCGCTAACGCCGCCATCGACACGCCGGTCGCCGGCAGCGTGCCGCCGAACGAGTGGACCAGCTACCGATACACGGTGCCGGCCAGCGGTCGCTATCTGCTGCGACTGGCCTCCGCCGCCGCCGCGCCTTTCGGCGTGAGTGCAACGGTGTGGTCTGCGAACCCCCCCTTCGCGGGCGGCTACGTCGGCGAATTCGAGTCGACGCTGGCTTCGACGTCGGTGCCGCTCGAAGGGCTGGGCCTGCTGGCGCCCGGGGACTACACGGTCACGGTGCGCAACACCAATGTCGGCAGCGGCGCGGTGCCCTTCGCCGTGACCCTGGTCAGCCTGGAGTCGCCCGTAGCGCTGACCGCGGGTTCGGCGCCGACCGCGGGCAGCATCGACGTGGATGGCGAGCGCGATTACTTCAGCTTTGCCGGCGTGGGCGGACAGTCTTACACGGTGCGCGTGATGCCGGGCTTTGCGGGCACACTGCGCGTGCGCAAGCTCAACCCGAACGGCGACTTCACCAACCGCGCGGGCGAGATCTTCACGCTCGCCGGCACTCCGCTGGCGATGGCTGCGAACGCGTTGACCACCTTCGCCTTCGCCATCCCCAACGACGCGACGTTCGGCAGCGGCACGTATCTGGTGGAAGTGGTGGCCGACGCCGGCCTGGCCGGCGGCTACACGGTGCAACTGACATCGCCCTGAGGGAGAGCGAAGGCCGTCGCCCCGTCCCTCCCCGAAAGCGGGGAGGGACCGGGGTGAAGCGCGACCCATCTACACTCTCCACTGCGACCGCCTAAACTGGCGGCATCGGTTGCAGTGACGGTGAGGGCGGCATGGACAGCGTCGATACGCAAGTGCTGAAGAAAGCCGACGAGTGGGTGCGCGACGGCCGCGGCGTGGTGCTGGGAACGATCGTGCGCACCTGGGGCTCGGCGCCGCGGCCCGTGGGCTCGATCGTGGTGATCCGCGACGATGGGCTGGTCGCCGGCTCGGTCTCGGGCGGCTGCATCGAGGACGATCTGGTCGACCGCGTACGCTCGCGCGCGCTGGCGGCGGACCGCCCGCAGCGCGTGAAGTACGGCGTCACCGCCGAGGACGCGTTCAAGTTCGGGCTGCCCTGCGGCGGCACGCTGGAGCTGGTGCTCGAGCCCGTGACCGCGGAGTCACGTATCGGCGAGCTGCTTGCGCGCGTGCTCGAGGGCCGGCAGACCGTGCGGCGCCTCGACATGAAGACGGGTCACGTGACGCTCGCCGAAGGCACCGGCCGCGACGTGCTGTCAGCCACCGACGAGGCGCTCGTCACCGTGCACGGCCCGCGTCTGCGGCTGCTGGTCATCGGCGCGGGGCAGTTGACGCACTATCTGGCGCAGATGGCGCTCGCGTGCGACTACGCGGTGACGATCTGCGATCCGCGCGAGGAGTACGCCGACGGCTGGCTCGTGCCGGGAACGACACTCGTGCGCACGATGCCGGACGACATGGTCGTCGAGTTCAAGCCCGACATGAACACCGCGATCGTCGCGCTGACGCACGATCCGAAGCTCGACGACCTGGCGCTGATGGAGGCGCTCAAGTCGAATGCCTTCTACGTCGGCGCGATCGGCTCGAAGAAGAACCAGGCCAAGCGCCGCGAGCGGCTGAAAGAGTTCGGCGTCACCGAGGCGCAGCTCGAACGGCTGCACGGCCCGGTCGGCATCAAGAACGGCGCGCGCACGCCGGCGGAAATCGCCGTGTCGATCCTCGCCGAGCTGACCGCCGCGAAATACGGCTACGAGATTCCCGCGCCGCAGCCGGTGTCGCCGGCGGCGGCAATCGAAACGGGCTGTGCCGTCTGAGGGATGCTGCCAGCGCTCGGACTTCGATTTCGGACTTGCCGATGCGGTTGTCGCGCTGCGTCACGTCGATTGGATCGGCGTAGGCTGCGCAGTCGCCGCGCGCAGTCCACCGGCCCGCGCCGCGTGGCGCGCGCGCATCGGTCGGCCGGCGGAATCGTGCGCGCTGAGCCATCTTCGCCGCACCGGCCGGCAGCGGCGGACCGCTTGCCGGCGGCGCAGCGCCGCCGCGCCTCGGGATTCGTGACGCGGATGGTGCCGACGAGGCAGGCGGGACCCGGTCGCGTTCGACGTCGTAGCGGGAAATCAGATGCAGTGCTCAGCGCCGTCCGGTTGACTGCGGCGCAGCCGTCGGCGCCGAACCGGCCGAGCTCCTCCAGCCGCAACGCGGTCCGAAATGTCAGGTGTTCGACACCTTGATCGTCGGGATCTTCAGCGACATGTCCTTGGCCTTTTCGGCGATCTTGATCGCGACCCGACGCGCGATCGCCTTGTAGGCGCGGGCGATGTCGCCGTCGGGCTCGGCGACGACCGTCGGCCGGCCCGAGTCGGCCTGCTCGCGGATGCGGATGTCGAGCGGCAGCGAGCCGAGCACCTCGACGTCGTACTCCTTCGACATGCGCTCCGCACCGCCGGCGCCGAAGACGTGCTCGGCGTGCCCGCACTTGCTGCAGACGTGCACGGCCATGTTCTCGACGATGCCGAGGATCGGCACGCCGACCTTCTCGAACATCTTCAGCCCCTTGATCGCATCGAGCAGCGCGATGTCCTGCGGCGTGGTCACGATCACCGCCCCGGTGACGGGCACCTGCTGCGCGAGCGTGAGCTGGATGTCGCCGGTGCCCGGCGGCATGTCGACGATCAGATAGTCGAGGTCCTTCCAGTTGGTCTGCGCCAGCAACTGCTGCAGCGCCTGCGTGACCATCGGACCGCGCCAGATCATCGGCTGGTCGGCGTCGATCAGAAAGCCGATCGAGCTGGTCTGAACGCCGTAATTCTCCAGCGGCTCGAGCGTCTTGCCGTCCACGCTCTCGGGCTTGCCTTCGATGCCGAGCATCGTCGGCTGGCTCGGCCCGTAGATGTCGGCGTCGAGCATGCCGACGCGCGCACCTTCGGCCGCGAGTGCCAGCGCGAGGTTGGCCGCGACGGTGCTCTTGCCCACGCCGCCCTTGCCCGAGGACACGGCGATGATGTTCTTGACGTTGGGCATCACCTTCAGCCCGCGCTGCACCGTGTGCGCGACGATCTTCATCGTCACGTTGGCGCTGACGTTGCCGGCGCCGGCGCGCTTGAGCGCGTCGACGACCCGGCCGCGCAGCGCATCGATCTGGCTGGCGGCCGGGTAGCCGAGCTCGATGTCGACGCTGACGTCGTCGCCGCTGACCTTGACGTTGCGCGCGGCGCGCGACGACAGCAGATCCTTGCCGGTGTTGGGATCGACGACGGTCTTCAGCACTTCATTGACGCGTTCTACGGTGATGCTCATGGGAAATCGCAGTCCGGGGAGGGCAAAGGGAATCAGCGCCGCAGTCTATCCGACAGCGGCTTCGATCGGCCCGCCGACCGACCACCCCATGTGAGCTAGTTGCCCTTGTTAAACTCGCGGGCATTCGACCGTCGGCCATGCACTCGCACACGCGCCCCGCCGCCCGTTCCGTCCGCCATCCGCGGCGCGGGCGAATGCGCCGTCGGATCTAGCGACCGGCCGCCCTTGCCGGAGCTCCGGCGCGCGGAAGCCCTCCGCGCAACCCGCAGTCCGCGATCCGAACCCCGACCTCTGCCCATGAGCCAGCGCCACCTGTTCGTTACCACCGCCCTGCCGTACGCGAACGGCCGCCCGCACATCGGCCACATCATGGAGTACATCCAGGCCGACATCTGGGTGCGCTACCAGCGCATGCGCGGGCACGCGGTGCACTTCGTCTGCGCCGAGGACGCGCACGGCGCGCCGATCATGATCGCGGCGGAAAAGGCCGGCAAGACGCCGCAGCAGTTCATCGCCGAGATGAAGGCGGCGCGCCAGCAGTATCTGGACGGCTTTCACATCGGCTTCGACCACTGGCACACGACCGACTCGCCCGAGAACGTCGAGCTGTCGCAGTCGATCTACCGCGCGCTGCGCGCCAACGAACTGATCGACATCCGGCGCATCGAGCAGTTCTACGACCCGGTCAAGGGCATGTTCCTGCCGGACCGCTACATCAAGGGCACGTGTCCCAAGTGCGGCGCCAAGGACCAGTATGGCGACAACTGCGAGGTGTGCGGCTCGACCTACGCGCCGACGGACCTGAAGAAGCCGTATTCGGCGCTGACCGGCGTCCGGCCCGAGCTGCGCGCCTCCGAGCACTACTTCTTCCGCCTGTCGGACGCGCGCTGCGTGGCGTTCCTGCGCGACTGGACCGCGAGCCGCAACCGGCGCGGCGAGCCGCACCTGCAGCCCGAGGTGTACGCCAAGACGCAGGAGTGGATCGCCGACAAGCCGGATCAGGGCGGCAAGGGGCTCGCCGACTGGGACATCTCGCGCGACGCACCGTATTTCGGCATCCCGATTCCGGACGCGAACGACAAGTTCTTCTACGTCTGGCTGGACGCGCCGATCGGCTATCTGGCGTCGTTGAAGGCGTACTTCGACCAGGGCAAGGCGCGCGCGCGCGGCGAGATGCGCAGTTTCGACGAGTTCATCGCCGCCGACGAAGTCGAGCAGATCCACTTCATCGGCAAGGACATCGTGTACTTCCACACGCTGTTCTGGCCGGCGATGCTGAAGTTCTCCGGCCGCAAGACGCCGGACGCGATCTACGTGCACGGCTTCATCACCGTCAGCGGCGAAAAGATGAGCAAGAGCCGCGGCACCGGGATCGATCCGCTGCAGTATCTGAAAGTCGGCATGAACCCGGAATGGTTCCGCTACTACGTGGCCGCGAAATTGAACGCCCACGTCGAGGACGTCGACTTCAACCCGCACGACTTCCAGCAGCGCGTCAACAGCGACCTGATCGGCAAGTACGTCAACATCGCCTCTCGCGCGGCAAGCTTCCTCGTGCGGCAGTTCGACGGGCTGCTCGCGCCTTCGGCCGACCCGTCCGGCGCGCCGGCGGGCAGCCTCGCGGTCGCGCTCGCCTCGCGCGACGAGATCGCCACGTATCTGGACCAGCGCGAATACGGCAAGGCGCTGCGCGAGGCGATGCGCATCGCCGACTACGCCAACGAGCACTTCGACCGCCACAAGCCGTGGGAGCTGGTCAAGGATCCGGCCAGCCGCGAACGGTTGCACGCGGTGTGCAGCGACGTGATGCGCTGCTTCCGCGCGCTGACGATCTACCTGGCGCCGGTGCTGCCGGCCACCGCCGAGCGCGTGGCGCGCGAGCTGTTCGGCATGGACCGCGCGTTCGTCTGGGACGACCTGGACCGAACGGTCGAGCGCATCGCGCCGTACAAGCACCTGATGACGCGCGTCGAAGCCAAGCAGCTCGATGCGCTGTTCGAGCCCGCGGCACCACTGCCCTCTCCCCCTGAAGGAGGGGCAGGGGGTGAGGGCAGCGCGGGCCAGCCGGATCGAGCGCAGCCGCGCGCGCCCAGAAAGCCCTCGCTCGATCCGAAGCTGCTCGCCAACGCACGCGAGCTGCGCAAGACCGCAACCGATGCGGAGGCGCTGATGTGGGCGTTGCTCCGCGACCGCCAGATCGCCGGCATCAAGTTCAGGCGCCAGCATCCGATGGAGATTCAAGGATCGCGATACGTCATCGACTTCTACGCGGAGGAGTCGAAGCTTGCGATCGAGCTCGACGGCAGCCAGCATGCGGATGTGCAGGCCCTGCTGAGAGATCGCGAGCGTGATCGAACGCTGCTTCAGCAGGGCATTCGGACGCTGCGGTTCTGGGATAACGAAGTGCTGGGTCAGACGACGGCAGTACTCGAGGCTGTCCATCAAGCGCTCGCGAACGCCGTTGCCGCGCCGCCGGTTCCCTCACCCCCTGCCCCTCTCCCGGAGGCAGAGGGGAGCGTCGTTTCGATCGACGACTTCGCCAAACTCGACCTGCGCATCGCGCGCGTGGTCGACTGCGATTTCGTCGAGGGTTCGGACAAACTGCTGCGCTTCACGCTCGATGCGGGCGAAGGGCGGCACCGCAACGTGTTCTCGGGCATCAAGTCCGCGTACGGCGAGCCGAAGAAGCTGGTCGGCCGGCTGGTCGTGCTGGTCGCCAACCTGGCGCCGCGCAAGATGAAGTTCGGCGTCAGCGAAGGCATGATCCTGTCGGCGAGCCACGCCGACGAGCGCGCGCAACCCGGCATCCACCTGCTCGCCGTCGACAGCGGCGCGCAGCCCGGAATGCGGATCCGGTGAGCGCGCCGGGCAGCATCGCCGCCCGCTTCGCGCCGCGGCTCGATCTCGCGCTCTTCCGCCCGCGCCTCGTCGACGCGCTGCGCGGCTACGACCGGCATCGCTTCGCGCGCGACGTCGCCGCCGGTGTGACGGTCGGCGTGGTCGCGCTGCCGCTGGCGATGGCCTTCGCGATCGCCTCCGGCGTCAAACCCGAACAGGGCATCTTCACCGCGATCATCGCCGGGTTCCTGATCGCCGCGCTCGGCGGCTCGCGCGTGCAGATCGGCGGGCCGGCGGGCGCGTTCATCGTGATCATCTACGGGATCATCGAGCGCTACGGACTGGCCAATCTGCTGATCGCGACGATCATGGCCGGCGTGCTGCTGTTCGGCATGGGGCTGTTCAAGCTCGGCAGCCTGGTGCGCTTCATCCCGGTGTCGATCGTGATCGGCTTCACCAACGGCATCGCGGTGCTGGTCGCGCTGTCGCAGGTGAAGGACTTCCTCGGGCTCGCGATCGAGAAGATGCCGGCGGATTTCTTCCACCAGATCGGCACGATCGCCGGCGCGATCCATACGGTCAATCCATGGGCGGTCGCGATCGCGCTGGCCTCGCTCGCACTGGTCGTCGTCTGGCCGAAGTCCTATCGGATGGGCGACGTGCCGTGGCGGCGCTGGATCGCGCACGTCCCGGGAACGATCGTCGCGCTCGCGCTGGCCACGATCGCCGTCAGCGTGTTCCACCTCCCGGTGGAGACGATCGGCAGCAGGTTCGGCGGCATCCCGCAGGGGCTGCCGTCGTTCGCGCTGCCGGACTTCTCGTGGGATCTGGTCAAGCAACTGCTGGCCCCGACGATCACGATCGCGCTGCTCGGCGCGATCGAGTCGCTGCTGTGCGCGCGCGTGGCCGACCACATGATCGACGATCGGCACGATCCGAACCAGGAGCTGATGGCGCAGGGCGTGGCCAACGTCGTCGCACCGTTCTTCGGCGGCATTCCGGCCACCGGAACGATCGCGCGCACGGTGACGAACGTGAAGAGCGGCGCATCGACGCCCGTCGCCGGCATGGTGCACGCCGCCACGCTGCTCGCGATCCTGCTGGTCGCCGCGCCGCTGGCGACCCACGTGCCGCTGGCGGCGCTCGCCGCGATCCTGATGTTCGTCGCCTGGAACATGGGCGAGTGGCGCGAGTTCGCGCGGCTCAAGCGCTTCGCGCTGACCTACCGGACGATCTTGCTGGCGACCTTTTTCCTGACGGTGATCGTCGATCTGACGGTGGCGGTCGAGGTCGGCATGGTGCTGGCGAGCCTGTTCTTCATCTACCGCATCTCGACGCTGACGCGGGTGCAGCCGATCGCGCTCGCGCGCGCCGACGATGCGGCGGTCTCCGGGCTCGAGGCTTACCGTCTGCAGGGATCGCTGTTCTTCGGCGCGGTGGGCAAGCTCGAGGCGCTGACCGATCCGGCGCGCTTCGCCGGCACGCTGGCGCCGCGCGTGATCATCCTAGACTGCACGCTGCTGCTGTCGCTCGACACGACGGGGTTGGAAGCCCTCGACGCGCTGCACCGCCAGCTCGCCAAGCGCGGCGGCGCGTTGATCGTGGCCGGCGCCGCCGAGCAGCCGCTGTCGCTGCTGCAGCGCTCGGGCTTCGTCGAGCGCATCGGCGCCGCCAACCTGGTCGCCGATCTCGCCGTCGCGCAGGCGCGCGCGCGCAACCTGCTCGCCGCGCTCGACGCCGACGGCGGCTAGAATCGCGCGCGCATCCGGATCCCGCCGCGCCAACGCATGACCTACGAATCCGACATCACCAAGTTCATCCGCGAGCTGAAGGCCAAGCACCCAGACCTCGAGCAGCAGCAGCGCGAGGGGCGCGCGATCTGGTGGGACAAGCAGCTCGACTTCGATGAGCTGTGCCGCTGGCAGGCGTCGCGCGTACCGCAGCCGCCGTACGTGTACCAGCCGAAGGCCAAGCAGTGAGCGGCGTCATGCCTGCGGCAGCGCCGGTCGAACTCGCTGCACCGGCCGCGCTGGCGGCAGACGATTCGACGCCGGACGTCGTCGACGGCGTGGCGCTGGCGCGGCTGTACGGCGAGCCGCTGTTCAAGCTGCCCGAGGACCTGTACATCCCGCCCGATGCGCTCGAGGTCTTTCTCGAGGCCTTCGAGGGGCCGCTCGACCTGCTGCTGTACCTGATCCGCAAACAGAACTTCAACGTGCTCGACATCCCGATGGCTCGGCTCACCGAGCAGTACCTCGCCTACGTCGAGCAGATCCGCAAGAGCAACCTCGAGCTGGCGGCCGAGTACCTGCTGATGGCGGCGATGCTGATCGAGATCAAGAGCCGGATGCTGCTGCCGGTGAAGAAGGCGCAGACCGGCGAAGAGGCCGAGGATCCGCGCGCTGAACTCGTGCGCCGTCTCGTCGAATACGAGCGCATCAAGCTTGCCGCGGCGCGGCTCGACGAGCTGCCGCGCGTCGGGCGCGATTTCGCGCGCGCGATCGTCACGATCGAGCAGTCGATCGTCAAGCGCTTCCCGGACGTCAACGTGATCGACCTGCAGCAGGCCTGGGCCGAAGTGCTCAAGCGCGCCAGGCTGCATGCGCACCACCACATCACGCGCGAGGAACTGTCGGTGCGCGAGCACATGAGCATCGTGCTGCGCAGGCTGCAAGGGCGGCAGTTCGTCGAGTTCAGCGAACTGTTCGACGCACGGCTGCTCGCCAAGGGACCGCCGATCGTGATCGTGCACTTCCTGGCGCTGCTCGAGCTCGCCCGCGAGAACCTGATCGAGCTGACGCAGGCGGCGCCCTACGCACCGATCTACGTACGGCTCGCGTACACGCCGAGCTGACGCGCGGCGCGGCAGGCTAAGCCATGCTCAGCGCCGAAACGGAGATCCTGCTCGGCGTGCTGTTCTTCGGCGCCGCGATGTTGTATTCGTCGGTCGGCCACGGCGGCGCATCCGGGTATCTGGCCGCGATGGCGCTGGTCGGCGTCCCGCCCGCGCTGCTGCGGCCGACCGCGCTGGTGATGAACGTCGCGGTGTCGTCGATCTCGCTGTACAAGTTCGCGCGTGCGGGCGGCTTCAACTGGCGGCTGTTCCTGCCGTTCGCGGTCGCGTCGGTGCCGATGGCTTTCGTCGGCGGCCGCATCCATCTGCCGGTCGCCTGGTTCGGCGCGCTGGTCGGCGCGGTGCTGCTGTACTCCGCGTGGCGGCTGTTCTCCGAAACGCTGCGCACCGACCGCCCCGAGCGCCCCGTGACCGGACCGCCGCGGATTCCGCTCGCGCTCGTCTGCGGCGCGGGCATCGGCCTGCTGTCGGGGCTCACGGGTGTGGGCGGCGGCATTTTTCTGAGCCCGCTGATCGTGCTGATGGGCTGGGGAACCGTGCGCGACAGCGCCGCGCCGACGGCGGCGTTCATCCTCGTCAACTCGATTGCCGGCCTCGTCGGCCTGCTGACGCGCCATCCGGTGCTGCCCGATGCGCTCCCGTACTGGGTCGCCGCGGTGATCGTCGGCGGCACGATCGGCGCCACGCTCGGCGCGAAGCGGCTCGGCAACCGCGCGATGCGGCGCGCGCTGGCGGCCGTGCTCGTGATCGCCGGCGGCAAGATGATCGTCTGACGACCGTCCGACGCGCCATGCTTCGCTTCGCCGCGCTGACCCTGGCCGCCCTGCTCTGCCTGCCGGCGGCGCGCGCCGGCGACGATCCATACCTCTGGCTGGAGGACATCGACGGTGCGCGCGCGCTCGACTGGGTGCGCGAACGCAACGCCGAGGCCGAGCGCGAATTCGCCGCCGATGCACGCTTCCAGCCGCTGCGGCGCGAGCTGCTGCGCGTGGTCGATTCCGACGAGCGCATCCCGTTCGTCGCGCGCATGGGCGCGCACTACTACAACTTCTGGCGCGACGCGCGCAATCCGCGCGGCCTCTGGCGCCGGACCACGCTCGCCGAGTACCGCAAGGCCGCACCCGCATGGGAAACGGTGCTCGACCTCGACGCACTGGCGCAGGCCGAAGGCGAGAACTGGGTGTGGCAGCCGCCCGAGTGCCTGCGGCCGGCGCGCGCCGGCGAGCCGTATCGCCGCTGCCTGCTACGGCTTTCGCGCGGCGGCGCCGACGCGGTCGTCGTGCGCGAGTTCGACCTGCAGGACAAGCGCTTCGTCGACGGCGGCTTCGCGCTGCCCGAGGCGAAGAGCAGCGTTTCGTGGAAGGACATCGACACGCTCTGGGTCGGCACCGATTTCGGTCCGGGTTCGATGAGCGCGGCCGGCTATCCGAACGTCGCGAAGGAATGGAAGCGCGGCGCGCCGCTCACCGCCGCGCGCACGGTGTTCACCGGGCAGGCCGCCGACATCGGTGTGGCGGTCGAGTCCGAATTCGCGCGCGGCCGCCGCGTCGACTGGGTGCAGCGCTGGATCACGCAGCGCGACGTCGAGCGCTTCGTGCTGATCGACGGCCGCCGCGTTGCGGTCGACATCCCGCGCGATGCGCTGCCGCGGCTTTTCGGCGAATGGCTGATCGTGCGGCTGCGCAGCGCTTGGACGGCGGGCGCGCGCAGCTTGGTTGACGGCGCGGTGCTGGCGATCGGCTTCGACGCCTTTTTGAGAGGCGAACGGAATTTCGATGTGCTGTACGCGCCCGCGCCCGGACGCGCGCTGCAGTCGATCGCGCAGACCGAGTCCGCGCTGCTGTTCACGGAGCTGGACCGCGTGCGCGCGCGCCTGATCGAGGCGAGGCACGACGGCCGCCGCTGGACGATCCGGCGCGTTCCCGCCCCGGACAACGCGCAGATCAGCGTGGCCGCAACCGATTGGGCAACCGACGAGTACTTCGTCACCCTGCAGGACTTCACGACGCCGACCACGCTGTACCGCGCCGAAGTGGGCCTGACGGACTGGTCGCGCGCGGAGCGGCTGAAGGCGCCGCCGGCATTCTGGAACGCGGACGGCGTGAACGTCCGACAGCTCGAAGCGACGAGCGGCGACGGCACGCGCGTGCCCTACTTCGTCGTCGCGCGCGACGCGCCGGACGGCGCGCGGCCGGTGCTGCTGTACGGCTACGGCGGCTTCGAAGTCGCGCAGCGGCCGTTCTATTCGGGCGTGTTCGGCAAGGGCTGGCTGGAGGCGGGCGGGGTCTTCGTGCTCGCCAACATCCGCGGCGGCGGCGAGTTCGGCCCGGCGTGGCACCGCGCGGCGCTGCGCGAGAACCGGCAGAAGTCCTTCGACGACTTCATCGCCGTCGCCGAGGATCTGGTCGCGCGCGGGATCGCGCATCCCGGGCGGCTCGGCATCATGGGCGGCAGCCAGGGCGGCCTGCTCGTGACCGGCGCGATGGTGCAGCGGCCCGAGCTGTTCGGCGCCGTCGTCGCACAGGTGCCGTTGACCGACATGCTGCGCTTCCACAAGCTGCTCGCCGGCGCCTCATGGATCGGCGAATACGGCGATCCGGACAAGCCGGCCGACCGCGCCTACATCGAGAAGTACTCGCCGTACCAGAACGTGAGGAAGGACGCGAAGTACCCGCCACTGTATCTCGTCACCTCGACGCGCGACGACCGCGTCCACCCCGGGCATGCCCGCAAGATGGCGGCGCGGATGATCGAGTACGGGCACGACGTGCGGTACTTCGAGAACGTCGAAGGCGGCCACGGCGCCGCGGCGAACAACGCACAGTCGGCGCGCATGTGGGCGCAGGCCTTCACCTTTCTGTGGCGTTCGCTGGCTGGCCGAAGGGAACGACTCCGGGAAGCCGCGCCAGCGCACGTGCCTGCTGAGCATTCGCAAAGTGGCCAACAGCCTTGAACGCTCAGGCGTCCTCCCACGAGGTTCGTGGGCGGGCGACCGATCCGTCGGCGCACTCGCAGGCGGGGGTGGCGCATGAAGTCGGGTTCACTGACGCCCGGTCGCGACATCGGCGTCGCGCGCCTGCGCTTCTACGAAGAGCTGAACGACTTCCTGGCGCCGGCGCGGCGCAAGCGCGAGTTCGACTACGCGTTCGCGCGCGCGGCGACGGTGAAGAACGCGATCGAGGCGGTCGGCGTTCCGCACACCGAGGTCGAGCTGATCCTCGTCGACGGGCACTCGGTGGACTTTTCGTACCGGCTGCGCGACGGCGACCGCGTCAGCGTCTATCCGGTGTTCGAGGCGTTCGACGTCGCACCGCTGGTGCGCGTGCGCGAGCGGCCGCTGCGCGACACGCGCTTCGTCGCCGACGCGCATCTCGGCGGGCTTGCGCGGCTGCTGCGCATGGCGGGCTTCGAC
This sequence comes from Burkholderiales bacterium, assembly GCA_037446035.1. Lineage (GTDB taxonomy): Bacteria > Pseudomonadota > Gammaproteobacteria > Burkholderiales > Burkholderiaceae_F > DSNY01. The sequence continues at coordinate 29,539 of JBBIJJ010000019.1, forward strand.
ACGCTGCACGACAACGCGTACGCGGACGAAGCGATCCGCCGCATCGCCGCGGCCGAAGCGCGCGTGATCCTGACGCGCGACCGCGCGCTGCTCAAATGCCGCGACGTCACGCACGGCTGCTACGTGCGCGCGCTCAAGCCCGCGGCGCAGCTTGCGGAGATCGTCGACCGCCTGCAGCTCGCTGCGCGCATGGCGCCGTTCACGCGCTGCCTGCACTGCAATCTGCCGCTTGACGAGATCGACACGCACGAGGTCCGGCACCGGCTGCCGGAAACCGTCGCTCAGACGTACACGCGCTTGAAGACGTGCGCGGGCTGCCGGCGCATCTACTGGGAAGGCAGCCACTGGCGGCGCATGCGCGAGCTGCTCGAGCGGGTTGCGCCGCAAGCGGCCGCGACGCAGGTGGCGCCGGGCTGAGCGGCCACGTCGCGCGCATGTCGGCGTGACGATGGGCTCACTTGCGGGCCGCACCGACCCTGCCACCGATCGACGAATCTGCTTGCCCCAGCCCGGATACTTCACGAGGGGCGCGGGGATTGCGCGGATGCATGCGGGATGCGGATTGCGCGAGACGGCCACAGCCAAGGCCCGCAGGCCTTGGGGGAAGGCGTTGAGCGCAAGCCCGCGCCCGCAGGCGCCGTGCGAACCCGCGCAGCCCCGGCGGTACAAACCGGATCGACACACCGGGGGCCGGAAGTGCCGATTCACCGAGACGCAGCCTGCACATACGGGGGCGACCTCGTGAAATATCCGGGCTAGCCCACAGGACGC
>JBBIJJ010000020.1:0-30248 GCA_037446035.1 Burkholderiales bacterium
GTCGTCATCCCGAGCGCAGCGAGGGATCTCGGCGTGGCGAGCGGGTGAGATTCCTCGCCGTCGGCTCGGAATGACGAGCAACCTCGGCTCGGAATGACGAGCAACCTCGGCTCGGAATGACGAGCAACCTCGGCTCGGAATAACGAGGGACTTTGGCTCGGAGTGATGAAGGCCTTTGGCTCGGATTGCCCCGAGGTGGCGCGGCGACCGGACGAAGAATGGCCAACTGCCGGATCTGGGTTCACGCCTTCCGGGACGGCGTCGCGGCGCCGCGCCGGTCATTCGTAGACGACGCTCAGGATGTCGTAGTGGCGCTTGCCCGACGGGGCGAGCACTTCGGCAGTATCGCCTTCGCTGCGGCCGATCAGCGCGCGCGCGATCGGGCTGGAAATCGAGATCAGCCCCGCCTTGATGTCGGCTTCGTCGTCGCCGACGATCTGGTACTTGACGACCTCGCCGCTGCTCTGATCCTCCAGCTCGACGGTCGCACCGAAAACGATGCGCCCGCCGGCGTCGACGGTCGCCGGGTCGATGATCTGCAGCGCGGCGATCTTGCCCTCGAGCTCCTGGATACGCCCTTCGATGAATCCCTGGCGCTCCCGCGCGGCATCGTATTCGGCGTTTTCCGACAGATCGCCTTTGTCGCGCGCCTCTTTGATCGACTGGATGATCGCCGGGCGATCGACGGCCTTGAGCCGTTGCAGCTCGGCCTTGAGCTTCTCGGCCCCGCGTGCGGTGATCGGAATGGGCATGACGGTTCCGGAACAAACGAAAAAACTCGGCCCCGGCACAGCCGGGGCCGATGCGCGAAATGTAGCGACCGACGCGTGAGGGCGCAAGCCGCCGTTCACGTGCGCGACCGTGCGCCGCGGCGGCCAAGTGCCTGCGGCAAAGGCCGACTCACCGCCGAGACCACCGAGAGCAGCGTTTCGCCGTGCCTGCGTGCCTGCGCGGTGACATCGGTTTCCTGCGAAGGCCGTTGTAATCACCGCGCAGACACGGAGCGCACAGAGGAAAGCCCCGCCTTCCTCGGTCTGCTCGGTGTCTCGGTGGTGACGCCCAGAAGAGCCGCTACGCCGCCAAGCGGCGATGCAGCCCCTGCAGGTCGTAGACCTCGAGCCGGTCGAAGTGGCGCATGCCTTCGACCGCGGCACGGCCGCCGGCGATCGTCGTGTAATAGGTCACGCGCTGCGCGAGCGCGGTCGTGCGGATCGAGCGCGAATCGGCGATCTGGCTGCGGTTCTCGGCGACCGTCGTGATGACCAGCGCGACTTCGCCGTTTTTCAGCAGGTCGACGATGTGCGGTCGCCCGTCCTTGACCTTGTTGACGACCTTGACCGGAATGCCGGCAGCCTCGATTGCCGCGGCGGTGCCGCGCGTGGCGACGAGCTGATAGCCCAGTTCGTGCAGCAGCCGTGCGACTTCGATCGTGCGCGGCTTGTCCTCGTCCTTGACGCTGAGGAACACGGTGCCTCCAGGCGGAAGCGCGGCACCGGCGCCGAGCTGGGACTTGAACAGCGCCTCGCCGAAAGTCGCGCCAACGCCCATCACTTCGCCGGTCGAGCGCATCTCCGGTCCCAGCAGCGGGTCGACCCCCGGGAACTTGGCGAACGGAAACACGGCTTCCTTCACCGAAAAGTACGGCGGGACGACTTCGACGACGGCCTTCTGCTCGGCGATCGAACGGCCCGCCATGCAGCGCGCGGCGATCTTGGCGAGTGGCTCGCCGGTGGCCTTCGACACGAAGGGCACCGTGCGCGAGGCGCGCGGATTGACCTCGAGCACGTAGAGGTCGGCGCCGCCGCCGCCGTCGTTCTTCTTGATCGCGAACTGCACGTTCATCAGCCCGCAGACGGCGAGCGCCTGCGCCATCATGACCGTTTGCCGCTTCAGCTCGGCGATCACGTCGGCAGACAGCGAATACGGCGGCAGCGAGCAGGCCGAATCGCCCGAGTGCACGCCCGCCTGCTCGATGTGCTCCATCACGCCGCCGATCCTGACCTCGCGGCCGTCGGCCACGCAGTCGACGTCGACCTCGATCGCGTCGTCGAGAAAACGGTCGAGCAGCACCGGCGAATCGTTGCTGACCTTGACCGCCTCGCGCATGTAGCGCGCCAGATCCTTGGGGTCCTGCACGATCTCCATCGCGCGCCCGCCCAGCACGTAGCTCGGTCGCACCACCAGCGGATAGCCGACTTCGTCGGCGAGGCGCAGCGCCTCATCCTCGGTGCGCGCGGTGCGGTTGGGCGGTTGCTTCAATCCCAGCTGCTGCAAGAGCTGCTGGAAGCGCTCGCGGTCCTCGGCGATGTCGATCGAATCCGGCGACGTACCGATGATCGGCACGCCGGCCGCCTCGAGATCGCGCGCGAGCTTCAGCGGCGTCTGCCCGCCGAACTGCACGATCACGCCGAACGGCTTTTCCTTGTCGACGATCTCGAGCACGTCCTCCAGCGTCAGCGGCTCGAAGTACAGGCGGTCGGACGTGTCGTAGTCGGTCGACACCGTCTCCGGGTTGCAGTTGACCATGATGGTCTCGAACCCGTCTTCGCGCAGCGCGAGTGCGGCGTGCACGCAGCAGTAGTCGAACTCGATGCCCTGCCCGATCCGGTTGGGACCTCCGCCCAGCACGATGATCTTGCGCCGATCGGTCGGATTTGCCTCGCACTCGTCCTCGTAGGTCGAGTACATGTACGCGGTGGTCGTCGCGAACTCCGCCGCGCACGTGTCGACCCGCTTGAACACCGGCCGCACGCCCTGCGCCCGCCTGGCGGCGCGCACTTCGGCCGCTGTGGTGCCGAGCAGTTTCGCCAGCCGCCGATCGGAAAATCCCTTGCGCTTGAGGAAGCGCAGCTCGTCGGCCGCGAGCGCCGCGAGCGCACGGCCCGCCAGCCGCTGTTCGATGCGCACCAGTTCCTCGATCTGCGCCAGGAACCAGGGATCGATACCCGTTTCCTCGCAGACCTCGGCGACGGTCATGCCGACGCGGAAGGCGTCGGCGACGAACCAGATCCGCTCCGGTCCGGGGTCGCCGATCTCCGCGACGATCTCGTCGCGGTCGGTCGTGCGCTCGTCGAGCCCGTCGGCGCCGACTTCCAGTCCGCGCAGTGCCTTCTGGAACGACTCCTGGAAGGTGCGGCCGATCGCCATCACTTCGCCGACCGACTTCATCTGCGTGGTCAGATGCGGGTCGGCCTCGCGGAACTTCTCGAACGCGAAGCGCGGCACCTTGGTGACCACGTAGTCGATCGTCGGCTCGAACGATGCCGGCGTCGCACCGCCGGTGATCTCATTGGCCAGCTCGTCGAGCGTGTAGCCGACCGCGAGCTTGGCGGCGACCTTGGCGATCGGGAATCCGGTCGCCTTCGACGCCAGCGCGGACGAGCGCGACACGCGCGGATTCATCTCGATCACGATCATCCGGCCGGTCTTCGGATCGATCGCGAACTGCACGTTCGACCCACCCGTGTCCACGCCGATCTCACGCAGGATCGCGATGCTGGCGTCGCGCATCGACTGGTATTCCTTGTCGGTCAGCGTCTGCGCCGGCGCCACCGTGATCGAGTCGCCCGTGTGCACGCCCATCGGATCAAGGTTCTCGATCGAGCAGACAATGATGCAGTTGTCGGCGCGGTCGCGCACGACCTCCATCTCGAATTCCTTCCAGCCGAGCAGCGACTCCTCGATCAGCAGCTCGCGCGTCGGCGACAGATCCAGCCCGCGTGTGCAGATGGCGACGAACTCCTCCATGTTGTAGGCGATGCCGCCGCCCGAGCCGCCCAGCGTGAAACTCGGCCGCACGACGACCGGAAAGCCCATCGTCGCCTGCACCGCCTGCGCTTCCGCCAGCGTGTGCGCGATGCCGGAGCGCGCGGACGCAAGTCCGATGCGCGTCATCGCCTCCTTGAACTTGTGGCGGTCCTCGGCCTTTTCGATCGCGTCGGGCGACGCCCCGATCAGTTCGACGCCGTGCTTGTGCAGCACGCCGTTGCGAAACAGGTCCATCGCGCAGTTCAGCGCGGTCTGCCCTCCCATCGTCGGCAGGATCGCGTCCGGCTTTTCCTTCGCGACGATGCGCTCGACGACCTGCCAGGTGATCGGCTCGATGTAGGTGACGTCGGCCATCTGCGGGTCGGTCATGATCGTCGCCGGATTGCTGTTGACGAGGATGACCTTGTAACCCTCCTGCTTGAGCGCCTTGCATGCCTGCGCGCCCGAGTAGTCGAATTCGCACGCCTGGCCGATCACGATCGGGCCGGCGCCGATGATCATGATGCTTTGAATGTCGGTTCGTTTGGGCATGTCAGTCTTGACCACGGAGACACGGACGACACGGACAAGATCGTTCCGTGCGCTTTTCCTCGGTGTTCTCGGTGGCTCCGTGGTCGATCAGCGTCCTTCATCGATCAGCCTGACGAACCGGTCGAACAGGTAGCCGATGTCGTGCGGCCCCGGGCTCGCCTCGGGATGACCCTGGAAGCAGAACGCCGGCTTGTCGGTGCGGCGAAAGCCCTGCAGCGTGCCGTCGAACAGCGACACGTGCGTGACCTTGCAGTTGTCCGGCAGCGACTTCGGATCGACCGCGAAACCGTGGTTCTGCGAAGTGATCGCCACCCGCCCGGTGTCCAGGTCCTTGACCGGGTGATTGGCGCCGTGGTGGCCAAACTTCATCTTCAGCGTGCGGCCGCCGGAGGCGAGCCCCATGATCTGATGGCCGAGACAGATGCCGAAGGTCGGATAGCCGCGCGCGATCAGCTCGCGCGTCGCTTCGATCGCGTAGCCGCACGGTTCCGGGTCGCCGGGACCGTTGGACAGGAACACGCCGTCCGGCTTCAGACGGATCGCTTCGGCCGCAGGCGTTTGCGCCGGCACGACCGTGATGCGGCAGCCCCGGCTCGCCAGCAGGCGCAGGATGTTGCGCTTGACGCCGAAGTCATACGCGACGACGTGCCGCTTCGGTTCCGTGAGCCGACCGTAGCCCGCCCCGAGCGTCCACGCGGTTTCAATCCACTCGTAGGGCTCGTGCACCGACACGACCTGCGCGAGATCCAGTCCCGCCATGCCGGGAAACGAGCGCGCCAGCCGCACCGCCTCGGCCTCGTCGCCGCCGACCAGGATCGCGCCCGGCTGCGCCCCGCGATCACGCAGGATGCGAGTCAGCATCCGCGTATCGACGTCGGCGATCGCGACGACATTCTCGCGGCGCAGATAGTCGCCGAGCGGCTCCAGCGCGCGGAAGCTGGAATGCGCGCGCGGCAGATCCCGCACGACCAGCCCCGCGGCGTGAACCCGGCCGGCTTCGACGTCCTCGGCATTCGCACCGGTATTGCCGATGTGCGGATACGTCAGCGTGACGAGCTGACGGCAGTAGCTCGGGTCGGTCAGGATCTCCTGGTAGCCGGTCATTGCCGTGTTGAACACGACTTCGCCGACCGCGGACCCTGCGGCGCCGATCGAACGGCCGCGGAAGACCGTCCCGTCGGCCAGCGCGAGCAGCGCGAGGGGACGAGAATCAGCAATCAGGGAAGACAAGCAGGCTCCTCGGCGCAGCACCGGCGCATGCGCGCTGGCCGGTGCCGCGTGAGCGATGCGCGGTACGACTGCGTTTCCGTCTGCGCGGTCGCGAAAGTTAGACTGCCGAATTATAGCTTTCCGACCGTCGCCGACAGGCCGGCACTGCTAGCGTTGACGGCTATGCCTACGCTGCTGGAGCAACTCAAGCGCTTCACGACGATCGTCGCCGATACCGGCGACATCGCCGCGATCGCACTTCACCGGCCGCGCGACGCTACGACCAATCCGACGCTCATCTTGAAAGCCGCGCAGAGCCCGCAGTACGCGCCGCTGGTTCGCGCCGCGGCGGCGGCCGCGCCCGGCGAGCCTCCCGAGCGGCAGCTCGATCGGGTGCTCGTCGCCTGCGGGGTCGAAATCCTGCAGTCGATCGAGGGACGCGTATCGACCGAAGTCGACGCGCGGCTGTCGTTTGATACGCGCGCCACGATCGAGCGCGCGCGCCGCTTGATCGCGCTGTACGAAGCGCGCGGCATCGAACGCGGCCGAGTGCTGATCAAGATCGCGTCGACCTGGGAGGGCATCCGCGCGGCCGAGCTGCTCGAACGCGAGGGCATCCACTGCAACTTGACCTTGCTGTTTTCGGTCGCGCAGGCGCACGCCGCGGCCGACGCCGGCGCGACGCTGATTTCGCCTTTCGTCGGCCGCATCTACGACTGGTACAAGCGGGCGGCCGGAGCGGCCTGGGACGAAGCGGCCAATGCCGGCGCCAACGATCCCGGCGTGCGATCCGTGCGCACGATCTACGAACGGCTGAAGGGCGGCGGCTATCCGACCGAGATCATGGGTGCGAGCTTCCGCAACATCGGCCAGATCGTCGCGCTGGCCGGCTGTGACCTGCTGACGATCAGCCCGGAGCTGCTCGCGCAGCTCGCCGCCGCCGAAGGCAGGCTGGAGCGCGCGCTGACGCCGCCGGCGCGGACCGCTGCGCTCGCACCGCTGGCCGAGGCCGACTTCCGCTACGCGGTCAACGACGATGCGATGGCGACCGAAAAACTCGCCGAAGGAATCCGCATTTTTGCGGCCGACACGGTCAAGCTGCAGCGGCTGATCGCCGAACTCGTCGCCGAGACCGCCGCGCCATGCTGATCATTCCCTACCAGACGCGCTTGTCGGCCAAATCGCTGCCGGCGATCACGCTGGCGCTGATCCTGCTGAACACGATCGTGTTCTTCGTCCTGCAGTCGCGCGACGACGCGATCTACCGCGCCGCGTTCGAGAACTACGCGAGCAGCGACCTGCCGCAGATCGAGCTGCCGCGCTACCGCAACTGGCTTCTGAATCGCACCGATGCCGATGCGCTCGAACGCATCGAGCGCCTGCGCTCGATCCCGCCGCAGGCGGGCGTGTTGCCCGCGGTCATGCTGATGCAAAGCGACACCGGCTTCATGCGCGACCTGAAGGCCGGCCGCGTGATCGGCAGCGACGACCCCGCGTACGAGCAGTGGCGCGCGCAGCGCAGTCGCTTCGAATCGATGCTGGCGCAGGCATTCACCGAGCGCTACGCGCTGAAACCCGCAACTGCCGAACCATGGCGCTTGCTGACGCACCAGTTTCTGCACGGCGACTTCGGCCACTGGCTCGGTAACATGATCGTGCTGCTGCTCGCCGGCCCCTTTGCCGAGGCCGCGCTCGGGCGCGTGCGCTTCCTGTTCGGCTACGTCGCCAGCGGCGCGCTCGCCGGCGGGCTGTTCTCGCTCGCGTCCGGCGGCATGCTGATTGGCGCCTCGGGGGCGATCTCGGGCGCCATGGCGATGGTCGCGGTGTTGTACTGGACGCGCCGCGTGCCGGTGTTCTACTGGGTCGTCTTCTATTTCGACACCGCGCGCATCCCGGCGCTGGCGCTGCTGCCGGTATGGATCGTCAACGAGCTGTATCAATGGGCTGCGCAGCCCGGCTCGCGCGTGGCCTACGCGGCGCATCTGGGCGGTTTCGCCTTCGGCGCACTGATCGCGTGGCTGCTGCGGCCGCGCGACCCGAAGAAGGTCGACCGCGTGCTCGACGAGGCCTACGCCGATGAACGTCAAGCCGAGAAGCGGTCGTCGCTGCTCGCGCAGGCGCAGGCCGCCGCCGCGCGGCTCGACATCAAGCGCGCGGCCCAGCTGTACCGCGAACTGGTCGAACTGCACCCGGACAACCTCGAGTTCCTGATCGCCTACTTCAACATCGCGCTGCTGGGCCACGACGAAAAAACGCTCGCCGACGCTGCGCTGCGCATCTTGTGGCAGCGCAAGCGGCACGCCCCCGAACAGCTGCGCAAGGTCTTCCTGCAGATGAGCCAGCCGAAAGTGCTGCAGGCGCTGCCGGTCGACGAGCAGCTGCGGCTCGCGCGCCGGCTGGTGCGTGCGCGCGAGCACGCCGCGGCGCTACAGGTGCTCGATCGGCTGCTCGGCGACGACAACCTGCGCGGGCTGTATGCGCGGCAGATCGCCGACTGCCTGCTCGGGCTGTTCACCACCTACACGCGTTACGGTCTGAAGCAGCAGGCCGAGACAGTGCGGCAACGCCTGTCGAAGTACTTCCCGTCACCAGCCGAAATCGGCGGGCTGGCGCCGAAGTCGCAGCCGCCGAACACGATCCGCGCCACCACGCGCTCCTCGACGCGCGGCGGCCCGGACACGTTGCGGATCGATCTCGGCCACTGAAGCTCACGCCTTGCGCGGCTGCGCGAACTGCGCGAGCCGCTCGGCGAGCCGCTTGGCCTCCGCTGCGACCGGGTGGTCGCCGTAGGCGGCGACCAGGTGCTCGAGGATGCGCTGCGCCTGCGCCGTGTTGCCCGCCTGCACCAGCAGCTTGGCGCCGATCAGATAGATCTGCGGGATGTCCGGATGCATCGGGTGCTTCTTGTCGAAGCCGCGGATCAGTTGCGCGGCCAGTTGCGGCTTGCCCGTCTCGAGCGCGGCGCGCGCCAGCGGGGCGACGTGCTCCAGTTTGCGCGGCTCCCAGTCGGGCTTGCGACCGAAGGCCTCCTCGGCGAGCGGCAGCGCTTGCCTGGCGTTGTCGCTCCTGATCAGCAGTTCGAGATACCGCTCGGCGTGATCCTCGATGCGCGGCGCCGAGCCTTCGATCAGCAGCAGCTTGTGCAGCCGCGCATGCAGCGACAGATCGCTCGGCCGGTCGCGCAGATCGTCGTTGAGCATGTCGATCGCCTCGCGGATCTCGCCGGCCGCGACCATCTGCCCGATCAGCGCGTCACGCATGCGGCGCTGGTGTTCGCGCGAGCTGATGCGGCCCGTCGTCGCGACCTCGCCGGGACCGACGACCGAAACGCCCAGGCGGTCGGCGTACTGGTACATCACGTAGCCGATCAGCACGCACATCAGGATGAAGAAGTAGTTACCGACGAAGCCGGCGACGAAGAACGCGATCGCCATCGCACGGCCGAATGCACCCGCCAGCGCGGACAGGTCGGAGCCCGGTCCGATCGACTTTGCCTGCGCTTCCATCTGCGGCCCGAGCAGCCTGGGCATCAGCAGTTCGCTCGCCTGCTGCGAACTGACCATCAGAAGCAGCAGGAACAGGCACAGCGCCCAGTACGGTTTGCCGATCTTGCGCGCGACCTCGAGCGCGCGCGCCGGGTTGATCGCCTCGAAGAAGCTGTCGGTCATCGTCATCACGATCGTGCTGGCCGGCAGCAGTGCCGCGAAGGCGACGAACAGCAGGAACATCAGCAGCGGGCTGGTGAAGATCGCGCTGACGATGCCGATCAGCACCGGCACGACCATCATGATCAGGAACATCTTGTACGGCCGGTAGGGGCTGCCCTGCTCGCCGAACTCCGGATACTGGCGAGGGTGCAGGTAGCCGGCCGCGGTGCGTTCGATCACGAGGAAGCCGTAGCGGGCGATGAAGACCGACACGGCGAGCAGCACCGCGAACAGGAACAGCGTCCCGAACAGGGGCGACGTGAACAGGTTGCGGCCGAACACCCAGCCGGCGACGGCAAACGCGACGGCGCTGCCGACGATGCGCAACATCGGCGCGCGCGCCGCGGGGAACAGGAAGAACTTCGGCATGCGCCGCCAGAACGGCGTGACCGGCGTCTGCACTTGCCACGATTCAGCGGTCGTCGTCACGTTCGTCCCCTCGGCGCTGTCCTCGGCGCGTCACGCTGCGCCGATTCCACCCGCCCGATGCTACCGGCCGGGCGGCTTTCCGATCGAAGAAAATGGGTCAATGAAACGAGGTCAGAGCTTCTCGGTTTCTCCCGAGCGCGGCTGCCACTTCATCAGCCGCTTCTCGACCACGCCGACCGCCCGGTCGAGCACCAGCGCGAAGGCGGTCAGGACCAGGATGCCGGCCATTACGGTGTTGATGTCGAAGGTTCCCTCGGCTTGCAGGATCAGGTAGCCGACGCCGCGCGCAGAGCCGAGATATTCGCCGACGACCGCGCCGACGAAAGCCAGTCCCACCGAGGTGTGCAGCGACGAGAACACCCAGCTCATCGCGCTCGGCAGATAGACGTGACGCAGCAGTTGGCGCCGGTTCGCCCCGAGCATGCGCGCGCTGGCGAGCACCGTCGGACTGACTTCCTTGACGCCCTGGTAGACGTTGAAGAACACGATGAAGAACACCAGCGTGAAGCCGAGCGCGACCTTGGACGCGATACCCAGACCGAACCACACCGCGAAGATCGGCGCCAGGATCACGCGCGGCATCGAATTCAGCGCCTTGATGTAAGGGTCGAGGATCGCCGCCGCCAGCGGCGACAGCGCCAGCCACATGCCCACCGCGAGCCCCGCGATCGTTCCGATCGCGAACGCCAGCACCGTTTCGAGCAGCGTCACCCAAAGATGCGCATAGATGTCGCGCTCGCCGAAGAACCAGTCCCAGATCCTCGCGAAGATCTTGATCGGTTCGCCGAAGAAGAACGCCGCCTGCCGGTCGTTGTCGAAAAAGATCGGCGGGATCAGACCGGGCTTGGTCAGCACATGCCAGACGACGAAGACCGCGGCGAGCACGGCGAGCTGCCACAGCCGCAGGTTCCTTTCGCTCGGCTTGATCAGCGACCACATGGTCAAGCGGCCCGCTTCTGCTGCTCGTAGCCCTTCAGCACTTCTTCGCGCAGCACGTCCCAGATCGCCTTGTGCAGCTCGATGAAGCGCGGGGCCACGCGCACTTCGGCGACGTCGCGCGGGCGCGGCAGGTCGATCACGAACTCGCCGATCGGATGCGCGGCCGGGCCGGCCGACAGCACGACGACGCGGTCGCTCATCGCGATCGCCTCGTCCAGGTCGTGCGTGATGAACAGCACCGCCTTGCGCTTGGCCGCCCACAGCTCGAGCACCTCGTTTTCCATCAACTGGCGCGTCTGGATGTCGAGCGCGGAAAACGGCTCGTCCATCAGAATGATGTCGGGGTCGAGCACCAGCGTCTGCGCCAGCGAAGTGCGCTTGCGCATGCCGCCGGAGAGCTGGTGCGGGTAGCGGTCGCCGAAGCCGCCCAGCCCGACGCGCTTGAGCCATTCGTCGCCGAGCCTGCGCGCTTCGCGGTCGGGCACGCCGCGGAACTGCAGGCCGGCGATCACGTTCTGCAGCGCGGTGCGCCACGGCATCAGCGCCTCGGACTGGAACATGTAGCCGGCACGCGTGTTGATGCCCGCCAGCGGCTCGCCGAAGACGTGCACGCTGCCGGTCGAAGGCGCGAGCAGCCCGGCGGCCACGTTCAGCAGCGTGCTCTTGCCGCAGCCGGTCGGCCCGACCACACTGACGAACTCGCCCGGCGCCAACGCCAGCGTCACGTCGCGCACGGCGGTGTAGCGCTGCCCGGGCGCGTCGCGCGAGACGAAGGTGCAGGTGATGTTGTCGAGCGACAGCGCAGCCGTCATCGTAGGCGTCGGTCCCGGGTGAGCGGCGCGTCCGCCCGAACGAGGACTCTGGTTCCGGCGCGGGGCCGCCGCGTCCGGACCGCCCGTCACTTGTGCTTCGCCAGCGCCTTGCGGACGAACTCGTTCGTGTAATTGGCCTTCAGATCGAGCTTCGCCTTGGCCATCGACGCATCGACGCTGCCCAGCGCGCGCAGCGCGGTCGCCGATCCGGCGTCGGGAATCAGGCCGTCGGGCGAGAGCGCCGCCTTGGCCTTAAGGAACGCGTCGATGTAGATCGCGCGGTCGCCGAGCAGATACGACTCCGGCACGACCTTGACGATGTCCGAGGGTCCCGCCTGCTGGATCCACTTGTTCGCGCGGACCATGGCGTTGACGAGCGCCTGCGCGGCGTTCGGGTTCTTCTCGAGGAAGGCCACCGGCGCGTACAGGCACCCCGCCGGCATCGGTCCGCCGAAGACGCGTTCAGACTCGGCCGGATCGCGCGTGTCCGACACGATCTTGATGTCGCCCGCGCGCGAAAGGATCGTGATCACCGGATCGAGGTTGGAGATCGCGTCGATCTGGCCGGCGCGCATCGCCGCGACCGCGCCCTGCGACGCACCGACGCCGACGTACGAAACGTCTGTCGGCTTCAGCCCCGCCTTCGCCAGCACGAAGTTGGCCATGATGTTGGTCGACGAGCCCGGCGCGGTCACGCCGATCTTCCTGCCCTTCAGATCGGCGACCGACTTGAACTCCGGCATCGTCCTGGTGCTGATCGCGAGCACGATCTGCGGCGCGCGGCCCTGCAGCACGAAGGCGCGCATCGGCTGGCCCTTGGCCTGCATGTTCAGCGTGTGCTCGAACGCGCCGGAGACGACGTCGGCGCTGCCGCCGACCACCGCCTGCAGCGCCTTCGCACCGCCGGCGAAGTCGACGATTTCGACGTCCAGCCCCTCGGCGCCGAAGTACTTCAACTGCTCGGCGATCGTCAGCGGCAGGTAGTACAGCAGGTTCTTGCCGCCGACCGCGATCGTCACCTTCTTTTTCTCGATCGTCTGCGCCGACGCCAGCGAAGGCAGCGCAGCGGCGGCGATGGCGGCGGCCGAAGTCGCGAGAAACTCGCGGCGGTGGATGGTCGTGCTCATCGATCGTCTCCTTGGATGCATGCGTCGGGTCGGTCCTGTGCCCGAACCGCGCGGATGTTAAATCACGCCGTCGCGCCGCAAGACCTCGATCTCGTCGTCGCCGTGACCGAGCTCGCGCAGCACCTCGTACGTATGTTCCCCGAGCCGCGGCCCGAGCCAGCGTGTCGCACCCGGTGTGGCCGACAGTTTGGGAACGATGCCCGGAACCGCCAGCGGCGTGCCGTCGGGCAGCAGCGCGCGTTCGATCATCCGGCGCGCCGCGTACTGCGGATCGCGGAACATGTCGGCCACGCTGTAGATCTTCGACACCGGCACGTCGGCGGCGGCGAGCTGCGCGAGCGCCGCGTCGATCGGGTGCCGGCTGCACCACGACTGGATCGCCGCGTCGATCTCCGCCGTGCGCGGCACGCGGCCGTCGTTGCGGGCGAGTGTCGGGTCGTTGGCCAGATCGTCGCGGCCGATCGCGACCATCAGCCGCTTGAAGATCGCATCGCCGTTGCCGGCGATCACGATCGCCTCGCCGTCGGCACAGGTGTAGGTGTTCGACGGCACGATGCCGGGCAGCGCCCCGCCGGTACGCTGCCGCACGACGCGAAAACGGTCGTACTCCGGCACCGTGCTCTCCATCAGGTTGAAAACCGCCTCGTACAGCGCCACGTCGACGACCTGCCCTTCGCCCTTGCCGCGTCCGCCGGTCGCATCGCGCCAGCGCAGCGCCATCAGCGCGCCGATCACGCCGTGCAAGGCGGCGATCGAATCGCCGATCGAGATGCCGATGCGCACCGGCGGGCGATCCGGATAGCCCGACACGAAGCGGATTCCGCCCATGCTCTCGCCGATCGCGCCGAAGCCCGGCTTGTCGCGCAGCGGCCCGCTCTGCCCGTAGCCCGATAGCCGCACGAGGATCGTCGCCGGGTTGTCGGCACGCAACTGCTCGAAGCCGAGACCCCACTTCTCGAGCACGCCGGGGCGGTAGTTCTCGATGATCACGTCGGCGTCGAGCGCGAGCCGCCGGGCGATCGCCTGCCCGCGCGCGTCCTTCAGGTTCAGCGTCACCGACTTCTTGTTGCGCGCCTGCACGTACCACCACAGCGACGTGCCTTCGTGCAGGTAACGCCAGGTGCGGATCGGGTCGCCGCCTTCGGTCGACTCGATCTTGATCACGTCGGCACCGAACTCGGCGAACATGCGCGCCGCGAAGGGCCCGGCGATCAGCGTGCCCAGCTCGAGCACCTTGAGCCCCGCAAGCGGGCCCCGCGCGTCGCTGGCGTCTGCCGCCGTCATGACCGCGCCACCCGCGTGCAATGCAAGGCTCGGTCGCCGCCGCTGCGCTTGGCCGCATACATCGCGTCGTCGGCCTGGCGGACCAGCTCGAACGAGGTCACGGCGTCCGCCGGCGCCAGTGCGTAGCCGATGCTGGCGCCGATGTGGGTCGCGCACGGCGCGCGCCGCACGGCGTCGAGCAGGTGCTCGGCCAGCGCCGCGGCCGCCGTGCGGTCGCCCAGACGCGCGAGCACGATGAACTCGTCGCCGCCGAAGCGTCCGACCGCATCGTCGCCGCGCACCGCACGCGCCAACGCGGTCGCAACCGCCGCCAGCACGACGTCGCCGGCGCGGTGGCCGAGCGCGTCGTTCACGCTCTTGAAGCCGTCGAGGTCGACGAAGAACAGCGCGACCGGCTCGGCCGCGCAGCGCGCGACCGCCTGGTCGATGCGGTCCATCAACGCGCGCCGGCTCAGCACGTCGGTGAGCGCGTCGCGCTCCAGGCTGCGCTCGAGCGCCTGGCGCGCGAGCGTCAGCTCGTGCACGTCGATCGTCGACGTATAGATGCCGACCACGCGACCCGCGTCGTCGAAGTCCGGCGAATAGGTCGTGCGCACCCAGCGCGGCCCCAGATGCGCCAGCTCCGTCAGCCGCGCGTAGTGGACCGTCTCGCCCGCGCGCGCGCGCTCGAAGTACGGTCGGTGCTCCTCCCAGCGGCGCGGTCCGCGCACTTCGCCGATGTGGCGCCCGATCAACTGCTCGGCACTCATACCGGTGGCCTGCATGTACGCGCGGTTGACGAAGCAGATGCGGAATTCGCGATCGACGTAGGTCAGCGGGTACGGGATGTTCTCGGTGAAGCGGTCGAGCCGGCGGCGCGCCGACTCGAGCGCCTCCCGTGCCGTCACGTCGTCGTGAATGTCGAACGCGATCGTATACACGGCCTCGACACGGCCCGCCCCGTCGACGCCCGGAAAGACCTGAACGCGCGCCCAGCGCGGCGGGCCTGCCCGGTGCGTCAGCAGCCGCTCGTAGGAGACCGTCGCGCCGCCGAACGCCTTTTCGAAAGCAGCGCGCGCCGCCTTCCACGCCGCCGGTCCGTAGATCTCCTCGAGGGTGCGGCCAAGCAACTGCTCGCGCGGCCGCGCCGCCCAGCCGACGTACGGCGTGTTGCAGAAGGTCAGCCGGTACTGAGCGTCCCAGCGGCCGATCGGCAGGTCGACCGCCTCGACCAGACGTTCGATCGCGGCGCCGTGATGCTCGATTCCCTGCAACGGTGCGCGCGTCATCGCCGGCACCTCAGAAGCCGTGGATCCTTCTGCTGCGCGGCCCGCAGGCGTCGTTGCACGGTGCTCGGCCCTCGCCTACCCGGTTGAGATGTCTCGGCCGTGCGGCTGCATACGCCCAGCCGGCAGACCGTTCGCGAAGGAATCCTCACGGTTTCTCACTGCACGCCGCTGACGAAGATCGTCACGGTGGCGAGCCAGCCGATCAGCCACACCAGCGAACGCGCCCAATGCCAGTCGGCAAGGTAGCAGACGAGGTAGGCGACGCGGGCCACGATAAAGATCACCGCCAGCGCGTCGACGCGCTCCTGCGGCGCGCCTGTCAGGCTGGCGACGATCACCGCCACCGCGAAGAACGGGAACGCCTCGAACGCGTTGGCCTGTGCGTTGTCGGCGCGCTTGCGGAACCCTTCCTGTCGCTCCAGCCACGCGCGAGGGTCGCGGTTGTCGTAGCGGCCGCCGCCCGCCTTCGCGATCGTCGCCGCCAGATAAGGCATCAGGCCGGCGGCCAGCACGCACCAGAACGCAACCGTCATGCCGCCCTCCGGTCAAGCACCGCCGGCGCCGTTCCGATCGGGCACGCGAGCGCCTCTGAACGCCCCGCCCGGTCAGGAAGCGGGGCGGCGGTGCGGGCGGGTTGCTGAGGCACCGGCACGATCAAGCCGCCCTGCGGTCGAGCATCGCCTGCGCGATCGTGTTCACGTCCGTGTACTCGAGTTCGGCACCGGCCGGAACGCCGCGCGCCAGGCGTGTGATGCGCAGCTGCGGGTCGCGCCCGCGCAGCAGTTCGCCGACGTAATGCGCGGTGGCATCGCCCTCCGGCGTGAACGAGGTGGCGACGATGACCTCGCGCACCAGACCGTCGGTGGCGCGTGCCAGCAACCGCTCCATCTGGATTTCGCGCGGGCCGATGCCGTCCAGCGGCGACAGCCGGCCGAGCAGCACGAAATACAACCCCGAGTACGCGAGCGACTGCTCGATCATCAACTGATCGGCCGGACTCTCGACGACGCACAGCAGGCCGGCGTCGCGCTTGGGGTTCGCGCAGGTCTCGCAGATCGCGAGTTCGGTCAACGTGTTGCAGCGGGCGCAGTGTCGTACGTCGTTCGCCGCGGCGAGCAAGGCTTCGCCGAGCGCGATCGCGGTGCCGCGGTCGTGCTGCAGCAGATGAAATGCGATGCGCTGCGCCGACCGCGGACCGATGCCGGGCAGGCGCTTGAGTGCATCCACCAGCCGGTCGAGCGTCGGTCCGAGTTTCACGGTTTCGTCTTGCCGCGGAGAACGAGCGACGCCGAAAACCTCGAGCAGTCGCCGTCGAGCCGTGCCACCCGCGGATCAAAACGGCAACTTGAACCCCGGCGGCAGCGGCATGCCCGCGGTGATCGCCGCCATTTTCTGCTGCGCCGCCTCTTCGGCACGGCGCACCGCGTCGTTGAACGCGGCCGCGACCAGATCCTCGAGCATGTCGCGATCGTCGCCGACCAGGCTCGGATCGATCGACACGCGGCGCACCTGGTTCTTGCAGGTCATCACGACCTTGACGAGCCCGGCGCCAGACTGGCCCTCGACTTCGAGCTGCGCGAGTTCGTCCTGCAGGCGCTTCATGTTCTCCTGCATCTTCTGCGCCTGCTGCATCAGACCGGCAAGTTGGCCTTTCATCATCTTCGCTGTCTCTCCGAACGAATTTCGCCATGCGTTCGATGCATACCATCCCAGGCAACTGCCGGTGCGGCGCTGCGCGCTCCCCGCCATCCCGGGGAACGAGGGGGCTCGCCTGGTTCCACGGCGTCGCTGGCAGGCGACGCCGCCTGCGGCGTGATGAAGTGCCGCAGCGCGCTTGATCTTATCCGCCTCCGCCCCTTGTGCTCCCGCGGCCGGGGAACGACGAGTTCGGCGCCACGCCTTGCATCACTCTTTGGGTTTGATCGACTGCGGATCGACCGTGGCGCCGAAGTTCTCGATCAATTCTCGCACGAAGGGATCGGCGTAGATCGCGTCGGCGGCGCGCTTGTGCTTCTCGGCGCGCGCCTGCTCGGCGAGATCGGCCGCGGTCGGACCGCTCGTCGACCCGACTTCCGCCGAGACCCTGATCGGACGGCCGAAGTGTTCGGCCAACGCGGCCTTGAGCCGGTCGAGCGTGCCCGCGTCCAGCAGCGTCTTGATCGGAACGCGCAGCTTGAAGTGATCGCCGTCGGCCGCGACCAGTTCGCTGCGCGTGGCCAGTTCGCGCACCAGACCGTTGAGCTTCAGCCGCTCGACGAGCGCGGGCCAGTTGCCGTCGAAGGCCGGCAGCTTCTGGTTCGCTGCGGCTGCCGCCGACGGTTTCGTGGCCGACGCCTGCGCCGGTCGCGGCGCGGCGGCGGCCGGCGCCGACGTTCGCGGCGGCCGTGTCACCGCCAACGCCGCCGTCTTCGGCGCCTGGGCGACGTCGGCTGGCGCAAAGGCGAGCATGCGCAGCAAGGTCATCGTGAAGCCGGCGTATTCGTCGGGCGCGAGATGCAACTCGTTGCGGCCGTGCAGCGCGATCTGGTAGTACAGCTGCACCTCGTCGGGCGCAAAGGACTTGGCGAAACGCCCAACGTCTGCGCCACCATCGGCATCGGCGAACGCCTCGACCGCATGCTCGATCTGCTGCGCGAGCGCGATCCGATGCAGCAGCGCGGCCAGATCGCGCAGCGCCTGCGCGAACGACAGACTGCGCGCGGCCATCTCGTCGGCGATCGCGAGCATGCGCGCGGCGTCACGCGCCGCCAGCGCGTCGAGCAGGCCCGCGAGCGTGCTGGCGTCGATCGCGCCCAGCATCTCGCGCACGGCCTCGTGTGTCACCCGCCCGGCGCTGAATGCAATCGCCTGGTCGAGCAGCGACAGGCCGTCGCGCATGCTGCCGCGCGCGGCGCTCGCCAGCAGCTGCAACGCGGCGGGCTCGGCGGCGATGCCCTCCTGCTGAAGGATGTCGGCAAGCCTGGCGGCGATCGCCGCCGGCGTCATCTGCTTCAGGTTGAACTGCAGGCAGCGCGACAGCACCGTGACCGGGATCTTCTGCGGATCGGTCGTCGCGAGCACGAACTTGACGTAGTCGGGCGGCTCCTCCAGCGTCTTCAACATCGCGTTGAACGCGTGCGTCGTCAGCATGTGAACTTCGTCGATCATGTAGACCTTGAAGCGCGCGTTGCTCGGCGCGTACACCGCGCGCTCCAGCAGCGTGGTCATCTCGTCCACGCCGCGGTTGCTCGCCGCGTCCATCTCGATGTAATCGACGAAGCGGCCGGCGTCGATCGCCGCGCAGACTTCGCAGCGGTTGCACGGCGTGGCGGTCACGCCGCCCCGCCCGTCGGGACCGACGCAGTTCAGCGCCTTGGCGAGGATGCGCGCGATCGTCGTCTTGCCGACGCCGCGCGTGCCCGTGAACAGATACGCGTGATGCAGGCGCCCCTGCGCGAGCGCATGCGTCAAGGCGCGGACCACATGGTCCTGGCCGATCAGCGAAGAGAAGTCACGCGGGCGCCACTTGCGGGCGAGAACCTGGTACGACATGGCGCAAGTCTATTGAGGATGAGCCAATCTCGTGACACCGCCATCTTGCGAGTGCGTTTCGACCGCGCGGGCGTCAGCGCCGTCATCTCGAGCAGCGCGCGGGGTCGCGGCGTTGCACGCGGGGCAGATTCCTCGCCTTCGGCTCGGAACGACGAGGGGCGATCGGCCTGGAGTGACGAGGGGTGATCGGCCTGGAGTGACGAGGGGTGATCGGCTGGGCATGACGAGGCGTGATCGGCTCGGAATGGCCACCGGCGAGGGATGCGAACGCCGGGCGGCTGGCACGCACCACGCGGATTCGTGCTGTTCAATCATCGGCGGCCCGCGGCCCGGTTGCGGCGCCGGACGCCTGCATGCGGGCGCAGCGCGCCAGCGCCTCGCCGGTCAGGCGGCAGATGCGCCAGTCCGGCAGCACCGTCGCGCCAAGCGCCTCGTAGAAGTCGATCGCCGGCCGGTTCCATTCGAGCACAGCCCATTCGAAGCGTCCGCAGCCGCGTTCGACGGCCAACCGAGCCACATGCAGCATCAGCGCCTTGCCGTAGCCGCGTCCGCGCGCCGCGGGAATCACGAACAGGTCCTCCAGGTAGATTCCGCGCCGGGCGAGAAAGGTCGAGAAGTTATGGAAG
The DNA here is from genome assembly GCA_037446035.1 of Burkholderiales bacterium. Lineage (GTDB taxonomy): Bacteria > Pseudomonadota > Gammaproteobacteria > Burkholderiales > Burkholderiaceae_F > DSNY01. The sequence continues at coordinate 19,232 of JBBIJJ010000020.1, forward strand.
AACAGCGCGAAGCCCACCGCGCGCTCGCCTTCCCAGCCGATCACGGCTTCGATCACCGGCCGCTCGCAGAACAGCTCCGCACGCAGCTGCGCGGCGCTCGCGACGACTTGGTGCGACAGCCGCTCGTACTCGGCGAGCGCGCCGATCAGCTCGACGAGCGTGGCGCAGTCTTCGGGCCGCGCGGCAGCGATTCGGAAGGTCATTCAGCTTCGGTCGAGTTCCAGGACGCAGGCCGCGGCCCCCTCGAGCATCGAACCCGTCGCAGGGAACCTCGCGCGGGGATCGCAGCGAGCGGGCGCGGCCCTGCTCGCCTCGAGGCGGAACGCCTTTCGCACGTGGCGCGAAAGGCGAGCCTTGTCCTCGGCACTCGATGCACTCCGCTATGGCTGCTTCGTTCCCGACCTGACCAGGTTCACGGCACACCGATGCGAGGGGGCCCGCCGACACCAATGGTATCAGCCGCGCCGATGCGCCCTTCTCACGCGCGCGCCACAGCGGCGGTGTCGACTTCGATCAGCGTGCCTTGTGCGTCGATCAGCGCCGCGCGCACCGGCTTGTCGCGCCGGATCTGCGCGAGCACGGCTGCGTAACGCCGCACCTGCGCCTCGTAGCCGGCGCGTTCGGCTGCGCCCACGCGCCACTTGTAGTCGAGCACCCACAGCGCGTCGTCGAGCTCGACGATGCGGTCGGCGCGCAGCACGTTGCCGTCGGCATCGACGAGCTCGATCTCGTTCGCACCCGGCGCCTCGAAGAAGCGCCGCAGCTGCGGTGCGGCGCGCACGCGTTCGACGGCGTCCGCCGCGATCTGCGCCTGCGCGCTGGTCAATGCGTGCCGACGCGCGACCGCAGCGGCGCAAGCGGCCGGACCGGATTCGAGCAGTGCGTGCCAGGCGCGGCCGAGCCGGATCGCGTCGGACTCCGCCAGCGTCGTCGCACGGCTGCCGGTCGGCAGCGGCTCCGGCAGGAAGTCGAATACCGTTCGCCGCGCCGGCGTGGGCGGCGGCGGCGGCGACGCGGCCGCACCGAGCGAAAGCGGCGCAGCACGCTGCAGCCGCGTGTACCAGGTCTCGCCCGTCGCGCTGCGTGCCGGTGCGCAGCCCGAGACGATCAGCACCTGGCGCGCACGCGTGGCCGCGACGTACAGCAGGTTCCAGTCCTCCTGCGCGCGCTGCGCGTCGTCCTGCGCGAACCACGCGGCGCGCGCCGCATCGCGCTCGGCACCGCGTGCGATCACCGAGAAGTGTTCCGGCACGGCCGCCGCCGGCGGCCAGACCACCAGCACGCTTTCGCCGTCGGCACGCGCGGGCGCATGCGCATCGGCGAGCGCGACGATCTCGGCCTCCAGCCCCTTGGCGCCATGGATCGTCATCACGCGCACCGCGTCCCCGCGGTCGGCTGCGCCTTCGTCGGGCGCTTCCTCGACCGCATGCCGCTTCAGCCCCGCCAGCTCGTCGATGAAGCGCGGCAGGCTCGGATAGCGGCCGGCATCGATCGCGAGCGCCAGTTCGATGAAGGCGTCGAGGTTGGCCTGGATCTGCGCGTGCAACGCGGCCGGCGCGACCGCCGCATAGCGGCGCCGCACATCGCCTTCGTGATAGATGCGGTCGAGCAGGTCGTGCACCGGCAGCACGCCGGCAAGATCGAGCCAGTGGCCGAGCAGCCGCTGCGCGCGCTCGAGCGCGGGCGACGCGTCGTCCCCGAGCGACTGCAGTCGCTCCCACCAGCTCGCACCAGGGGTCGCGGCGAACCGGATCAGATCCTCGTCGCTGCAGCCGAACACCGGCGAGCGCAACGCATGCGCGAGCTTCAGGTCGGCAAACGGCACGCACAGGAATTCGAGCAGCGCGGTCAGGTCGTCGGCCTCGAGCGTGGCCAGCAGTCCGCCGCTGCGGTCGCTGACGAAAGGCACGCCGGCGTCGCGCAGCGCGCGCTCGTACTCGGCCAGATGCGTGCGCCGTCGCACCAGCAGCAGCGCGTCGGACCAGCGCGCAGCGCGCGCGACGCCGTTTTCGCGCACACGCAGACGACCGACCCAGTGCGCGATTTGGCCGGCGAGCGCGCGGCCTTCGCGATAGCGGGCGTCGTCGTTGCGTTCGGCGCGCGGCTCGACGAGCACGTCGCGCAAGCCCGCGCCCGCGCTCGGCGCCGGCGCCGCCGCCGGCTCGACGAGCGGCAACAGCACGAATGCGCCGGCACATGCCGCGCGCGTGCTCTGCGGCTGGTACAGCGGATTGTCGCCCGGCATCGTCGCATTCAGCACGTCGATCACCGTGCCCGCATTGCGGCGCGTGACGTTGGTGCGCAGGTGGACGGCGCCGTAATCGCGTGCGAGCAGTTCGAGTGCGGCCCCGAACACGCGCGGCTCGGCGCGCCGGAACCGGTAGATCGACTGCTTGGGATCGCCGACGATGAACACGCTCGGCCGCCCGTCGGACGCGTCGTAGGCGGCCAGCCAGGACTGCAGCACCTGCCACTGCAGCGGATTGGTGTCCTGGAACTCGTCGAGCAGGATGTGGCGATAGCGTGCATCGAGCCGTGCGTGCATGTACGCGGCGCTGTCCGCATCGGCGAGCAGGCGGTGCGCGTGCCATTCGAGATCGGTGAAGTCGAGCGCCTGCTGCTGCGCTTTCAACTGCTGATACGCGTCGATCAGCAATCGGCCGCAGGCGAGCGCCGCCTCGTTCAGCCGCAGCGCGCGCCACGTGCAAAGCGCCTGCCACGTCGCTTGCAGGTGGTCGACGACGAGGGCGTGCGCCTGCGCGTAGCGCTGCGCCAGCGCCGGCAGCTTCTTGCCGATCGCCGCCGGCGCCAGCAGCTTGCGCGGCTCGCGCTCGCGCGTCAGCACGAGCGCACAGGCGTCGGCGTAGTCGCGCGCGACGCTCGCGCCCGCCCCACCCAGCCAGCGGTGTGCCGCCTCGATCGTGGCGCCGATCTGGCTACCAGGTCCGGCGATCGCCTGCCATGCGTCGAGCAGCGTGCGCACCGCGGCGACGAACTCCGGCGTGCGCAGCCGCGCGCGCGGATCTTCGGCACCCGCAGCGCGCAGCGGCTGCAGCGCGCGCGCCACCGCCGCGTCTTCGTCGGCGCCGGCGAAGCTCCACCATTCGGCGCGGCGGGCGAGCAACTGCATCAGCAGCTTGCGCGCCGCGTCCTCGCCGATCTGGTCGATCAGCCGTTCCCACGCGACGCGTTCGGCGGCGTGTTCGTGGCGCAGCAGCGCCGCGCTGAAGTGCAGCCACGCGTCGGCGCGCACGCGGTCGGCCGCTTCGAGCAGCGTCGGCGCGAACGGCACGCCCGCGCCGAGCGGAGCGCGCGCCAGCAGCCGCCAGAACCAGCCGTGAAAGGTGTCGATCGTCGGCGGCACACGCGCCGTGAGCACGCGTTCGTACAACGCGCGCGCGGCGTCGACCGCCGCGGCCGCCTCGCCCCGCGGCATGCCGCGCTGCTGCAGAAAGGCGGCGACCGCAGCGTCGTCGGCCGCAGCGAGTTCCTGCAGATCCTTCAACAGCCGCTCGCGCATCTGCTGCGCCGCGCGCCGCGTGAAAGTGATCGCGAGGATCTCGCCCGGGTCGGCGCCGGCCAGCAACACGCGCACGATGCGGGCGACCAGCAGCCAGGTCTTGCCGCTGCCGGCGCACGCCTCGACGACCACGCTGGCGCGCGGATCGCACGCACGCCGCGTGAACTCGACTTCCTGGATCGGGCGGTCGTCGGCCAGATACTCGCTCATGCGGCGCGCTCCCGCGCTGCGCCGCTGGCGCGCTCCCAGTAGTCGCGCCGGCACAGCCCGCGCATCTCGCAGCGTTCGCACACGCTGCGCGCGCCGATGGCCGGCAGCGGCGCGCCGTCGGCGATGCGCTGCAGATCGGCGCGCAGCCGCGCGCCGACCGCCTCGACGAGTTCGGGAAACGGTTGCGGCGGCTCGACCTTCTCGATACCGGCGTCGTCTTCGGTGGCGCGCTCGAACGCGAGGTAGGCCGCCGCAAGCGGACGGTGCGCGAGCAGCAGGCCATAGAACGGAAGCTGGACGTCCTCGCCAGGGGTCTTCAGCGAAGACTTCAGGTCCTGCGCCCGGCGCGCCTTGTAATCGATCACGAGCGTGCTGCCGTCGGCGTGCGCGTCGATGCGATCGATCCGTCCGACCAGCTCGAGCCGACTTCCATCGCGCAGCGCAAGCGGCTGCGCCTGCCGGTGCTCGGCCGCGCGCCAGCGCCATCCCTGCGCGCAATGCGCCTGCAGCCAGTCGACGTAGCCCTCGACCAGTCCATCGAAACGGCGCGCGAACGCCAGCAGCCCCGGCGTGCGCTCGAGCTGCGGCGCGAACACCGCGCGCGCGTGCTCGCGCAGGCTCGCCACGAGCCCGCCGCGAGCGGCCGCGGCGAAGTCGGTCTCGCCCCAGGTCTGATGGAAACGGCGCAGGATCTCGTGCAACGCTTCGCCGAAGTCGCGCTTGTCGGGCATCTCGATCACGTCGTCGAGCGCGGCGAGCCCGAGCAGCCGTCGCGCGTAAAACTGATACGCGCAGTCGACGAGGCTTTGCGCCTGGCTCGCCGAGACGCGCGCGGGGAGCAGCGCGGGCGCGCTCGGCGCCGGCGCCTGCGAGCCGACGGCATCGATCTCGAATGCCGTGCGCGCCGCCGTGCGTTGCAGGTCGTCGCCGGATGCGCACCACGCGACGAACTGCAACCGCGCCAGCAGCGGCGACGGCGCATTGGGCTCGTCGCCGCGCTGAACGCGCCAGGTCGCCGCCACGCGCGGGGTCGCCGCCAGCAGCGCCGCCAGCCGCACCGCCTGCGCGCGCCGGGCGTCGTCTGCGGTGGCGAGCCCGAGCTCGGCGCGCACGGCATCGGACAGGAACAGCAGGTCGGCCGGCACGCTCGGCAGGTGCTGCGCGTCCGCACCGATCAGCAGCGCAGCGTCGAAGGTCCGCAACGACGTCGCCGCCAGCGACAGCATCACGACGGGAGAGTCGACCTGGCGGTCGACGAAGCCGATCTCCTCGAAGCGGGCTGCCAGCAATGCCCGGAACTCTTCCAACGTGGCCCGTCCGCCGACGCTCGCGAGTTCGGCTTCGAGCGCGTCGATCTCGCGCAACACCGCCGCGCCGACCGGATCGAGCGCGAGCGCGGCGCGCATTCCGAGCGCTTCGAGCGCAGCGCGCAGCGCGCGCACGTGCTCGACGAGCGCCGGCCGCGCGCGCCGCGCCGCCTGCACCTGCAGTTCGATCAGCGCGAGCACATCGCGCGCACCGGCCACATCGCGCTCGTGCCGCGGCAGCGCGGCCCCGTCCGCAGCGGCCTCATGGGCGACATGATCGGCGAGCGCGCGCCGCATCGCCCGCACCCCCTGCAGCGCGCCGCCCGCGCGCACCGCGCGTTCGAGCACGGCGACTTCGTGCGCCTTGCGCGCACGCCCGGCGAGTGTGAAGCTGGACTTCAGCCAGTCGAGCAGGTCGCGCCAGTACACGTCGTCGGCGACGAGGTCGTACCAGCGCATCACCGCCGCCGCCGCGCTCGTGGTCGACAGCTTCCAGCCCGTCTCGTCGCGGACGCCGACCAGCGCGCGCTCGAGCAGCGCGCGCGCGCGCCGCGCGGTCAGCCGGTCGAGCGCGACCAGCGCGATCGACTGCACGCCTTGTCCGAGCCAGTCGAGCACATGGCGCACGACCGCGGTGGCCTCTTCTTCGAGGGACCCGGCCACCAGGATCGACGGCCGCCCGCCGGCGGCGGCGCTGCCGAGCGCGGCGGCGCGGCGCGCGATCGGCGGCGGGTTTTCGTCGGCGCACAGTTCGGGCCAGGCGGCAGCGAGCAACGGCCGCGCGGCGATCGCGCGCGCGTAGTCCGCCTCGACGACGAGCACCGGCGCCGACTGCGCATAGTTTTCGACGAACGCGCGCTGCCAGCCGGCGAGCGGTTCGTCGGCGACGTAGACGAGCGCAGCGCTGGCCCGCTCGGCGCACCGGCGCAACGCCCGCAGCAGTTGCGTCGCCGCGTCGGCGTCCGCTTCGTCCGCGCTGCCGTGCAACGCCCGCCACAAGCGCAGCACGAGCTGCGCCTGCGGCTGCAACGCGTGCGCCGCGCGCCGCCGGTAGTGGCGCGCGAGCGCGGCCTCGAAGCGCTGCGCGAGCGCGTGCGGATCGTCGATCGCCGCGAGCGTCAATTCGTCCGCAAGCGCAGCGATTTCGCGCGCGAGCGCCCACAACGCGGCCGGACGATCGTCGAAGTTCTCGCGCACCCAGCGGTGTGCGCGCAGTGCCGCAAACAGCTCGGCGCGCCGCGCCACCGAGCCGTCCTCCGGCGCCGTGCCGGTCCACTCGGCGAGCGTGGTCAGCCGCGGCGGCATCCATGCACCCGCCGCGCCACGAGCGGCAGCCAACGCCGCGCGCGCAAGCGGCGCGTGCGCGCCCTGCGGCAGCACGACGGTCAGCCCGTGCAGTTGCACGTCCGCCATCCCGTGCCGCCGCGCGAACGCGAGCGCCTCTTCGGCGAACGCCGGCCAGAAGCCGCGGTCGGCCGCAACTCGCACCGTTTGTGGTTTCACGCGCGCATTCTATGGAGCATGCCGCTCGGCGCCGCGACACTTCCGTTTCCGGCGCAAAGTGCTACCATTTCGCGCCATAGGCCTGCCGTGTGCTGCTTTCAGGTCACCTCTGCCGGCCCCTTCCCTTCCTTGCATTCCTTACGTTCGCTTCGCATCCGCCCGGCCAACGCGCGACGCGCCGGCCCGGCCCAGATTGAAGGACCAACATGAGCGACATCAAGTACACCAGCGACGCCAGCTTCGAGTCCGATGTGCTGAAATCCGACCGGCCGGTACTCGTCGACTACTGGGCCGAGTGGTGCGGACCCTGCCGCATGATCGCGCCGATCCTCGACGAAGTTTCCCGCGACTATCAGGGGCGCCTGACGGTCGCCAAACTGAACGTCGACGAGAACCAGGTCACGCCGGCCAAGTACGGGATCCGCGGCATCCCGACGCTCATGTTGTTCAAGAATGGCGCGGTGGTCGGCACCAAGGTCGGCGCCCTGTCCAAGTCGCAACTGACGGCGTTCATCGACAGCAACATCTGACGGCGCAGGCCGGCCCCGGTGCCGGCTGCTCCGTGTCTTCCCCGCGGGCGCTCCGCACTTTCCAACAGCGCCCCATCAACCTCCCGCCGATACCATGCAACTGTCCGAACTCAAAGCGCTGCACGTCTCGCAACTGCTCGAAATGGCGCAGGCACTCGAGATCGAGAACGCGAACCGACTGCGCAAGCAGGAGCTGATGTTCGCGATCCTGAAGAAGCGCGCCAAGGGGGGCGAGCAGATCTTCGGCGACGGCACGCTCGAGGTGCTGCCCGACGGCTTCGGCTTCCTGCGCTCTCCGGAGACCTCGTACCTGGCGTCGACCGACGATATCTACATCTCGCCTTCGCAGATCCGCCGCTTCAACCTGCACACCGGCGACACCATCGAGGGCGAAGTGCGTACGCCGAAGGACGGCGAACGCTACTTCGCGCTGGTCAAGGTCGACCGGGTCAACGGCGTTGCCCCCGAGCAGTTGAAGCACCGCATCCTGTTCGAGAACCTGACGCCGCTGTTTCCGAACGAGCCGCTGAAGCTCGAGCGCGACATCAGGGCCGAGGAGAACATCACCGGGCGCCTGATCGACATCATCGCGCCGATCGGCAAGGGCCAGCGCGGTCTGCTGGTCGCCAGCCCCAAGAGCGGCAAGACGGTGCTGATGCAGCACATCGCGCACGCGATCGCGGCCAACCATCCGGACATCGTGCTGATCGTGCTGCTGATCGACGAGCGCCCCGAGGAAGTGACCGAGATGCAGCGCACGGTCAGGGGCGAAGTGGTCGCATCGACCTTCGACGAGCCGGCCGTGCGTCACGTGCAGGTGGCCGAGATGGTGATCGAGAAAGCGAAGCGCCTGGCCGAGAGCAAGAAGGACGTGGTGATCCTGCTCGACTCGATCACGCGACTGGCACGCGCGTACAACACGGTGGTGCCGGCCTCCGGCAAGGTGCTGACCGGCGGCGTGGATGCCAACGCGCTGCAGCGGCCCAAACGTTTCTTCGGTGCGGCACGCAACATCGAAGAAGGCGGATCGCTGACGATCATCGCCACCGCGTTGATCGACACCGGCTCGCGCATGGACGACGTGATCTACGAGGAGTTCAAGGGCACCGGCAACATGGAAATCCATCTGGAGCGCCGGCTCGCCGAAAAACGTGTCTACCCGGCGATCAACGTCAACCGTTCGGGCACGCGCAAGGAGGAACTGCTGCTCAAGCCCGACATCCTGCAGAAGGTCTGGATCCTGCGCAAACTGCTGTACGGCATGGACGAAATCGAGGCGATGGAATTCCTGCTCGACAAGATGCGGCAGACCAAGAGCAACGCCGAATTCTTCGAGATGATGCGGCGCGGTGGATGAACTGCGGCTGCAGCGCTTGCGTCCGCGCGCCCTGAATCGGGGATTCGGCGTTCGACCTGTACCGTCTGCGCCTGTCCGGCTATGGACATGCGTCGGGTCGGCAGCGTTGCGGACGGCAGCGACACCCCGGATCCAGCATCCTGCCTTCGCCCGTTTGCCCCGCCCCGCCGAATCCGCGATAATTCGCGCCCTTTCCGCCCAGGTACGTGGCCCGGCGATGGCGTCGAACGGGCTGGCGGCCGACGAATCGAGGACCCGATGAAGCCAGGCATCCATCCCGAATATCGGGAAGTCGTTTTCCAGGACATGCAGAACGACTTCAAGTTCGTCACGCGCTCCACTGTGCAGACGAAGGAGACGATCGAGTTCAACGGCAAGACCTATCCGCTGTTCAAGCTCGATACGTCGTCGGAGTCGCACCCGTTTTACACTGGCGCGCAGACGCGCATCGTCGAGACGGGTCGCGTCGAGAAGTTCCGCCAGAAGTTCGCGGTGAAGACCGAGCAGGTCAATGCCGCCGCCGCGCGGGCCAGCGCCGCGAAGTCGCGCCGCAGGTAGGTCCGCACGGACTCGAAGAAGGCAGCCGCGGCTGCCTTTTTTGTTTTCGGCGTACGCTCCGCCCCGATCGACGCACCCTGCAGATTTGTACAGAACGCATGGACCGCTAGGAACCGACCTGCCGCGATCGGCGCGCCGCTCGGCGAGCCCGTCAGCGGCGCATCGCTCGCGAAGCCTCCGCACTCTGCGTTCTCCGCGCGCTTCAGTGTCAGCCGCAGCGGTCCAAGGACTTTCAATCGATGAGCATCGACGCCCGACCTTCGCCAGCGCGTGTTTCGGCCGCCGCCGCGGCGGCCTTTCCGCGCTGGGCGCTGTTCGGGCTTCTGAGCGCGTACATCGCGGCGGGATTGCTCGGCCGCGATCCCTGGTACGCGGACGATCTGGCCGGCTTCGGCGTGATGTGGACGATGGCGCATGGCACCGCAGCCGACTGGCTGCTGCCGAACACGGTCGGCCTGCCGTTCGCCGAAGAAGGGCCGCTCGCGTTCTGGCTGGGCGCGCTTGCGATCCGTGCCTTCGGCGGTCTGCTGGGCGATGCGCTGGCGGCGCGGCTGGCCTGCGCGGTCTGGTTCGCGCTCGCCACCGCCGCGCTGTGGTACGCGACGTACCGGCTGGCGCGGCGCGACGAAGCGCAGCCGGTGGCGTTCGTCTTCGGCGGCGAAGCGTCAGCGCGCGACTACGCGCGCATGCTCGGTGACGTCGCCGTGCTGCTGTTCATCGGCACGCTCGGCGTCGTCCAGCGGATGCACGAGACCACCGTAGAAGGGGCCGCGGTCGCGCTGATTGCCGCCGCGCTGTACGGGCTGGCGCGCGCGCCCGATCGTCCGGTCGTCGGCGCGCTGGTCGCCGGTGCGGCCACCGGCGCGCTGGCGCTCGCGCGTGGCCCGCTGCCGGCGGTGCTGCTTCTCGGCGCGCTCGCCGCTGCGTTGTGGATCGTCCAGCGCGACCCCGTCCGACGCACCGCACTTGCCGTGCTCGCGGCGAGTGCGACGGCCGTGTTCAGTCTGTGGCCGCTCGCGGCGCTGGCGCTGCCCGCCGATTCGCGCAGCGCGTACTTCGCTGCGTGGGGCGCCTGGGCGTGGCGCTCGGTCGGGCTGCCGAGCGCGGGCGACCTTTGGTGGGCGGTCCGCAATCTGGCCTGGGCGATGTGGCCGTTGTGGCCGCTCGCCGCGTGGACGTTGTACGCGTGGCGGCACGGACTGCGCAGCCCGCACATCGTCGTGCCGGCACTGGCGGCCGCGGCGACGCTGCTCACGCTGCTGCTCGCCGAGCAATCGAGCCGGACCTATCTGTCGCTGATCGCCGCACCGCTCGTCGTGCTCGCCGCGTTCGGCGCGACCACGCTGCGGCGCGCCGCGGAAAACGTCATCGACTGGTTCTCGATCGTGATCTTCTCGTTCTTCGCGTTCGCGCTATGGGCCTACTACGTCGCGATGCTGACGGGGACCCCGCCGAAAATGGCCGCCTCGATCGAGCGGCTGGTGCCGGGCTACGTCGCACCCGCGCCGCTGGTGCCGGTCGCGCTGGCCGCGGCAGCGAGCATCGGGTGGATCGCCTTCGTCGGCTGGCGCGTGCTGCGCCACCCGCCGATGCTGTGGCGCGGCCCGGCGCTGGCCGGCGGCGGCCTGACAATGTTGTGGGTCGTGCTCATCGCGCTGTTTCAGCCTGCGGTCGACTACAGCCGCTCGTTCGCGCCGCTTGCGCGCGAACTGCGGCTGCACGTCGAAAGCGCCGCGAATCCGTCCGGCTGCGTCGAAGCACACCGACTCACCCCGGCGCATCGGGCGGCCTTCGCCTTCCACAGCGGCCTGCGCTTCGCGCCCGAGGGGGCCGGTGTGGACTGCCCGCTGGCGCTGCAGCGCGATTCGCTGCGTTCCGAACTGGACAACGATCCGCCCCGCGGCGGCTGGCAACTCGTCTGGGAAGGCCGCTGGCCGGCACGCCCCGACGAGGTGCTGCGGCTGTATCGCCGCGTGCGGGACTGACGCGCGTCGACCCTGCACGGCGACGCGAGGCGTCCGGTGTCTGTGAA
>JBBIJJ010000021.1:0-29953 GCA_037446035.1 Burkholderiales bacterium
CCGCGCAACGTCAACTGGTTCAGCGAAGGCAAGTGGGTGCACCTGACCAAGATCGCGTTCGAGAAGTACTTCATCCGCAAGCTGAAGAAGGGCACGTCCGAGCCGATCTACGAGAAGTACGTGATGAAGGCGCTCGGCATCGCGAAGCTGAAGGACGCCGGGCGCTGAACACGGAACACGGAACCCGGCCCGCGCCGACCGGCCGGAAGGCGACGGGGCAGGGGGGCTTGATACGGTACCCCCTATGGTATATAGTGCGCCAAGTCGAACCACCGGAACGAAGAAATGAATCGCAGATGGATCGCCGCGGCCTTCGCACTGACCGGCGCCGTGGCCGCCGGCGTGCTCTCCGCCCAGGACAAGACGCAGCCCGCGCCGCCGCCGGCGCCGGGGTTGCCCGTCGCGCCGGTCGAGCTGCGCACGGTCGAGGACTTCTACGCGGCCGACGCCGTCGTCGAAGCGGTGCGGCAGGCGACCGTATCGGCGCAGATCGCCGGCACGGTCACACACCTTTTCGTCGACGCCGGCGATCGCGTCAAGCGCGGGCAGGTGCTGGCGCGCATCGACACGCGCGAGGTCGACGCCCAGGTCGCCGCCAGCCGCGCCGGCGTGGCGCAGGCCGAAGCGGCGGCCGCGCAGGCCAGGCTCAACTACGAGCGCACCAGGAGCCTGGTCGCGCAGAACTTCGTCAGTCAGGCCGCGCTGGACAAGGCCGACGCCGACTACAAGGCCGCGCTGGCGGCGCTGGAGGCGGCGCGCGCCGGCGGCGCGCAGGCGCTGACCGCGCGCAGCTTCGCCGAGGTGCGCGCGCCGATCGACGGCGTGGTGTCGCAGCGACTCGTGGAGCTGGGTGAACTCGCCACGCCGGGCAAGCCGCTGCTCGCGCTGCACGATCCGGGCGCGCTGCGCGCGGTCGGCAGCCTGCCGCAGTTCGTGCTGCCGCAGGCGGCCAAGGTGAACAAGGCGAACGTGGAGCTGCCGGCGGCCAACCGCATCGTCGCGGCCACGCGGGTGACCGTGCTGCCCGCGGCCGACGCGCGGCTGCTGTCGACGCTGATTCGCGCCGACCTGCCCGCAGAGCTGCCGGCCGGCGTTGTGCCGGGTACCGCCGCGAAGATCCGTGTGCCGCTCGGCACCGCGCGCAAGCTGGTGATGCCCGCCGACGCCTTGATCCGCCGCGGCGAGTTGACGGCCGCGTACGTGGTCGGTGCCGACGGTGCGCAGCAATTGCGGCAGGTGCGCGTCGGGCCGGCGCACGAAGGCGGCGTGGTCGAAGTGCTCGCCGGGCTGGCCGAAGGCGAGCGGGTGCAGCTGAACCCGCTGGTGGCGAAGCAATGAGCGCCGAACCTCACGCCGCGCTCGGCGTCTCCGGGCGCATCGCGCGCGCGTTCCTGACCTCGCAGCTCACGCCGCTGCTGGCGCTGGTCGCCCTGCTGATGGGCGTCTTCGCGGTGCTCGTCACGCCCAAGGAGGAAGAGCCGCAGATCAACGTGACGATGGCCAACGTCTTCATCCCGTTCCCGGGCGCCACCAGCGAAGACGTCCACAACCTCGTCACGGTGCCGGCCGAGCAGGTCGTCTCGCAGATCACCGGCATCGAGCATGTGTACTCGGTCACGCGACCGGGGCTGGCCATCCTGACCGTGCAGTTCGAGGTCGGCGAAGACCGCATCGCCGCGCTGGTGCGGCTGCACGACACGCTGCTCGCCAACCGCGACTGGGTGCCGGCGCACCTGGGGGTGGGCGAGTTCATCGTCAAGCCGAAGGGCATCGACGACGTGCCTATCGTGTCGATGACCATGTACTCGAAGCGCGCCGACGCCACCGCCGAAAGCCTGGCGAAGATCGCACACGCGATGGAGATCGAACTGAAGCGCGTGCCGGGCACGCGCGAAGTGGCGACCTTGGGCGGACCGGATCAGGTCGTACGCGTCACCCTCGACCCGGAGCGGCTCGCTGCGCATCGCGTCACGGTCACCGACATCGAGCGCGCGCTGCGCGCGACCAACGCGTCGGCGCCGGCCGGCAGCCTGACAAGCGGCAACCGCGCCATCGAGGTACGCACCGGCGAATTCTTTGGCGATGCGCGCGACGTGGCGCAACTGGTCGTCGGCGTGCGCGGCGAGGGCAGCGCGCGCCGGCCCGTTTATCTGTCCGATGTCGCGCGCGTGACCGACGGCGCCGATCTGCCGACGCGCTTCGTCTGGCACGGCGAAAACGTCCAGGCGGCCGACGGCGCGACGCGCTACACCGAGTTTCCGGCGGTCACGATCGCGGTGTCGAAGAAGGCCGGCGAGAACGCCGCGACGGTGGCCGACGCCGTGATCAAGCGCATCGACGAGCTGCGCGGCACCGTGATTCCGGACGACGTGCAGATCGCATTGACGCGCAACTACGGCGACACCGCGCGCGACAAGGCGAACCAACTGATCCAGAAGCTCATCTTCGCCACGTTGTCGGTCGTCGCGCTGGTGTGGGCCACGCTCGGCCGGCGCGAGGCGCTGATCGTCGGCATCGCGGTCGTGCTGACGCTCGCCACCACGCTGTTCGCGTCGTGGGCGTGGGGCTTCACGCTGAATCGCGTGTCACTGTTCGCGCTGATCTTCTCGATCGGCATCCTGGTCGACGACGCGATCGTCGTGGTGGAAAACATTCATCGCCGCGCCTCCTTCGACCACGCGGCGCCGACGGAGATGATCCCGCGCGCGGTCGACGAGGTCGGCGGGCCGACGATCCTGGCCACGCTGACCGTCATCGCGGCACTGCTGCCGATGGCGTTCGTCACCGGGCTGATGGGCCCGTACATGGCGCCGATCCCGATCAACTCGTCGATGGGCATGCTGCTGTCGCTGGCGATCGCGTTCGTCGTCACGCCCTGGCTCGCGCTGCGGCTGCTGCACCGGCACCGGGCGGGCGCGCACGCGGCGCCGGCCTCGGCCGACAAGCTGTCGCGCAGGCTGGCGGAGTTCTTCACTAAGGTGATGACGCCATTTTTGCGCGGCGACGCCGGCAAGGGCCATCGCCGCATGCTATGGATCGGCGTCTTCGTCGCGATCGCGCTGTCGGTGGCGCTGGTGCCGGCCAAGCTGGTCGTGCTCAAGATGCTGCCGTTCGACAACAAGAGCGAGTTCCAGGTCGTCGTCGACATGCCCACCGGCACCGCGGTCGAGCGCACCGCCGGCGTGTTGCGCGAGCTGGCCGCCGAAGTCGCCAAGGTGCCCGAAGTCACCAGCGTGCAGGCTTACGCGGGACTGGCCGCGCCGATCAACTTCAACGGGCTGGTGCGGCAGTACTACCTGCGGACCGGCGGCGAAGTCGGCGACCTGCAGGTCAACCTCGTCGACAAGCACGCGCGCGACCGCAAGAGTCACGACATCGCGCAGGGCGTGCTGCCGGCATTGCAGGCGATCGCCAAGCGCCATGGCGCCGACATCAAGGTCGTGGAGGTGCCGCCCGGCCCGCCGGTGCTGTCGCCGATCGTCGCCGAGATCTACGGCCCCGACTATGACGCGCAGATCAGGCTCGCCAAGCAGGTGCGCGCGGTGTTCGAGGCCACGCCCGACATCGTCGCGATCGACGACTCGACGCTCGATGCGGCCAGCCGCGTCGTGCTGCGTGTCGACGCGGCCAAGGCGGCGATGTATGGCATTCCGGTCGCGGAGGTGGCGCGCGCCGCGCGGCTCGCGCTCGCCGGCGAGGACGTCACGCCGCTGCACGACGGCACGAGCAAGTACGCGGTGCCGGTGCGCGTGGCGCTCGCGCCCGAGGCGATGGGCAGCTTGGATGCGGTGCTCAAGCTGCGGCTGCGCGGCCAGGACGCCAACGGCCGCAGCAACGAGGTGGCGCTCGCCGAGCTCGTGCGGCCGCAGACGCTGCCGGCGGAGCGCATCATCTACCGCAAGGATCTGCAGCCGGTCGTGTACGTGGTCGGCGACGTCGCCGGCGGGCCCGGCAAGACGGACTCGCCGCTGTACGGCATGTTCGGACTGCGCGCCGGCATCGCCAAGCTCGAGCCTCCCGGCGGGCTGCCGCTCGAAGAGCACTGGATCGCGCAGCCGTCGGACCGCTTCACCGCGTTCGGGCTGAAGTGGGACGGCGAGTGGCAGATCACGTACGAGACGTTCCGCGACATGGGCATCGCGTACGGCGTCGGCCTGATCCTGATCTACCTGCTGGTGGTGGCGCAGTTCCGCTCGTACCTGACGCCGCTGATCATCATGGCGCCGATTCCGCTGACCATCATCGGTGTGCTGCCGGGGCATGCGCTGCTCGGCGCGCAGTTCACCGCGACCTCGATGATCGGCATGATCGCGCTGGCCGGCATCATCGTGCGCAACTCGATCCTGCTGGTGGACTTCATCCACATGCGGCTCGCCGAGTGCGGCGACCTGCAGCAGGCGACGATCGACGCCGCCACGGTGCGCGCCAAGCCGATCGTGCTGACCGCGGTGGCGGCGATGCTCGGCGCCGTGTTCATCCTCGACGACCCGATCTTCAACGGTCTGGCGATCTCGCTGCTGTTCGGCATCTTCGTGTCGACGCTGCTGACGCTGGTCGTCATTCCGGTGCTCTATTACGCGGCGACGTGGCGGCAGGAAGCCGCGCGCGTGTGCGCGACCCCATCCGAAGTTCAACCCAACCCGCAAGGAGTCTGACATGACCGTCGAACGCTACATCCGGGTTTTTGCCGGCACGTTCATCCTGCTTTCGCTCGCCTTCGGCGTCGAGGCGAGCCCGCTGTTCCTGTCCAAGTGGTGGCTCGCGTTCACCGCGTTCGTCGGCGCCAATCTGCTGCAGTTCGGCTTCACCAACGTCTGCCCGCTCGGCTGGATCCTGAAGAAGCTCGGCGTGCCCGAGGCGCGCGCCTGCGCGTGAGGTGACGATGGCCGAAACGCGCGACGCCGCGACCGCGCGGCACGACCTGCTGATGCGGCTGAAACGCGTCGAGGGCCAGATCCGCGGCGTGCAGCACATGATCGAGGCGAACGAGGACTGCGAGGCGGTCGCGCAGCAACTGTCGGCCGCACGCAAGGCGCTCGACCGCGCGTTCTACGAGCTGCTCGCGTGCGCCATCGAACACCCGCAGTTCTCGGCCACGAAAGGCGAAAAGCAGGACGCGCGCGTGCAGCGCATCGCGCGCGCGCTGGCCAAGTTCGCCTGAACCCGATTGCGGCGGTCGCTCGCGCGGCCTGTCGCTGCGCGCGCGAGCTCGGCCGCCATCAGCGCTGGGTATCGTCGATCGCCGCCTCGGATTCGCCCCGTGGCGGCAGCGTCGGCGGCGTGCGGATCGACGGCGGGTCATACGCCGGCCGCATCGCCGATCCCTGCGCAAAGCCGAAGCCCGCGGACACCGCCAGCGCGCGTTGCTCGCGCGTTTCGATGCCGGCGACGATCAGGCGCTCGGCGCGCAGCCCGGACGCGCGCGCCTCGAGCACGACGTCTTCCCAGTATTCGGGGCGCCTGGACGTCGGCGCGAGCAGCTTGGCGAAATCTGGCCGCACGAAGTCGATCGCCTTGATCTCCATGCTGACGCGCGGGGCGGCCACGCGATAGCCGACCGGCACGTGCTGCGCGCGCAGCCACTCGATGAAACTCTGTACGCGGTACGGCGAGCGCAGCCGCTCGAGCTGTCCGCGCAACAGCACGACGAGCCGGTGTACGTGGAAGCGGTGCGCATCGAACGTGTCGGTGACGAGGTCGAGGCAGCGCTCGACGGTGCCGAATGACAGCGTCACCCCGATCCGCCTGACCTTTTCGCGCTCGAGCAGCACGAACGCCTTGGCGAGCGCATTCCGTTGGATGCGCGCGCGCTGCATCGTGCCGGGCTGGAAGCCCTCGGTCCAGACGTACAGCTCGTCGAACCAGCGCTCCTCGGTGTCGAGCGTCAGCGTCGGCCACATCGCTGCGCGGACCGAGGTCTCGCCCGGCCGGTTGCGGTCGAGCGACAGCGTGACCGCAGTCCAGCCTGCGCCCGGCTTGGCATCCCCCTTGTTGCCGGACATCGAGGATATTTCCGTCTCCGTTCGGCCCGGATTTTCGTCGGCGGTCGGCCCGCAGGCAACGTGAATTTCGGACTGTGGGCGCGCGTGCCCGGTGCTCACGCGCCAGGCGCCGGCGCGCCGTAGCTGCCGAACTTTTCCAGCACGCGCGCCATTTCTTCGTCCGACAGCCGCGGCGGCTCGCCCAACACGCGCGCCTGCAGGTAGATGCGCGCGAGATGTTCGACTTCGATCGCGAGCGCCAGCGCCGCGGCGAGCGTCGCGCCGCAGGCGATGACGCCGTGATGCGCGAGCAGGCAGGCCTTGCGGCCGGCGAGTGCGACCAGCGCATTGTCCGACAGCGCCTGCGTGCCGAAGGTGGCGTATTCGGCACAGCGGATGTCGTGGCCGCCGGCCATCGCCACCATGTAGTGGAACGCCGGCAGCCCCAGACCGTGGCAGGCGAGCGCGGTCGCCGCCGGCGAATGCGTGTGAACGATCGCGGAAAGTTCCGGCCGCTCGCGCAGGATGTCGACGTGGAAGCGCCACTCGCTGCTGGGCGCGCGTCGGCCGACGGCGCCCGCCGGCGCAGCTTCTGCGGTGCGCGCGGCCGCAAGCGGCAGGAAGACGAGGTCTGCCGGCTCGAGCGCGTCGTACGGGATCCCGGTCGGCGTGACCAGCAGCCCCGTACGCGCACCGCGCATGCAGCGCACCGACACGTTGCCGGCCTTGTTGACGTTGATGCCGACCGCGTTCATCCGGCGTGCCACCGCGATGAGTTCCGCGCGTAGTCCGGGTCCGTCTTCGGCGATGTCGTTGGGCGCGGTCATCCGTTCTCGGCGGGCCGTCGCGCGCCGTCGGCGCGCGGCCCGCGGCACCGGGCCGCTGCCGGCCGAAGCGCAACGGAAGTGGGGTTAAGGGTGCTCACGCCGCCGCGCGCAGATCTGGAAACAGCGCCGCCAGCTCGCGCGGCGCGGCGATGCCTCGTTCGGTGATGATCGCGCTGACCAGTTGCGCGGGCGTGACATCGAACGCAGGATTGCTCACCGGGACCGACGCGGCGGCGATGCGCACGCGCGTCGCTTCGCCCGCGTCGGTGAGGCCCGCGAGCACCCGCAGCTCGTCGCCGTCGCGCTCCTCGATCGGGATCTCGGCGAGCGCGTCGCGCACGCGCCAGTCGATCGTCGGCGAAGGCACCGCCGCGTAGAACGGCACGCCGTTATCGTGCGCGGCCAGCGCCTTCAGGTACGTGCCGATCTTGTTGCAGACGTCGCCCGCCGCGGTCACGCGGTCGGCGCCGACCAGCACCAGATCGACGTGCCCGCGCTGCATCAGATGGCCGCCGGCATTGTCGGCGACCAGCGTGTACGGCACGCCGTGCGCGGCGAGCTCCCACGCGGTCAGCAGCCCCTGGTTGCGCGGCCGGGTTTCGTCGACCCACACGTGCAGCGGCACGCCCGCATCGTGCGCCTGGTAGATCGCCGACAGCGCGGTGCCGTAGTCGACGGTCGCGATCCAGCCCGCGTTGCAGTGGGTCAGGATCTCGACGGTGCGTCCGGCGCGTGCGTGTGCGGCGGCGATCAGCCGCGCGCCGTGCGCGCCCAGCGCGCGATTAATTTCGACGTCCTCGTCGGCGATGCGCGCGGCCTCGCGCCACGCCACGTCCGCTCGCTCGCCGCGCGCGGTGCGCGCGAGCAGCCGCTGCATGCGATCGAGCGCCCAGCGCAGGTTGACCGCGGTCGGGCGCGCGGCGGCAAGCGTGGCGACCGCGCGCGCGAGATTCGCTTCGTCCGCGTCCTCGTTCATCGCCAGCGCCAGGCCAAATGCACCCGCCACGCCGATCAGCGGCGCGCCGCGCAGCTTCATCGTGCGGATCGCGTCGACGACCGCCGCGGTGGACGCCAGCTCGAGCGTGGCGAACGCGTACGGCAGCCGCGTCTGGTCGACGATGCCGACGGCGCGCGTGTCGATCGGCCAGAGCGAGCGGTAATGGGTGCCTTCGACCTTCATGCCGTCGATTATGCGGCCGCCGCGATCTCCGCGCACCGGCAAGAAAAAACCGCGCCCGAGGCCGCGGTTGCCCGACCGATCGCGGAACCGGTCAGAAGCGATAGATCACGCCGACCGGAAGCAGGTCGACGTCGTCCTTGCACTCGTCCACGCCGTCGCTGTATTTGATGCGGAAACGCTCCCACTCGGCGCGCACGCCGAAGTTCTTGGTGAAGTTGTAGCCGGCACCGATGCCGTAGAACACGTCGGTATGACGGGTCGACGTGCTGTCGGTGACGCCCAGGACCGAGACGGTGAATTCGGTCTTCAGGTTGGCCAGGCCAAGCTTGCCGAACACCGAACCGTTGCCGATCGGCACTGCGGCAATGCCGGCGGGGAACAGTCCGGACGACTTCAGCTCGCCGCTGCCGGTGATCACGATCGAGGAAATCGCTTCGACCGGTGGCGGCGGGATGACGTCGAGCGTGGCCGTGACCTTGCCAAGGTCGACCCAGCCGCCTTCCACCCCGAGGTAGGGCGTGAACATGTAGCCGCCAAAGAGCTTGTAACCCGTGTCCTTCGTGTCGCACGTCGTCAGACCCGTGCAGTCGACATCGAAGTCGCTCTGACCGATCGACGCGCCGACTTACCCCTGCGCGACCGCCGCGCTCGACAACGCCGTGGCGGCGGCGACGAGCGAACCTGCCAATACACGTTGCAGTTTCATACAACCCCCAGCTTCTGTTGCTGCGATCCATCCTTTCGCTCGATGGACATCATCCCTGTCCTCCGGCGGGAAGTTCCCACATTGCCTGTGGTCAAGCGTCGGCGGGCTTGTTGCCGAAAGAACACGACGAGGGGCTCTAAGAAGGGGAGGCTGGTGAGCTGCGCGCCGCGGCCCACCGCCTGCGCCGCGCGCTTAACCGTGACGCGCGGCGATGAACGCGGTCGATCAGGCCGCGACCAGGCTACAGGCGCGCACCGCGGCCGAGGCTGCGCCGCTTTTCGAAGATCGCCTGACAGCTCGCGCAGCGCTCGGCGGCCGGATTGGCGGTCAGACGCGCGAAGCCGATCGGCTCGCCGCAGTTGGCGCATTCGCCATAGATACCCGCAGCGACGCGTGCGAGCGCGGCATCGACCTGCGCCAGCTCGTCGGCCGTGCACGCCCAGCGCGCGGTTGATGGCGACGTCCTCTTACGCGATGCGCGCGGCCTCGTCCCAGGCGGCCGCGCGCTCGGCGGGCGCGACGGCGGCGAGCCGCGCACGCATCCGATCCAGCGCCCACCGCAGGTTCACCGCCGTGGGGCGCGCGGCCAGCAACCGCCCGTACGCCCGTGCCAGCGACGCGTCGCCAGCGTTTTCCCGCAGCGCCAGCGCCAGGCCGTACGCGGCCGCCACGCCGATCAGCGGCGCGCCGCGCAGGCGCATCGCCCGGATCGCCTCCACGACGGCGTCGCAGGACGCCAGTTCGAGACTCGCAAACTCATACGGCAGTCGGGTCTGATCGACGATCCCGATGCGGTCCTCGCCGATGGGCCGGATCGAACGGAAGTGCTGCGCCCCAACTCTTATGCGGCCGATTCTACGGACGCGCGCGGCGGGTCCCTTTAAGCGCGCGCCTCGGCGCCTGGGTCGAACGCAAACCCGAGGCGGTCTCGCCCTTGCGATTGGTCGAGCGCCCGTCGGGGCGGCGGGTCGACGACCCGCTACGGCCAATCGCGCTCGGGTGCGGGACGGCAGCAACGGGACGCTTCGGTCAGAACCGCCAAGCGACGCCGACCGAATACAGGTCGGCTTCGAATTTTTCGCCGAGCGTGGTGCGGGCGCGCGCGCGGTCCCAATCGAGCCGCACCACGAGGCCGCGCCAGACGTTGACGGCCATGCCGGCGCCGAAGATCGGCTCGCCGCGGCTTTTCTCTCCGCGTAGGCTCTGGCCTGTGCTCGGCAGGTAATCGTTGCGCGTCGCCGTCGAGGCCGCATAGCCCGCGCGCGCATTGAACATCACCGGGCCGAGCTGCGCGGCGCCGACCGCCGACAACCCGTAGCCATCGACGCGAAGCGTCTGCTCGAGAATCGTGCCGCCCCCGAGGTCGAACTTGATGCGCGCTTCGCCCATCGAGTAAGCGACGGCCTCGATGCCGAAGAAAGGCCAGATCATGTAGCCGGCGGTCAGCTTCCAGCCGACGGGATCGGCGCGGCAGTCGAGCAGCCCGGGGATGCCGCAGAGGTCTCTTGAGACGCCGGCCGGCGGGTTGCGCCAGGTGTAGTCGGATTGCCCGACGTTGAGCCCGAAGTAGGCGTTCTTCAGCGGGTCGGCGCGCTCGTCCAAAATCTGTGCCGAAGCGGTGCCGGACGCAAGCACAACCACGAGCAGCGCCAATGAGCGCATCGCTCCCTCTCCTCGCTATCGTGACCCGTCACGGCCCGCGCGCGGGGCGCCGCGGCCACCGGGATTCCGAAGTCAATCAATCCGGCGGAGTCTAAACAACTCCGCGTCAACGCGCGAGCCGCTTCTCGTAGCGGCTCTGGCACGGCGCGCAGCGCACCGCGGCCGGATTGGCGGTCAGACGCGCGAAGCCGATCGGCTCGCCGCAGTCGGCGCATTCGCCATAGATACCCGCAGCGACGCGTGCGAGCGCGGCATCGACCTGCGCCAGCTCGTCGGCCGTGCGCGACAGATGCGCGACGTCGGCGTGGCGCGCCGCTTCGGCCGCGCCGTCGTCGTCGGTTTCCTCGGCGCGGCGCGGCAGCCCGGCTTCGTCGTGCCGGTCGGGTCCATGGCCATGAAGCCGCGCGTCGACCGCAGCCGCGAGTTCGGCTCTGCGCTCGCGCAGACGCGCGTGCAGTTGGGCGACTTCCTGAGGGTTCAGTGGCTTGGCTTCGTCCATCGCGCGATCCTTGTCCACAGCCGAGGTTACGCACCGGCGCGGCGGCGCCGTTGATTCGCATCAATGTCACGGACAGCGTCACACGGCAGTCAATTCTTGCACGATAATGCTGCAACGCGACATCCGGCGATCGGCCGGTTCCGGCGCCGCGGGCCGTTCACGAAGCGGGCGGCGCGCCGGGTCGCACACGCGGCTCACCCGCAGTCGGCTCGAAAGGAATCATGTTCACTTCCCACTACCTGCGCAAGGCGCTGGTACCCCAATCGGTCGCCGTGGTCGGGGCCACCCAGAAGCCGGACGGACTCGGCAGGTACGTCTTCGACAACATCGTCGCGGCGGGCTTCAAGGGCGAGGTCTATCCGGTCAACCCGAAGTACAAGAAGATCGGCGAACACGTCTGCTATCCGTCGCTCGCCGCGCTTCCGCAGGCGCCGGAACTCGCGGTGATCGTCACGCCGGCGCGCACGGTGCCGGCGCTGATCGACGACGCCGGCAAGCGCGGCATCCGCGCGGTGCTCGTGCTGTCCGCGGGTTTCGCCGAGATCGGCGAAGAGGGACGCCGGCTGCAGGCGCAAGCGCTCGCGCGCGCGCGAGCGCTCGGCATTCGCATGCTGGGTCCCAACTGCCTGGGCATCATGCGACCGGAAATCGGACTGAACGCGACCTTCGCGCGCACCGGTGCGCGCCCCGGGTCTGTCGCGCTGGTGTCGCAGTCGGGCGCGGTGGTCGCCGCGCTGCTCGACTATGCGTGGAACGCCGGCTTCGGGTTCTCGTCGGTCGTGTCGACCGGCGCGGGCTCGGACGTCGAGTTCTCCGAGATCCTGGACTTCCTCGCGCTCGATCCGGCCACGCGCAGCATCGTGCTGTACGTCGAGGGGGTTCACGACGCGCGCGCGTTCATGTCGAGCGTGCGCGCGGCGGCGAGCGCGAAGCCTGTCATCGTGCTGAAGGTGGGCCGCCATCTGACCGGCATGAAGGCGGCGATGAGCCACACCGGCGCGCTGGTCGGCAACGACGAAGTGTTCGGCATGGCGCTCAAGCGCGTCGGTGCGATCCGCGTGCGCGCCTACAACCAGATGTTCGCGGCGGCCGAGGCGCTCGCCTCGGGGCGACTGCCGCGCCCGAATCCCGGCAACCGGCTCGCCATCGTCACCAACGGCGGCGGGCCGGGCGTTCTGGCCGCGGACGCCGCGGCCGATGCGGGCGTGGCGCTGGCGAAGATCTCGCCGCAGGCCATGGAGCGGCTCGACGCGGTGCTGCCGCCGACCTGGTCGCACGGCAATCCGGTCGACATCATCGGCGACGCCGACGCGCAGCGGTTCGCGCAGGCGATGCAGATCCTGGTCGAGGACAGGAGCAACGACGGCGTGCTGATGCTGTTCTGCCCGACGATCAAGCTCGCCTCGGAAGAGGCCGCGCGCGCGGTGCTGCCGGTGATGGAAGCGACGGACAAACCGGTCGTCACGGTTTGGCTGGGCGAAGCCGACGCGGCGCGCGGTCGCGCGGTGCTCAAGGCGGCGGGACTGCCCGCGCTGACCAGCCCGGAGCGCGGCGTCGAGTCGTTTTCGTACCTCGCGCAGTTCGTCCGCAACCGCGAGCTGCGGCTGCAGATCCCGCCGCCGCGGGTCGACGAATTCGCGCTCGACCTGCCGGCGGCGCGCCGCATCGTCGAGCGCGCACTGCTGGCCGGCCGTGCGCTGCTGGACGAGCAGGAGGCGAAGGCGCTGCTCGGCGCCTTCGGCATCGACACCGCGCGCGGCATGCTGGCCACGTCGGCCGACGAGGCCGCGCGTGTGGCCGACCAGATCGGCTATCCGGTCGTGCTGAAGGTCGTCGCCGCCGGCATCACGCACAAGAGCGAAGTCGGCGGCGTGCTGCTGTCGCTGCAGTCGGGCGCGGACGTGATGCACGGTTTCGAGACGATCCGCGCACGCGTGGCCGAGCGCGCGCCGCACGCGAAGTTCGTCGGCGTGCTGGTGCAGCAGATGATCCGCCGTCCGCACGGCCGCGAGCTGATCGTTGGGATCGCGCGCGACGCCACCTTCGGCCCGGTGATCACCTTCGGCATGGGCGGCATCGCCGTCGAGGTGCTGCGCGACTCGGCCGTGGCGCTGCCGCCGTTGAACCGCTTTCTCGCCCACGAGATGGTGGCGCGCACGCGCGTGGCCAAGATGCTCGACAGCTTTCGCGGGCTGCCCGGGGTGGACCTCGACGCGCTGCTGGACGTGCTGCTGAAGGTTTCCGACCTCGCCTGCGAGATCCCCTGCATCCACGAGCTGGACATCAATCCGCTGCTCGCCGACGAGTTGGGGGTGGTCGCGCTCGATGCGCGCGTCGTGCTCGGCGACGGTCCGCTCGCGCCGGACGCGACCTACTCGCATCTGGCGATCCATCCGTACCCGAAGAACCTCGCGCGCGCCACGCGGCTGAAGACCGGCGAGACGGTCCTGCTGCGGCCGATCCGTCCCGAGGACGCGCAGGCCGAGAAGCGTCTGATCGGCCGGCTGTCGCGCAAGACCATGTACATGCGCTTTCACGCGCCGCTGCGCGAACTCACCGCCGAGCGGCTCGCGCGCTTCACCAACATCGACTACGACCGCGAAATGGCGTTCGTCGCGATCGATGCGAACGCCGATTCGCCCGGCGGCGAAGGCGAGATTCGCGGGGTGGCGCGCTACACGCGCAACCCCGACGGGTCGACGGCCGAGTTCGGCATCGTCGTCGAGGATGCGTGGCAAGGGCGCGGGCTCGGTCACGCGCTGATGGATGCGATCGAGACCTGCGCGCGCGAGCGCGGGCTGACCGAGATGATCGGTCACGTGCTGCTCGAAAACGAGGAGATGGCCAAGCTGATGCGAGCGCGCATGTACGACGCGCGCCGCGACGAGGAAGACCCCGGCGTGATGCGCTTCAGCAAGCGGCTGCAGCCGGTGGCCGCGCCGCCCGCGCTCGGTTCGGTGGCCGTGCGCGGCGAGACGGCCGCGACCGTGCCGTAGAGCTGCGCCGTGGAACGCGTCGACTGCGTCGTCGTCGGCGCCGGCGTGATCGGCCTGGCGGTCGCGCGCGAACTGGCGCGGCGCGGGCGCGAGGTGCTCGTGCTCGAACGCGCGCACACCATCGGCACCGAAACCAGCTCGCGCAACAGCGAGGTGATCCACGCCGGCATCTACTACCCGCAGCACCTTCTGAAGCGCCGGCTGTGCGTCGAGGGCAAAGCGCTGCTGTACGACTTCTGCGCCGAATACGGCGTGGCGCATCGCCGCTGCGGCAAGCTGATCGTCGCCACCAGCGACGCGCAGGCGCCGCAGCTCGCGGCACTAGCCCGGCAGGCCGAGGCCAACGGCGTGCCCGACCTGCGGTTCCTCGCGCCGGCCGAGGTCGCGCGACTCGAACCCGAAGTGCGTTGTGTGGGTGCACTGCTGTCGCCGTCCAGCGGCATCGTCGACAGCCACGGGCTGATGCTGGCGCTGCAGGGCGACGCCGAGCGGCACGGTGCGCTGTTCGCGTTCGCCACGCCGGTCGAGGGCGGTGCGGTGCGCGACGACGGCATCGAGCTGCGCACCGGAGGTGCCGCGCCGACCGCGCTCGTCGCGCGCACGGTGATCAACAGCGCGGGGCTGGGGGCGCAGGCGCTCGCGCACGCGATCGAAGGCGTGCCGGCCGCGACGATCCCGCCGCTTCATCTGGCCAAGGGCAACTATTACACGCTGGCCGGGCGCAATCCGTTTGCGCGGCTCGTCTACCCGATCCCGGAGCCGGGCGGGCTTGGCGTGCACGTGACGATCGATCTCGGCGGGCAGGCGCGTTTCGGCCCCGACGTCGAATGGATCGATCACATCGACTACGCGGTCGATCCGCGCCGCGCCGACGCGTTCTACGCCGCCGTGCGCAAGTACTGGCCCGCGCTGCCCGACGGTGCGCTCGCGCCGGGCTACGCCGGCATTCGCCCCAAGGTCGAGCACCCCGGCGGATCGAACACCGACTTCGTGATCCATGACGCCGTGACGCACGGCGTGCGCGGGCTCGTCAACCTGTACGGCATCGAGTCACCGGGGCTGACCGCGTCGCTTGCGCTCGCGCGCTACGTATCCGCTCTCGTTCAGTAGCCCCCATTCGAAAGCAGACGGGGGACTTCAACGGCGCATCGCGCATCGCCGTGGTCCTTGCCGGCCGTACGATCGCTCGCCGATAGAATCGCCGCCTTCGCCCAGAGCCACTCGCCATGAATCCAGCCGCCGCCGTGCATCGTGTCGTCGTTTTCGTTGCCGCGGCCGCCGCGTTGGCGTTTTCGCCGTGCTGGGCACAGTCCGCGCGCGCCGATGCCGCGCGCAAGACCGAGGCGGCCGCGCCGCGCGGCTTCGCGTGGGAAGCCGCGAAAGATGGCCGGCGCGTGCTGCTCGTGGGCACGATCCACGTCGGCCGCACCGCGCCGCCGCCGGCCGACTGCAGCCAGCGCTTCGCCGAGGCCGCGGTGATTGCATTCGAAGCCGACGTGTTCAACGCGCAGCGGGTCGGCCAGCTCGTGCAGCGGATGGCCACGTATCCGCCGGCGGAGCCCGATCTCAAGTCGCGCCTGCCCGCGCCGCTGCGCCAGCGCGTCGAGACCCTGCTCGCCCGCTACGGGCTGGACTCGCCGGCCGTGTGGCGGATGAAACCGTGGATGCTCGCCAACACGCTCGTCGTCGTCGAGGCGAGCCGCCTGGGCTTCAACCCCGCGTACGCGACCGAGGCCGCGCTGTACGAATGGGCGCGAACCTGCGGCAAGGCGATCGTCGAGATCGAAGGGATCGAAAGGCAACTCGGAATTTTCGACGGCGCCAGTGCCGAGCTGCAGATCGCCTACCTCGAACAGGCGGTCCGCGGCATCGAAAGCGGCGAAAGCGAGCGCGAAGTGCGGCGTCTGGTCGCCGCGTGGGAGCGACGCGACGCCGCCGACATCGAGCGCGTGCTGGCGACGATGCGCGCGTCCACGGGTGCGGCCGAGCGCTTCGTCGTCGAGCAGGTGATCGACGCGCGCCATCCGGCGATGGTCGAGGCGATCGAGCGCTTCGCCGCGAGCGACAGGCTGCATCTGGTCGCGGTCGGATCGCTGCACTACTTCGGGCCGAACGGACTGCTCGCGCTGCTGCGCGGGCGCGGCTACACGATCAAACCGCTCGACTGAGAAGGGTGGTCTACTGCGCGGCCGCGCGTGGCCAGAACAGGTACGCGTCCATCGCCAGCACGCCGGCGTCCACGCCGGCGTCGATGCGTTCGACGCGCGGCGCTGGGCCCGCGGCCGCGAAGGCGATCGGCAGCGGCACAAAGTGTTCGTCGCTCGGATGCGCGCGCAGCGCGTGCGGCGCGCGCTCGCGCCAGGCGGCGAGCGCCCCGCGGTCGTCGTCGCGCAACGCGCGGTCGACCCAGCGCCTGAACTCCTCGACGTACGGCGCGGCCGGCGTGTCGCCCGGCTGCATTCCGTGGCGACGCACGTGCGCGATCCACTCCTGCAGGTTGTGCGTCAGGTGGCCCGAGCCGACGACCAGCACGCCTTCGTGCGCCAGCGGGGCCAGCGCGGCGCCGAGCCGCAGGTGATGCGCGGCGTCGAGCGACGGTTGCACCGAGACCTGCGCCACCGGGACGTCGGCGTGCGGATACATGTGCAGCAGCGGCACCCACGCGCCGTGGTCGAGTCCGCGGCAGCCGTTGCCCGATGCGGGCAGGCCGGCGGCCTTCAGCAGCTCGAGCGCGCGTTGCGCGGACTCCGGCGTGCCGGGTGCGGGATAGCGCAGCTTGTACAGCTCCGGCGGAAAGCCGCCGAAGTCGTGGATCGTTTCGGGACGCGCACTCGTCGAGACCATCGGCAACTCGGTCTCCCAGTGCGCCGAAGCGACGAGGATCGCGCGCGGGCGCGGCAGGCGCTGCGTCAGTTCTGACCAGGCGCGCCCGGCCCGTCCGGCATGCAGCGCGTGCATCGGCGAGCCGTGCGAAACGAACAGCGTCGGCAGCATCGGGTGCGCCGCGGCGCCGCGGGTGGCGGCGCCGCGCGGCTACTTGACGAGGCCTTCGGCCTTCATCGCCTCCTGAACCGCGGGTCGCGCGGCCACGCGGGCGACGTACTCATTGAGCACGGGCCACTTGGCCAGATCGATGCCCGTCCACTGGCACCAGTTCAGTACCGTGAACAGATACGCATCGGCGACCGTGAACTGCCGGCCCATCAGACAGTCCTTGCCCTTGAGCCCGGCGCTGAGCCAGTCGAACCGGCTCGCGAGCCGGGTGCGTTGCCGCTGCTTGAGGTCGTCGCTCGCGGTCGGATCGAACAGCGGCGAGAACTGTTTGTGCAGTTCGGACGTGATGAAGTTGAGCCACTCCTGCAGGCGGTAGCGCTCCAGCGTGCCGTTGGGCGGGGCCAGAGCCGCGTCGGGTTTGCGATCGGCCAGGTACTGCACGATCGCCGGCCCCTCGGTCAGCCGCTGGCCGTCGTCGAGTTCGAGCACGGGGACGTAGCCCTTGCCGTTGATCTGCAGAAAGTCGCGGCCGTCCTCGGTCTTCTTCGTCTTGATGTCGACCTTGACGAGCGAGAACGACAGGCCGAGTTCGCGCAACACGATGTGCGGCGAAAGCGAGCAGGCGGCGGGCGAGTAATACAGTTTCATCGACAATCTCCTCGGTGGGGTCGTACGGAATGCGGCGGCATGCAGGCCGCCTCGCGTCAGGAACCTATTCCTTGATGGCTTCGACGGGCACGTGGATGGTCACCTCGTCGCTCACGTAGGGCGCGTGTTTGCCCATGTTGAAGTCCGAGCGCTTCACGCGCGTCACGGCATTCGCGCCGCAAGCATCCTTCTTGGCGATCGGGTGCGGCATGCAGTGAAACGAGGTGACGGTGAGCCGCACCGGCCGCGTGATGCCCTTGATCGTGAGCTGGCCGTCGGCTTCGACCACGCGGTCACCGTCGAACTTCAGGCGATCCGCCTTGAACGCGATGGTCGGATGCTTGGCGGTGTCGAAGAAGTCTTCGGCCTGGATGTGTTCGTTGAACAGCGCGTAGCCGGTGTCGACGGACTTGGCGTCGATCGTCACCTCGATCGAACCCGTCCGCGCGGCGCGATCGAGCACGATCTTGCCGCTCGTCCTGGTAAAGCGATGCGCCTGCGTCGAGTAGCCGAAGTGGCTGTACTCGAAGCGTGGATACGTATGCGCGTTGTCGATCACATAGGTCTCGGGCGCCGCCGCGGCGGCGGCCGGCAGCAGTGCCGCGAGGGCGTACAGCAGCGGACTTTTCATCGCGAGCTTCCTTTCCTGTTGGAAACGGCGGCCGCAGCGCCGCTGGCGGCCGCGACCAGATAAAAACGGATCTCGACTTCGTCAGCCACGGCGCTCGTGTCGGACCAGGCGCCTTCGCCGATACCGAATTGCAGGCGCCGGATCGGAAACGCGCCGCTGAACACTGCACGCTCGCCATCGCGACGCAAGGTCACCGGTGCGCGCACCGGCTGCGTGCGGCCTTTGATCGTCAGGTCTCCGGCGACCTCGTAGCGGTCGGCGCCGAGCGCGCGCACGGCGGTGGCAACGAAGCGCGCGGTCGGATGATTCTTGGCGTCGAACCAGGGACGCGTCAGCGCGGTGTCGTTCGCCTCCGCGAGCCCGGTGTCGATGCTGGCGACGTCGATGTCCACCGTCGCGCGCGAGCGCTGCGGCTGCGCCTCGTCGAACGCGAACTCGGCGGAGAAGCGCACAAAGCGGCCTTCGATCGGCGCACCCATCGCGCGGTAGGAGAACGTGACACGGCTGCGGTCGGCGAGCAGCCGGTCGTATTGCGCGGCGGCCGCAGCACCCGTGGCGAGCATCGCCCCGGCGGTCAGCAACGCGCCGGCAACGACGCGCATCATCGCGCCGCGTCCGGCGCCGGGCAGCATTCGCCGCAGCACGTCATCACGGTCGACGAAGCGGTGTTTCAGCGCGGCACCGACATGCACGGCCACCAGCGTCGCCAGCGTGAGGTTCAGCCCGAGGTGCACCCAGCGCAGCACCTCGCCGAGCGCCTCGTCCCGCGGCAGCAAGTCGGGCAGCCGCAGCAAGCCCAGCCAAACGGTCGGCACGCCTTTGGCGGAACTCATCAGCCAGCCGGAAAGGGGAACCGCGAGCATCAGCCCATACAAGGCCGCTTGCACGCCGGCGGCGGCGCGGCGCTCCCATGCAGGCAGATGCGGCGGCAGCGGTGGCGCCGGATGCGCAAGCCGCCACGCCAGGCGTGCGGCGGCGAGCATGAAAACGGTCACGCCGATCCACTTGTGGAAGGCGTACAGCTTGAGCTTTTGCGGCGTCAACGGCAGGTCCTGCATGTAAAGGCCGAGCGGAAACGCCACGAAGATCAGCAGCGCTACCGCCCAGTGCAGCGCGATCGCGGTGCGCGTGTACGTCGTCGTCAACTGCGGCTCCTGAAAGTGCGGTGTCCCAATGCCACCGGACGCGGCGACGCGCACTGTAGGTCGACCGGAATTCGAGATAAACGGGCGCCACTGCAAAGAACCGTTGCGGATTCCGGGATAATGTCGCGATGGATCGGCTCGTCGCGATACAGGCGTTTGTGCATGTCGTCGAGTCCGGCAACTTCGTTCGCGCCGCCAAGCGGCTCGGCACGTCGACTTCGACGCTGTCGCGCCAGGTCGCCGAGCTGGAAGCCAGCCTGGGGGCGCGGCTGCTGAACCGCACCACGCGCAAGCTGTCGCTGACCGAGGGTGGGCAGGCCTTCTACGAGCGCGCCGTCCAGGTGCTTGCGGATCTGCAGGAGGCCGAGGCGCTCGTCAGCGCCGCCTCCGCCGCCCCGCGCGGGCTGCTGCGGCTGACCTGCTCGCACGCGATGGGCGTGCAGCGCGTGGCGCCGGCGATCGCGAGCTTCGTGGCGCGTTATCCCGAAGTGCGTTTCGAGGTTTCCGTGTCCGACCGCATCGTCGATCTGGTCGAAGAGGGCTTCGATCTGGCGATCCGCATCGGGCAGGTCGGCAGCGAACAGCTCGTCGCGCGCCGGCTCGGCACGATGCGGCTGCTCGCGTGCGCCGCGCCGGCCTACTTGAAGGCGCGCGGCACGCCGCGCGTGCCAGCCGACCTCGCGGCACATGCGGTGATCACCTATGCGTATTCGCCGAACCCGCGCGTCTGGCGTCTGGTCGATCGAACGGGCCGCCAGGAAGAAGTGCGAGTCGGCGGGCCGCTGCACTCGAACAGCGGCGATCTTGCGGTCGCCGCCGCGATCGCCGGGCTGGGCATCGTGTTCGAGCCCGATTTCATCGTGGCCCCGGCGCTTGCCGCCGGATCGCTCGTGCGCGTGCTGCCCGAGTACAAAAGCGCGCCGGGCGACATCTGGGCCATCTATCCGAGCCGGCGCCACCTGTCGGCCAAGGTGCGGCTGTTCGTCGATCACTTTGCGCAGCAGTTCGCTGCGTCGGCCGCGGGGAAACCCGCAGCGGCGCGCCGACGCTGAGCGCTTGCGCGTCGCACCAATAGGCGCGGCCCTCTAGACGTCGCGGTTGACGGTCTGCGCGGGCGTAAGAAATAGTACGAACGTTCGTCTTATGAGAGGCGAGGGCCGGTGCCGCCGCACCGGCCCTCACAGTTCCCCCGCCGCCCGATGCCGCCGCCGCCCGCTCCTCTGCCCGCGCCTGTCGCCAAAGCCAGGCGCGCCGAAGCGCGCCCGCGCAAAGGCGAGGTCACGCGCGCGGCGATCGTCGAAGCCGCGCTCGCGCTGGCCCGACGCGACGGGCTCGAAGGGCTGACCATCGGCGTGCTCGCGGAGCAGATGCACATGAGCAAGAGCGGCGTGTTCGCGCACTTCGGCTCGCGCGAAGAGCTGCAGCTCGCGGTGCTCAAGGAGTACGCCGCGCGCTTCGTCGACCAGGTATTGCGGCCCGCCGTGCGGCGGCCGCGCGGCCTGCCGCGACTGCGCGCGCTGCTGGAGAACTGGCTCGCGCTGCTGGCACGCGAACTGCAGCAGGGCTGCCTGATGATCTCCGGCGCGAGCGAATACGACGACCGTCCGGGGCCGCTGCGCACCGCGGTCGTGCAGATCGTCGAAGGCTGGCGGCACGAGCTGCTGCGCGCGATCGAGCAGGCCAAGGACGAGGGGCACCTGGGGCGCGCGGTCGACGCCGAGCAGCTCGTCTTCGAGATCCACGGGTTGATGCTGGTGCTGCACCAGGATGCGCGGCTGCTCAATTCGCCCGACAGCGTCCGGCGCGCGCGCGCCGGACTCGCGCGGCTGCTCGATGCAGCGAAGGCCAACGCGCCGAAACGCCGCGCCGCCGGCGCGGGGTCGAACCGATCGCCGGCACGGCACAGCGCGCCGCGCGCAGCGCCACCGATCACGTAGTCGAAAAGGAGACACGTATGCCCATTTACACACCGCCCCTGCGCGACCAGCAGTTCGTCATGCACGAGCTGCTCGGCGCGGTCGACGAACTGCGCGCGCTGCCGCGCTACGCGGACATCGACGCCGACACGCTGAACCAGGTCGTCGAGGAAGCCGGCAAGTTCTGCGCCGAGGTGCTGCTGCCGATCAACGCGAATGGCGACGAGCAGGGCTGCAAGTACGACCCGGCCGACAAGTCGGTCAAGACACCGAAGGGGTTTCGCGAGGCCTACGACAAGTTTCGCGCCGCGGGCTGGCAGGGGCTCGCGGCCGAAACCGAGTACGGCGGCCAGGGCCTGCCGCACCTTCTGCAGATCGCCTTTTACGAGATGCAGTATTCGACCAACCAGTCCTGGGCGATGTACCCCGGGCTGACCGTCGGCGCATACGAACTGCTGCTCGTGCACGGCACCAAGGAGCAGAAGGATCTGTATCTGCCGAAGCTCGCGTCGGGACAATGGACCGGGACGATGTGCCTGACCGAGCCGCACTGCGGGACCGACCTGGGCATGCTGCGCACGAAAGCCGAGCCGCAGTCCGACGGGACGTACAGGCTCACCGGCACCAAGATCTTCATTTCCTCCGGCGAGCACGACATGGCGGACAACATCGTGCATCTGGTGCTCGCGCGGCTGCCGGACGCGCCGCAAGGAACGAAGGGCATTTCGCTGTTCATCGTTCCGAAGTTTCTTCCGCAGGGCAGCGGCGCGGGCGCGCGCGTCGGCGCGCGCAACGGCATTTACTGCGGCGGCATCGAGCACAAGATGGGGATCCACGGCAACTCGACCTGCCAGATGGTTCTGGACGGTGCCACGGGCTGGCTC
Source organism: Burkholderiales bacterium (assembly GCA_037446035.1). Classification (GTDB taxonomy): domain Bacteria; phylum Pseudomonadota; class Gammaproteobacteria; order Burkholderiales; family Burkholderiaceae_F; genus DSNY01. The sequence goes on from JBBIJJ010000021.1 coordinate 22,070, forward strand.
GTCGGCGAGCCGAACAAGGGCTTGAATGCGATGTTCGTGATGATGAACGGCGCGCGGCTCGCGGTCGGCGTGCAGGGGCTGGGCATCAACGAGGCTGCCTACCAGAACGCCGTCGCCTACGCGAAGGAGCGGCTGCAGGGCCGCTCGCTGTCGGGCCCGAAGGCGCCGGACAAGCCGGCCGACCCGATCATCGTTCATCCCGACGTGCGCCGGATGCTGCTGACCGCGCGCGCGTACGCCGAAGGCGGGCGCGCGTTCGCCTACTGGGTCGCGCTCGCCGCCGACAAGCAGTTGCACCATCCGGACGAGGCGGTGCGCAAGGACGCGGCGGACACCATGGCGCTGATGACGCCGATCGTCAAGGCCTTCATGACCGACAACGGATTCCAGTGCGCGTCGCAGTGCATGCAGGTCTTCGGCGGGCACGGCTACATCCGCGAGCAGGGCATGGAGCAGCTCGTACGCGACGCCCGGATCAACATGATCTACGAGGGCACCAACACCATCCAGGCGCTCGACCTGATCGGCCGCAAGGTGCTGATGGACAACGGTGCGAAGCTGAAGAAGTTCGGCAAACTGGTGCAGGACTTCATCGAGGAGCACGGCACCACACCGGCGATGAACGAATTCGTCACGCCGCTGGCGGATCTGGGCGACAAGCTCACCAAGCTGACGATGGAACTCGGCATGAAGGCGTTCCAGAACCAGGACGAGGCCGGCGCCGCCGCGGTCGACTATCTGCGTGTCGCCGGCCACCTCGTTTACGCGTATTTCTGGGCGAAAATGGCGCGCATCGCGCTGACGCGGATCGAGCAAGATGGCGACAAGGTCGACCCGTTCTACACGGCCAAGCTGGCGACGGCGCGGTTTTATTTCCAGAGGCTGCTGCCGGAAACCGCGTACCACATCCGTGCCGCGCGCTCGGGAGCCAAGAATTTGATGGAACTGCCGGCGGAACTGTTTTGATTGCGGTCTCCCCTTTCAAGGGGAGGTGGGGCGGGGTCGGGTGCCTGGTGTCGAAAATACATCCCCACCCCTTTGCCTGCCCTTGTGAACGGCAGCGGCAGCGGCATGGTTTCGTAGGAACCCACTCGAAAGAAGACCAATGAGCAACTTCATCGTCAGAAAAGTCGCCGTGCTCGGTGCCGGCGTAATGGGCGCGCAGATTGCGGCGCATTGCGTCAATGCCAAGGTGCCGGTCGTGCTGTTCGACCTGCCCGCAAAAGACGGGCCGAAGAACGGCATCGTGCTGAAGGCCATCGAAAACCTGAAGAAGCTGAATCCGGCGCCGCTCGGCAACAAGGACGACGCCCAGCACATCGAGCCGGCCAACTACGAGGATCACCTCGAACTGCTGCGCGGCTGTGATGTCGTGATCGAGGCGATCGCCGAGCGGATGGACTGGAAGCACGACCTGTACCGGAAAGTCGCGCCCTTTCTGCGCGCCGACGCGATCTTCGCGTCCAACACCTCGGGCCTGCCGATCGAGCGGCTTGCGGAGGTCATGAACACGGAGCTGAAGCAGCGCTTCTGCGGCGTGCACTTCTTCAACCCGCCGCGCTACATGCACCTGGTCGAGCTGATCCCCACACCCGCGACGAAGCCGCGGATCCTCGACGATCTGGAGACCTTTCTGACGAGCACGCTCGGCAAGGGGGTCGTGCGCGCCAAGGACACACCGAACTTCATCGCCAACCGCGTCGGCATCTTCGGCATGCTGGCGACGATCGAGGAGGCGGAGAAGTACGGCATCCCGTACGACGTGGTCGACGACCTGACCGGTTCCAAGCTCGGCCGTGCCAAGAGCGCGACGTTCCGCACTGCCGACGTCGTCGGCCTGGACACGATGGCGCACGTGATCCGCACGATGCAGGAGACGCTGCCGGCAGCGGTCGATCCGTTCGCCGAGCACTTCGCGACACCGCCGGTGTTGCAGGCGCTCGTCGACAAGGGCGCACTGGGTCAGAAGGCCGGTGCCGGGTTCTATCGGAAGGACGGCAAAGTCATCAAGGTGCTGGACCCGAAGAAGCAGGACTACGTGGAGTCGACCGGCAAGGCCGACGAGCTGATCGTGCGCATCCTGAAGAAAAAGGATCCCGCCGAGCGGCTGAAGCTGCTGCGCGAGACCGATCATCCGCAGGCCAAGTTCCTGTGGGCGATCTTCCGCGACGCCTTCCATTACATCGCCGTGCATCTGGAGTCGATCGCCGATACCGCGCGCGACGTCGACTTCGCGCTGCGCTGGGGATTCGGCTGGAGCACCGGCCCGTTCGAGACGTGGCAGGCCGCGGGATGGAAGCAGATCGCCGAGTGGGTGCAGTCCGATATCGACAAAGGCGACGCCCTCGCGAAAGCGCCGCTGCCGAAGTGGGTCTTCGAGGGACCGGTTGCGAAAGCCGGGGGCGTGCACACGAAGGACGGCTCGTGGTCGCCGGCGAAGAAGAAGTTCGTCGGCCGCTCGAACCTGCCCGTCTACGCGCGCCAGATCTTCCGCGCGTCGCTGCTCGGCGAAGGCGCGCCGACGGGGCACAACGGCGGCACGACGATCCACGAGGACGACTCGGTGCGCATCTGGAAGCTCGACCAGGGGCTCGGCGCCGAGGTGCTGATCCTGTCGCTGAAGACCAAGGTCCACGCGATCGGCCCCGGCGTGCTCGCCGGCATGAACAAGGCCGTCGAGCTGGCCGAGTCGCAGTACCGGGGGCTCGTGATCTGGTCGCCCGACGATCCGTTCTCGGTCGGCGCCGACCTGCAGGCGATGATGCCGGTGTTCATGGCCGGCGGCGCCAAGGCGATCGGCCCCGAGGTCGCCAAGTTCCAGCAGACGATGATGCGGCTGAAGTACTCGCAGGTGCCGGTGGTCGCCGCGGTCAGCGGCATGGCGCTCGGCGGCGGCTGCGAGACGCTGCTTCACTGCGCCAAGCGGGTGGCAAGCCTCGAAAGCTACATCGGCCTGGTCGAGGTCGGCGTCGGGCTGATCCCGGGCGGCGGCGGGCTGAAGGAAGGCGCGCTGCGCGCAGCGGCGGCCGCGCAGGCGGCGGGCATGACGGACGTATTCCCGTTCATCCGCAACTGGTTTACGAACGCTGCAATGGCCAACGTTTCGAAGTCCGCGCTCGAGGCGCGTGCAATGGGCTATCTATTGCCGAGCGACACGATCGTCTTCAACCCGCACGAACTGCTGTGGACGGCCATCGGCGAGGCGTTCGCACTGCACGCGACCGGCTGGCGCCCGCCGTTGCTGGCGAGGGGCTTCCCGGTGGCGGGCCGGACCGGCGTGGCGAACGTCAAGGCGCAGCTTGTCAACATGCGCGACGGCGGCTTCATCAGCGCGCACGACTTCTTCATCGCCAGCCGGATCGCCGAGGTGATGTGCGGCGGCGACGTCGAACCCGGTTCGCTGGTCGACGAGCAGTGGCTGCTCGACCTCGAACGCAAGCACTTCGTCGAGCTGGTGGCGCATCCGAAATCGCAGGAGCGCATGATGGGCATGATGCAGACCGGCAAGCCGGTCAGGAACTGACCGGCCGCATACCCTCCCCTTCAAAGGGAGGGCCAGGGTGGGGATGGGGTCAAGCGATGCTCGGTCAGACAGGCGCAACGGCAAGAGTCCATGCAGTCGGACTGCGCAAGCAGCCGACCGATGCCGAGCGTGTGCTTTGGCGGCATTTGCGCGGCCGGCAGTTTGGCGTGAAGTTTCGGCGCCAGCATCCTTACCTGAACTACGTGCTGGACTTCGTCTGTCTCGAACACAAGCTCGTCGTCGAAGTCGACGGTTCCCAGCACGCTGGGTCGCACCGAGACGCGGAACGAGACCGGAAACTCGTCGAAGGCGGTTTTCGGGTGCTGCGGTTCTGGGACAACGACGTGTTGGATGAAACGGGTGCAGTGCTCGACGCGATTCACCAAGCGCTGAACCCATCCCCACCCCAACCCTCCCCTTGAAGGGGAGGGGGTCGCAAGGAGAAATCGATGACCCGACAAGTGCAGGACGCCTACATCGTCGCCGCGACGCGCACGCCGATCGGCAAGGCGCCGAAGGGAAGCTTCAAGAACGTGCGGCCCGACGACCTGCTGGTCGCGGCGATCCAGTCGGCACTCAGGCAGGTGCCGGACCTCGACCCGAAGGCGATCGAGGACGCGATCATCGGCTGCGCGATGCCGGAAGCCGAGCAGGGGCTGAACGTCGCGCGCGTGGCGGTGCTGCTCGCCGGGCTGCCGGCGAGCGTCGGCGGCATGACGATCAACCGCTTCTGTTCGTCCGGGCTGAACGCGGTGGCGATCGCCGCCGACCGCATCCGCGTCGGCGAGGCCGACGTGATGATCGCCGGCGGCACCGAGTCGATGAGCATGGTGCCGATGACCGGCAACAAGCCGTCGTTCAACACGCGCATCTTCGAGCGCGACGAGAACGTCGGCATCGCCTACGGCATGGGCATGACCGCCGAGCGCGTCGCCGCGCAGTGGAAGGTCACGCGCGAGATGCAGGACGAATTCGCCTACCAGTCGCACATGAAGGCGATCGCCGCGCAGAAATCGGGCGAGTTCGCCGACGAGATCACGCCGATCGAAGTCGTCGAGAAGTTTCCGAACCTCGGCAGCCGCGAAGTCGAAGTCAAGACGCGCAGGGTCGCGCTCGACGAAGGCCCGCGCGCCGACACGAACATGGAGGCGCTGGCGAAGCTCAAACCCGTGTTCGCCGCGCGCGGCAGCGTCACCGCCGGCAACAGCTCGCAGACCTCCGACGGCGCCGGCTGCCTGATCCTCGCGAGCGAGAAGGCAGTCAAACAGTTCAACCTGACGCCGCTGGCGCGCTTCGTCTCGTTCGCGATCCGCGGCGTGCCGCCCGAGATCATGGGCATCGGTCCGAAGGAGGCGATCCCGGTCGCGCTGAAGCTCGCCGGGCTGACGGCCGAGGACATCGGCTGGATCGAGCTGAACGAAGCGTTCGCGGCGCAGGCGCTCGCGGTGATCAACGACCTCGGACTGGACCGCACGAAGGTCAACCCGATCGGCGGTGCGATCGCGTTGGGCCACCCGCTCGGCGCCACCGGCGCGATCCGCTCGGCCACCGTCGTGCACGCGCTGCGCCGCAAGCAACTGAAGTACGGCATGGTGACGATGTGCGTCGGCACCGGCATGGGGGCGGCCGGGATCTTCGAGCGGGTGTGATAGGCGCGCACGGGGCTCACCAAGTCGGCGGGTGCGATTGCCATCGGGGCGACCATGACCGTCGCGCAGCGTTTCTTCGACGCCTTCATGCTCGGCGACCACCACACGATGGGCCAGCTTTACGCGTCCGATGCGACGTTCAGCGATCCGATCTTCCCGCTGCTGTCGGCCGACGAGGTGCGGCTGATGTGGCGCATGCTGCTGACGCGCGCGCGCGGCTTCAGCGTGTCGGCCAACGTCGAGGAGGGACCGCACGGCGCGCGCGCGGTCTGGATCGCGCGCTACACGTACGGTACGCGGCCGGTACGCAACCGTGTCTACACCGAGATGGTGATCGCCGCTGGCAAGATCGTGCGCCAGGTCGACCGCTTCAGCTTCTGGCGCTGGTCGCGGCAGGCGCTCGGCTGGAAGGGATGGCTGCTGGGCTGGACGCCGTGGCTGCGCAACCGCGTGCGCGCGCAGGCGGCGGAGGCGCTGCGGCGGTTCGCGCAGCAGGAACGACAGGGCAGCAAGGAGACGCGATGAGCATCAGGACTGAAACGGCGGACGGCGTGGCGCGCATCGAGATCGCGCGGCCGGAGAAGAAGAACGCGATCACGATGGCGATGTACCAGCAGATGGCCGACGCGATCGCCGCCGCGCACGACGACGGCCGCGTGCGGGCGATCCTGATTCACGGCCAGCCCGACATCTTTACCGCCGGCAACGATCTCGAGGACTTCATGAAGCATCCGGCGCAAAGCATGGACGCGCCGGTATTCAAGTTCATGCAGGCGCTCGGCTATGCCGAGAAGCCCGTGGTCGCGGCGGTCAACGGTGCGGCGGTCGGCATCGGCACGACGATGCTGCTGCATTGCGACCTCGCGTACTGCGCCGACAACGCGATGTTCTCGATGCCGTTCGTCTCGCTTGGCCTGTGTGCGGAGTTCGCCTCCAGCCTGCTCGTGCCGCTGGCGGCCGGCTACCACAAGGCCGCGGAAAAACTGCTGCTCGGCGATCCGCTGAGCGCCGAAGAGGCGCTCGAGATGAAGATCGTGAACCGCATCCTGCCGCCCGACGAGGTGCTCGCCTACGCACAGAAGCAGGCCGCGCGTTTCAATGCGCTGCCGCCGGCATCCGTGCGCGAAACCAAGCGTCTGATGAAAGCCGGCTTCAAGAGCATCGTCGAGAAGATCATCCTGGACGAGGCGCAGACCTTCGGCCGCATGCTCAAGAGCCCGGAAGCGAAGGAAGCCTTCGCCGCGTTCTTCGAGCGGCGCATGCCGGACTTTTCGAAGTTCAGCTGATGCTCTCCGTCCCTCGGCCAGGGGCAGGGGTGAAGGGTCTGGGCCGCGCGCAGCCCCTGGAGATCGAGGCAGCCGGCGATGAAACTGCGACCCGACGTGAGCATCGAAGCACTGAACGCGCGCGCCTCAACGCGTCTGCCCGCGCTGTTCGGCCTGAAGGTCGTCCGCATCGATCCGCACGAACTCGTGATGCGGATGGACATCCGGCCCGAACTTCTCGCGCCGAACGGCTTTCTGCACGCCGCGAGCGTGATCGCGCTTGCGGATACCGCGTGCGGCTTCGCCACCGTCGCGCATCTGCCCGATGGCGCGGAGAACTTCACGACGATCGAATTGAAGGCGAACTTCCTCGGCACCGCGACCGCAGGCACGCTCGAAGCGGTCGCGCGCGGCGCCCATCTGGGTCGCACGACACAGGTGTGGGACGCCACCGTCAGCGAAGTCGCCACCGGCAAGACGCTCGCGCTGTTCCGTTGCACGCAAATGGTGCTGTGGCCGAAGAGGGCATAGCACCTCTTGCAAAGACCGCCGCAGAATCCGTGCCCCTGACCAGCGACGGCGCCGAAGAAGGCGCAGCACACCGTCCTCTTGCAAAGCGGGGCAGGGGGGATTTCAGCGGCGCTTTTTGCTGCGACGATCGGAAAATCGCCCTCGGTCCCCCTTTACGAAAGGGGGCGGGAGACGGGTGCACCCGCAGATTCGACGTGTACTGCACTTGATCCGCGTCATCGGCAAACTTGTCCTCAGCCCGTTGCTCGCCTGGCAGGCACTGCGCGTGCGCCGCATGACGCCGCGACTGCCCGTGGCCGCAGGGGCGCGCGCGGGCGAAGTCGGCACTGGCGAGTCGCTGCGACTGCTCGTCGTCGGCGAATCGACCGCAGTCGGCGTCGGCGCCGCGCATCACGGAGAAGCGCTGGCCGGCGAGCTGGCCGTGCGGCTCGCGGCGAAGCTCGGCCGGCGCGTGTGCTGGCGCGTGATCGGCGAAAACGGCGCGAACGCGCGCCGTACACTGCGACTGCTCGAAGCGGCGCACGACGCCGCGGCCGATCTCGCGGTCGTCGCGCTCGGCGTCAACGACGTGCTCGAACAGACCTCCGCGGCGCGCTGGTCGCGCGACATGGCCGCGCTGGTCGCCGCGTTGCACGCGCGCACCGGCGCGCGCGAGGTGATCCTGCTCGAGGTGCCGCCGCTGGCGCACTTTCCGGCGCTGCCGCGCCCGCTGCGCGACGTGCTGGGCTGGGACGCGCGCCGGCTCGACGCGGCGCTCGCGCGCGTCGCGGCGCGGCTCGACGCGCCCGCTCGGCCTGTGCGGCACTATCGTTTCGCTTTCGACGGCACGCGCGAGTTCTTCGCGCGCGACGGCTTCCATCCCTCGGCGCGCGGCTATGCGCGCTGGGCCGAGCTGATCGCCGCGCGTTACGCGCAC
>JBBIJJ010000022.1:0-28938 GCA_037446035.1 Burkholderiales bacterium
TACCGGGAACTGACCCACCTGGGCGCCGCCGAGCATGTGGCAAGGCGTGTGGCACAGAATGCACGCTGCTGGTGGCGGAACAGCAGGGGCGACATCCAACGGGTGCTGACCATTGCCCATTTCGACAAACTTGGCTTGCCCCGGCTCTCATGACCTCAACTTCTCGAACCGCCCGGTGCGGACCCGCATGCCGGGTGGTGTGGGAGGGGCTCGGTCAGGTACCCTGACCGCCCCTATCCCGATTTCTCCGCCGGTTGAGCGCGGATTACGCGCGGCGCCGGCGTCTATACGGCGGCCGTCCCCGCCTCGAACGCAGGCGCCACCCATGCGTTCGGCTGGCCGCAACCAGCGCGCGTCGGGGCGGTCGATCGCGAACTTCCCTGGCCGCCTTCACTGCATAATTCCCCTGATCCCCGCGCGATGACCGAGACCGAGCTGGACGGCGTTTGCAAGCGGTGCACGGCGTGCCGTCGACCACTTCGGCCTGTCCGCGCCGGATGGCGCAAGCGCCGGGAAACCGTCGACGGCGTGCCCAGGATCCGGCCCCGGAAACTTCAGTGCGGGCTTGGCTGCGAGCGCTGGGTCGATATGGCGTTCGTTGCACGGGCGAGCGGCGGAAACCGGTGCGGCCGTTCTGCGATGACGGCTGAGCTTGCGCGCGGCTCGACCGAAGGTGCGATCAAAGCCGCCGACGCATCCCGAGATCGGCCGCGACGCTTCGTGCCGTGGCGCAGAACCATGGAGTCGCCGATGCCCGTTCGACACGTACTTGCCCCGCTATTCGCCGCGCTTTTCCTCGCCGCCTGCCAGACGGGCCCGGTCACGAAATCGGAGATGGACATGTTCGACTACGGTCCGCGACCGGTGAAGTGGAAGGAGACGATCCAGGCGTATCTGAAGGAGAAGCTCACCGACGCGAACAGGGCGATCGTGGAATTCCGCACCGAACCGAAGATCCTGTTCCAGCGCTCGACGGCCGTGCGCGGCGTGCAGTACGGCTGGGCCGTGTGCGTGTGGGTCAACGACGTCGACTGGGCGGGCAGGCACGACGGCTTCTACCCGATGACCTTCTTCATCCGCGCCGAGAAGATCGTCGCCGTCAACAACGGGCCCGAGGACTTCGGCGCGATCGGCGCCACCTACGCGCGTCGGCAGTGCGAGCAGCTCGGCGCGCCGTTCACGCGCTGACCGTGGGCGCGACCGGCGCCGCTGGCAGATGCGCGAGCGCATCGGCCACGGTCGGATGACGCAGGCGCACACGCAGTTCGCGCTTGATGCGCACGTTGCGCAGACGCCGCGACTCGCTCATGAACGAGTACATCGCGGGCGAAACCGCGGTCTTCAACTCGTCGCGCGGCAGCCGCGGCGGCCGTGGCAGGCCAAGCCGGTCGGCGACGAGATCGAAGTACTCGCCCATCTTCAGGTCCGAGTCGTCGACCGCGTTATAGACGCGCTGCGGCGCGCCGCGATGAAGCGCGGCGATCGCGATGCGCGCGAGATCGTCGGCGTGGATATGGTTCGTGTGGACATCGTCCGCCGCAGCGAGCGCGGGCAGGCCCTGGCGCAAGCGATCGAGCGGCAGGCGTTCGCGCTCGTCGTAGATGCCGGGCGCGCGCAGGATCGCCACGTGCAGCGCGCCGCCCGCGCCCGCTGCGCGCAACGCGCGCTCGGCGTCGACGCGGCGAAAAGCGCGTTCGTTGGCCGGCGCGGCGCGCGCACTCTCGTCGAGCCAGGCGCCGCGGGCGTCGCCGTAGACGCCGGTCGTGCTGACATAGACGAGGCGCGCGCTGCGGCCGGCAAGCGCCGCGATCAGATGTCGCGTGCGCGGGTCGCGGCGGCCGCGGTTGGGCGGCGGCGCCAGATGGATCACGCGCGCGCCGAAGCCGGCGATGCGCGCGAGCGTGGCGCGCGCGTCGAGATCGCCGACGACCGGCAGCGCCCCCTCTGCGCGCAGCTCGCGCACGCGCGCCGCTGTCCGCGTGAGCGCGATGACGCGATAGCGGTCGCGCAGCCGTGCGAGAATCCGCAGGCCGACGTCGCCGCAGCCGACGATCAGCAGGCGCGGCCGACCGAATCGCCGTCCGCGGCGGACGCGCGGATCGCGCGGCGCAGCCGCTGGCGTTTCCTCTTGCATGCACCGATTGTATGAGTCACCGCGTCATCGTCCGCCCGTCGGGCCGTGAATTCGCCGTCGAAGGCGACGAAACCGTGCTCGCCGCGGCGTTGCGCGCGGGTATCGGTCTTCCGTATGGCTGCAAGAACGGCGCCTGCGGCACGTGCAAGGGCAAGCTGATCGAGGGCCGTGTCGCGCACGGTCCGCACGCGCGATCGGCGCTGTCTGCCGAAGAGGAGGCCAGGGGGTTCGCGCTGTTCTGCTCCGCGCGACCGCAGTCCGACCTGGTCATCGAAGCGCGCGAGCTGACCGGCTTCGGCGACATCCCGATCCGCAAGATGCCCTGCCGGATCGCGAGGATCGAGCGGCCCGCGCCGGACGTGGCGATCGTCTCGCTGCAACTGCCCGCGAACGAGCGGCTGCAATACCGCGCCGGCCAGTTCATCGAGTTCATCCTGAAGGACGGTGCGCGCCGCAGCTATTCGATCGCCACGCCGCCGCATGCGGACGAACAGCTTCAGCTTCACATCCGTCATATGCCCGGCGGCAAGTTCACCGACGCGCTGTTCGGCATCGCGAAGGACAGCTTCCCTGCGCTGAAGGAGCGCGACATCCTGCGCATGGAAGGGCCGCTCGGCGTGTTTTTCCTGCGCGAGGACAACGCGCGGCCGATCGTGCTGCTGGCGAGCGGCACGGGCTTCGCGCCGATCAAGGCGATCGCCGAGCACATCTTCTTCAAGCGCATCAACGTTGACGAGCCCGACAAGCCGGCGCGGCCGGTTGCGCTCTACTGGGGCTGCCGCACGCGCGCCGATCTGTACATGCACGAGCTGCCCGCGCAGTGGGCGCGCGAGCAGCCGAACTTCACGTACGTGCCCGTGCTGTCGGACGCGAAGCCCGAAGACGGATTTAGCGGGCGCACGGGCTTCGTGCATCGCGCGGTGATGGAGGATTTCCCCGACCTGTCCGCGCACCAGGTGTACGCCTGCGGCGCGCCGGTGATGGTCGAAGCGGCCAAACACGATTTCATCGCGCACTGCGGGCTGCCCGAGGACCAGTTCTTCGCCGACGCGTTCACTTCGCAGGCCGATCTGGTCGCTGACTGAGTAGGTGTGAAGATTTCGTCGCGAGCGGTCCGCTGGCTAGGCGCACGCAGCCGCAGGGCCGAGACATATCAACCGGACAGGCGAGGCCCGAGCGCCGCGCAACGACGCCAGCGGGCCGCGCAGTAGAGAGATTCACACCTTCTGAGCACTACGAATCCTCGCGACACGTGCGAGGCGCGCGGCGTCCGCGTCGCTCACCGGTCATCATCACGTGCCGCACTTTGCTCGTCATCGCGCGCCCCCCTTTCTTGGTCGTCCCGAGCCGAAGGCGAGGGATCCCTCCCGCGCGCAACGCCGAGATCCCTCGCGCTGCTCGGGGTGACGAAACCGACGCCCGCGCTGGCGAGGAGAACTCGCAAGGTGACGGTGTCACGAGATTGGGTAAACGTAATATGCGCGGCGCAACTCGCGCGATGATCGTTCCCGTACCGCGGCCGCGCGTGCGAAGGCGTGGGCCATGCACATTGCCTTGGAAACGCTCGCGGCGGCGTTTGGCCGCGCGTGCCGTGCGGTCGGCAAGACCGGGAGTCCGAGCATGATCTACCTGCCCAAGCACTTCACCGTCACCGACCGCGCGGTGCTGCGCGAAGTCATGGAAAGGCATCCGTTCGCCACACTCGTGTCGGCGGGCGAAGGCGAACCGCAGTTCACGCATCTGCCGCTGGTCGTGCGCGAAAGCGGCGAGGCGCTGACGCTGCTCGGCCACGTCGCGCGCGCCAATCCGCACGGCGTGCGGCTGCGCGAAGGCGATGCGGTCGTCGCGATCTTCCACGGGCCGAACGGCTACGTGTCGCCGCGCTGGTACACGACGCGCGAGGCGGTGCCGACCTGGAACTACGTCGTCGTGCATGCGCACGGGCGGCTGGCGCGCGTCGAGGACAGCGCCGGCGAGGAGCGCATTCTGAAGGCGTTGATCGACGTGCACGATCCCGCCTACCGCGCGCAATGGGACGTCGAGCTGAGCGAGGACTTCCGCGAGAAAATGAAAGGCGCGATCGTCGGCCTGCAGATCGCCGTGGAGCGCATCGAGGGCAAGTTCAAGCTCAGCCAGAACCGGCCCGCGCAGGACCGCGCGAACGTGCTCGCGGCGATGGACGGTGGTGGCGAGGGCGAACGCGCGCTGGCCGCGTGGATGCGCAGGCTCGGGATCGCCGGCGACGGCGCCTGACGCAGGGTGCGGCCGCTTACGCGGCCTCGCCGAGATAGGCCTCGCGCACCTTCGGGTCGTGCAGCATCGACTTGGCGTCGCCGGCGAGCGTGATCAGGCCGGAGTCCATCACGTAGGCGCGGTGCGCGGCCTCGAGCGCCAGCCGCGCGTTCTGCTCGACCAGCAGGATCGGGATCTTCTGCGCCGACACCGTACGCACGACCTCGAAGATCTTCTCGACCATGATCGGCGACAACCCCATCGACGGTTCGTCCATCAGCAGCAGCTTCGGCCGGCTCATCAGCGCGCGCGCCATCGCGAGCATCTGCTGCTCGCCGCCCGACAGCGTGCCGGCCAGCTGCTTGGCGCGCTCCTTCAGCCGCGGGAAGATCTCGAACATCCGCTCCAGGTCGGACTTGATGCCGGCGTCGTCATTGCGCGAGAACGCGCCCATCAGCAGGTTCTCGGTCACCGTCATCCGCGCGAACACGCCGCGGCCCTCGGGCACCATCGCCAGCCCCGCCTGCAGGAGCTGGTACGGCGCCATGCCGTGCGTCGAGCGGCCCATGTACTCGATCGTGCCGCTCCAGGCCTGCGTGCCGGTGATCGCCTTCAGCGTCGTCGTCTTGCCGGCGCCGTTGGCGCCGATCAGTGTGACGAGTTCGCCCGCGCGGATCTCCAGATCGACGCCCTTGACGGCCTGAATTCCGCCGTAGGCGACCTTCAGTCCCGCGACGCGAAGGACGACCTCACTCATTTTCGACTCTGTCTTGCGCGCTCCCTCCCCGGGAGGGGAGGGACGGGGAGGGGCGGGCCGGACCTGCGCCCGGGCGGGCGGAGCGCGCAGCGCTCTGACCGCCATAGGCGACCTTCAGTCCCGCGACGCGAAGGACGACCTCACTCATTTTCGACTCTGTCTCGCGCGCACCCTCCCCGGGAGGGGCGGAGGCGGGGTTGCGTGACGCAACGCGTCGCGCCGCCGGAGCCGCGAGCGCATGCTGGCGCGAGCGTGGGCGAAACGGCGAGGGGCGGGCCGAACCTGCGCCCGGGCGGGCGGAGCGCGCAGCGCTCTGACCGCCGTACGCGACCTTTAGGCCGGAGACCTTCAGGACGACGTTGCTCACTGGACTACCTTCGTCGCCACGCTCTTGTGCGCGCCGCCCAGATAGGCCTCGATCACCGCCGGATTGCGCTGCACCTCGGCCGGCGTTCCTTCGGCGATCATCTTGCCGTAGTCGAGCACGGTGACGCGATCGCACAGCCCCATCACCAGCTTCACGTCGTGCTCGATCAGCAGGATCGTCACGCCGTCCTTGCAGATGTTCTCGAGCAGCGCACGCAGCGCCATCTTCTCGGTCGCGTTCATGCCCGCCGCCGGCTCGTCGAGCGCGAGCAGCTTGGGGTCGGTGGCGAGCGCGCGCGCGATCTCGAGCCGGCGCTGGTCGCCGTAGGCGAGCGTGCGCGCCTGGTAGTCGGCGTACCTGGCGATGCCGACGTACTCGAGCAGCTCGAGCGAACGGCGCCGGATCGCCGCTTCCTCCTCGCGCGTGCGCTTCGTCCGCAGCACCGCGCCGAGCGCGGTCGCCTTCGTTCGCACGTGGCGGCCGACCATCACGTTTTCCAGCGCGGTCATTTCGGGAAACAGGCGGATGTTCTGGAATGTGCGCGCGATGCCGGCCTCGGCGACCTTGTGCGGTTCGGTCGGCGAGTACGGCTGGCCGTCGAGCTCGAAGGTGCCCGAGTCGGGCTGGTACAGACCCGTGATGACGTTGAAGAAAGTCGTTTTGCCGGCGCCGTTCGGGCCGATCAGCCCGTAGATCTGCCCGCGCTCGATCGCGAGCCCCACGTCCGAAAGCGCCTGCAGACCGCCGAAGCGCTTGTTCACACCGCTGACCTTGAGGATCGGGTGGCTCATCGCTGCCTCACGCGGCCTGCGCCTTGGCGCCGGCGCGACCGGGCCGGGCGGTCGGGTTCAATCCGTGTTCGGGCGCGGGCCACAGGCCCTTCGGCCGGTACAGCATGATGATGACCATCGCCAGCCCGTACAGCAGCATGCGCAGCACCTCGGCGTCGATCAGCACCTTGCCGAAAAGTTGCTGCTGCACCGGCACCACCGTATGGCGCAGCACCTCGGGGAAAACCGCCAGCAGCAGCGCGCCCAGCACCACACCCGGGATGTGGCCGAGGCCGCCGAGCACGACCATCGCCAGCACGATGATCGACTCCATCAGCGAAAACGACTCCGGCGACACGAAGCCCTGGAACGCCGCGAACATGGCACCCGCCACGCCGCCGAAGGTCGCGCCCAGCGCGAACGCGAGCAGCTTGACGTTGCGCACGTTGATGCCCATCGCCTTGGCCGCGATGTCGTCCTCGCGGATCGCCATCCACGCGCGGCCCAGCCGCGAGTCCTGCAGACGGATGCAGACGACGATCGTGACGATCGCGAGCACCAGGAACAGGTAGTAGTAGAGATAAACGGACGGCAGCTCGATGCCGAACAGGTTCTGCGGGCGCCCGAAGTTCACGCCCGCGATCCGCACCGGATCGATCAGCGTGATGCCCTGCGGACCATTGGTGAAGTTCAGCGGCGCGTTCAGGTTGTTCAGGAAGATGCGGATGATCTCGCCGAAGCCCAGGGTGACGATCGCGAGGTAGTCGCCCCGCAACTTGAGCACCGGCGCGCCGAGGATCACGCCGAAAAACGCCGCCAGCGCCGCCCCGAGCGGAATCACCATCCAGATCGAGCTGTGGAATCCCTGCGGGAACATCGCCGCCAGCGCGGGGAAATTGCTGGTCAGGTGCGGCGAGGCGAGCAGCGCATACATGTAGGCGCCCACCGCGTAGAAGGCGATGTAGCCCAGGTCGAGCAGCCCGGCGAAGCCGACGACGATGTTCAGCCCGAGCGCGAGCATCACGTACAGCAGCGCAAACGCAAGGGCGCGCACGCCGGCGTTGGCGAGCGGCGTCTGCGCGACCAGGAAGGGCAGGACGATCAGCACGGCGCCGACGACGAAAGTCGCCGCGACCGCGGCGGCGGCGTTGTTGCGCAGGTTCGGAAAAAGCAGCGTCATGGCCCGCCCTACGCGCGGTCGGCGACGCGTTCGCCGAGCAGCCCCGAGGGCCGCAGGATCAGCACTGCGCACAGCACGATGAAGGCAAACACGTCCTGGTAGTGCGAGCCGAGCACGCCGCCGGTCAACTGGCCGATGTAGCCGGCGCCGAGTGCTTCGATCAGGCCCAGCAGCAACCCGCCGACCATCGCGCCGGGGATGTTGCCGATGCCACCGAGCACCGCCGCGGTGAACGCCTTCAGCCCGGGCAGGAAGCCCATGTAGAAGTGCGCGACCGTGTAGGTCGCCGCCAGCATCACGCCGGCCACGGCGGCCAGCCCCGCGCCGATCGCGAACGTCACCGCGATCACGTAATTCGGGTTGACCCCCATCAGCCCCGCCACACGCGGATTCTCCGCGGTCGCGCGCATCGCGCGGCCGAGCTTGCTGCGGTTCACCAGCAGCATCAGCGCGGCCATGATCAACGCGGACAGCACGATGACGAGCAGCTTCGTGACCGTGACGGTCGCGCCGAGGAACTGGATCGGATTCGATGGCAGCAGTTGCGGAAAGGTCATGTAGTTGCGGCCCCAGACGATCATCGCCAGCGTCTGCAGCACGATCGAAACGCCGATCGCGGTGATCAGTGGCGCCAGCCGCGGCGCGTTGCGCAGCGGCCGGTAGGCGACGCGTTCGATGATCAGGCTCGTGACGACGCAGGTCGGGATGGCAACGGCCGCGCCCGCGACCAGCAGCAGCCAGCCGGGCAGGTCCGGGAACTGCGCCTGCAGGAACAGGATCACGCTGAGTGCGGTCAGCGCGCCGACCATCAGCACGTCGCCGTGCGCAAAGTTGATCAGGTTCAGGATGCCGTAGACCATCGTGTAGCCGAGCGCGATCAGCGAATACAGGCTGCCGAGCACCAGGCCGTTGAGGATCTGCTGGATGAAAGTTTCCATCGTTCTGTCTCCGGCGCGCCGGGGCGCGCCCGCATCCTACAGCGCGACCGCGACCGCCGTGGGCCGCTCCTCTCAAAAAAAACGGCACCCGCAGGTGCCGTTTGGTTCCGGCCGCGCGCCTCAGCGCGAGGTCGAGATGTAGTTGAGTTTGCCGTCCTTGACGGTGAACATCGAGATGGCGCCGTTCTTGATGTCGCCCTTTTCGTCGAACGCGATCTGGCCGGTGACGCCCGTGTAGTTGGTCGCCGGCATCGCGGCGACGATCGCGGCCTTGTCGACCTTGCCGGCGCGCTTGATCGCGTCGGCGATCACGTACACGGCGTCGTAGCTGTACGGCGAGTAGATCTGCACGTCCTGGTTGAACTTGGCCTTGTATTTGGCCTTGAACTCCTCGCCCTTGGCCAGTTTCTCGACCGCCTCGCCGGCCATCGAGCAGGTCAGGATGTCGGCGGCATCGCCGGCGAGCTTGATGAACTCCGGCGAGCACACGCCGTCGCCGGCCAGCAGCTTGCTCTTGATACCGAGCTGCTTCATCTGCTTGGCCATCGGACCCGCGGTGGCGTCCATGCCGCCGTACATCACGACGTCGGGTTTGGCCGCGCGGATTTTGGTCAGGATCGCGTTGAAGTCGGTGGTCTTGTCGGTCGCGAATTCGCGCGCGACGACTTTCAGGCCTTTTTCCTTCGCGACCTTCTCGACCACGTCGGCGAGTCCCTGGCCGTAGGCGGTGCGGTCGTCGACGATCGCGATCGTCTTGGCCTTCATCTCGGTCGCCGCGTAGTTGGCGAGCACAGAACCCTGCTGGTTGTCGTTGGCGACGACGCGGAAGGTCGTCTTGAAGCCCTGCTCGGTCAGCTTCGGGTTGGTCGCCGACGGCGAGACCTGCACGACGTTGGCGTCGGCGTAGATCTTCGAGGCCGGGATCGAGGTGCCCGAGTTCAGGTGACCGACGACCGCCACCACGCCGGCGTCGACCAGCTTCTGCGCGGCGAGCGTGCCTTCCTTCGGGTCGGCCTTGTCGTCCTCGGCGAGCAGCTCGAGTTTGTATTTCTTGCCGCCGACTTCCAGTCCGCCGGCGGCGTTGATCTCGTCCACCGCCATGCGGGCACCGTTTTCGTTGTCCTTGCCCAGATGCGCAATGCCGCCGGTCAGCGGTGCGACGTGGCCAATCTTCAGCACTTCGGCAGGGGCTGCGGCCGGCGCCTTGGCGGCTTCCGCCTTGGCCGGTTCTTCCCTCTTGCCGCACGCGGCGAGCGCAACCGCCGCCGCCACGGCCAGCGGAGCGATCTTCAACAGGTGGTTCATGAACCTTTCTCCTCGAGGTGTTTCGTTCGACTTCGAAACCGCTGTACTTTCGCCCGGAACACCGATGACCCGTCCCGGTTCGAAAACGGCGCATTGTACTAGCGCGATCTTCCGGCGCAACAAGGCCGCGTGCGGCCCGTCACGCTGCGTGTTGCGCGTCCGCATCGCGCAGTTGCGGGGTTAAATTCGGGGATCCTCGTGACCGCCGCCTGCCGGCCGGTTTCCGAGCGAGTCATGCTCGACATGCCGAGCCTGCGCCGCTCGTCGTGGCAAGCTGGCACTGCTCGCCGTTCCGAGCAGAGGGCGAGGGATCCCGTCCGCTCCCTAGCCGAGACCTTGTCGGTTGCTCGGGATGACGGACGCTGCGCACGCGGACCGACGCGATGACGGCGGCACGAGGTTGGGCAAACTCACGGAAAGCTTCCGCCCGGCGTGCGGCGGACGCGACGGCAATGCGGGTCCTGGTCCTCGGCGGCGGCATCATCGGCACTAGCAGCGCGTGGTTTCTGCGCGAGGCGGGGCACGAGGTCACGGTGGTCGAACGTGCGCCCGGCGTGGCCCGCGAGACCAGCTTCGCCAACGGCGGACAGATTTCCGTCAGTCATTCGGAGCCGTGGGCCAATCCGGGCGCACCGCTGAAGTTGCTGAAGTGGCTGGGCCGGGCGGACGCGCCGCTGCTCTTTAAGCCGCGCGCGGAACTGCACCAGTGGCGCTGGGCACTGGCGTTCCTGCGCGAGTGTCTGCCGGAACGCACCGCGCGCAACATCCGTCACAACGTCCGGCTTGCGCTGTACAGCCGCGCTCAACTGCAGGTACTGCGGCGCGAGCTCGCGCTGCAGTATGACCAGCTGACGCGGGGGATTCTGCACTTTTACACGAGCGCGGCCGAATACAAGGCGTCATTGGCGCCGGCGGCGCTGATGCGCACACTCGGCTGCGAGCGACGCTCGATCGACGCCGAAGAAGCCGTTCGGATCGAACCGGCACTGGCGCCGCTGCGCGATCGCATCGTCGGTGCCGACTATTGCGCCGAGGACGAGTCGGGTGATGCGGCGCGGTTCACCGAGGAACTGGCGCGGGCGGCGCAAGACCGCGGCGTGCAGTTCGCGTTCGACACGCAGGTCACGCGGCTCCTCGTGGAGGACGCACGCGCGACTGCGGTCGAGGTCGTGGCGCCGGAGGGGGATTTCCGGCGCCTGACGGCCGACGCGATCGTCGTCGCGTGCGGGGTTTACTCGCGTGCGCTGCTGGCGCCGCTCGGCGTGCGGCTACCGCTGTACGCCGGCAAGGGGTACTCGGCGACTTACGAGGTGATCGACGGCGCGCGGGCGCCGACGGTGAGCCTGACCGACGACGAATACAAGCTCGTGTTTGCCCGACTCGGCGCACGCCTGCGGGTCGCGGGCACCGCGGAAATCGGCAGTCACGATCGCAGCCTGAACGAGCAACGCTGCGCGGCGATCACTCGGCGCACGCAGTCGCTGTTTCCCGGTGCGTGTGACTACGCGCGGCCAAAGTACTGGGCTGGATTGCGGCCGGTAACCCCGTCGGGCGTGCCGTTGATCGGGGCCACGCCGATCGCCGGACTGTACGTCAATACTGGACACGGCACGCTCGGCTGGACGATGGGGGTGGGCTCGGGCAAGCTGCTCGCCGACCTCGTCGACGGTCGCGCGACCGACATCGAACCGACGCCGCTGCCGTGGAAATGAAACGGGGCGCCGCAGCGCCCCGTGAATCGGTCACGGCGCTCGTGGCGCCGCGTGTCATTCAGGCTACTTGATCGTCAGAACCCACTTGGCAAGCGTCTGCGCTTCGGCTTCGCTGACCTGCGGGTTGGCGGGCATCGGCACCTGCCCCCACACACCGACGCCGCCTTCGCGGATCTTCTTGGCGAGCTTGGTCGCCGCATCCTTGTCCTTGGCGTACTTGGCGGCGATGTCCTTGTAGGACGGACCGACGAGTTTCTTGTCGGCGGTATGGCAGGCGAGGCAGTTCTTGGCCTTGGCCAGGTCCGCGCTGGCGAACGCGGCACCGCTCACGACACCGAGGCCGACAGCGGCTGCGAGAAGGGCTTTTTTCATCAGATGCTCCATCAGGGCAAGGAATCAGGGCAGGGGGCGCTGACTTAGGAAACTAAGAAGCGTGGGGATTGTAACGGCTCAGTCCTGCCGCGGTTGACGCCGCGACGGTTCCCGACCGGTTCCGGCGGCGCGGCGGCCGGCAGCCGGTCCGGCCACGCCGGGTCGGAGCAAGGACTCTCTCGAAGTCCCCGACGGTCGCGGCGGGGCCGCTCGGGGATGCAGCGCCAGGCGCGGCCAGCGGAGCATGGGCCCGTGCCCAGGACCCGCGCCGCAACGACGCGATGCGGTCCAGTCGATCCCGCCCCGCAGGGTTGCGACGCTGAGCACGCGCTGCGCGCGTGCGCGTCGTGTGACCCGGTGAATGCCCCGCAACGGCCTGGCCGCTGCAGGGCGGGCGTCTGCGTCGTTCGCGCGCTCGGCCGTCAGCCCGGCGAGACGGCCCTTCGCGTGCCGCCTGGCATTCGCCCGCTACTCGACGCAACGCGACCGCCGTGGATTTTGAGATAGGTTCTAATATCGCTTCAGACCCTGGGCGCGTGGCGGGACTCGGACATGTGGCTTCTCTGGCTGGGCGTGGCGTTGTTGGCGCTGAAGCTGCTCGGCATCTCGGTGTTTGCCGATTTGTCGTGGTGGTGGGTGTCGCTGCCTTTCGTGCTCGCACTGATCTGGTTCGAGCTGTTCGAAAAGCGCCTGGGACTCGACAAGAAAAAGGCGTTCGACGAACTCGAGCGCGCCAAACAGGAGCGCATCAAGAAGGCGCTCGAACGCGACAAGCGCGGGCGGCGTTGAGACTCCGGCTTCGCATCAATCGAACAGCTTCTCGTCGGTGATCGCGCCGCGGCTCGCGGTCGAAGTCAGCTTCGCGAACTTCGCCAGCACGCCGCGCGTATAGCGCGGTGGCGGCTGCTTCCAGGCGGCGCGGCGGCGCGCCAGCTCGGCGTCCGACACGTTCAGCTGCAGCAGCAGCTTGCGGGCGTCGATCGTGATCGAGTCGCCCTCTTCGATCAGCGCGATCGCACCGCCGACGTAGGCCTCGGGCGCCACGTGGCCGACCACCATGCCCCAGGTGCCGCCAGAGAAACGGCCGTCGGTGATCAACCCCACGCTTTCGCCCAATCCCTTGCCGATGATCGCCGAGGTCGGCGCCAGCATCTCGCGCATGCCGGGGCCGCCTTTCGGCCCCTCGTAGCGGATGACGATGATGTCGCCGGGCTTGATGCGGTCGGCCAGGATCGCTTCCATCGCTGCGTCTTCCGAGTCGAACACCCGCGCCGGGCCGGTGATCGCCGGGTTCTTGAGCCCCGTGATCTTCGCCACGCAGCCCTCCGGCGCCAGGTTGCCCTTCAGGATCGCCAGATGCCCGTGCGGATACAGCGGCTTGTCGAACGGCCGAATCACGTCCTGATCGGCACGCGGTTGCGCCGGCACGTCGGCCAGCATTTCGGCCATCGTGCGGCCGGTGATCGTCATGCAGTCGCCGTGCAGCAGGCCGTTTTCGAGCAGGATCTTCAGCACCTGCGGGATGCCGCCGGCGCGGTGCAGGTCGGTGGCGACGTACTTGCCCGACGGTTTCAGGTCGCACAGCACCGGCACGCGCCGACGGATGCGCTCGTAATCGTCGATCGTCCACTCGATGCCGGCCGAATGCGCGATCGCCAGGTAGTGCAGCACCGCGTTGGTCGAGCCGCCGACCGCCATGATCAGGCTCACCGCGTTTTCGATCGACTTGCGGGTGATGATGTCGCTCGGCTTCAGCCCCTTCTTGATCGCCTCGACCAGCACGCGCGCGGACTCGACCGTGGAGTCGACCTTTTCCTGGTCGGGATTGGCCTGCGTCGAGGAATAAAGCAGCGACATGCCGAGCGCCTCGAACGACGAACTCATCGTGTTCGCGGTGTACATGCCGCCGCACGAGCCCGACCCCGGGATGCAGCGCCGCTCGACTTCCCTGAAATCGGTTTCGGAAAGACGGCCTGCGGTGTACTCGCCCACCGCTTCGAACGCGGAAACGATGGTCAGGTCCTTGCCCTTGTAGTGGCCGGGCTTGACGGTGCCGCCGTACACGTAGATCGCCGGCACGTTGCAGCGCGCGATCGCCATCATGCCGCCCGGCATGTTCTTGTCGCAGCCGCCGATCACCAGCACGCCGTCCATCCACTGGCCGTTGACGCACGTCTCGATGCCATCGGCGATCACTTCGCGCGACACCAGCGAGTACTTCATGCCCTCGGTGCCCATGCCGATGCCGTCGGAGATCGTCGGCACGCCGAACACCTGCGCGTTGGCGCCGCAGCGCGAGATCTCGGCGATCGCCGCGTCGGCCAGCTTCTGCAGCCCCGCGTTGCACGGCGTGATCGTCGAGTGGCCGTTGCCCACGCCGACCATCGGCTTGTCGAAGTCTTCGTCCTTGTAGCCCATCGCGTAGTACATCGCGCGGTTGGGCGAGCGCGTCACGCCCTGCGTGACGTTTTTGCTGCGTTCGTTGTACGGCATGTCGAGGAGATCGAGCGTTCTGGGTTTAGGATCGGGCGATGGCGCCTTGATGCGGGGCGGAGTGCTTCGTCCGCGGCGCGTCGCGCGTGCCGCCATTTTATGCTTGCGGCCCGCCCCGTGCTCGCTGGCGGGCCCGCGCGTGTCGCACGCGCCGAATCCTTCATCCTCGATCCTCGATCCCGATGCCGCTCGTCCACCCCCAGTTCGACCCCGTCGCCTTCGCGATCGGCCCGCTCGCCATTCGCTGGTACGGGCTGATGTACCTGGTTGGTTTTGCGCTGTTCCTGCTGCTCGGCCGCTACCGCGCACGCCAGGCCTGGCGCGGCATGAGTGCACATGACGTCGACGATCTGCTCTTCTACGGCGTGCTCGGCGTGATCGTCGGCGGTCGGCTCGGCTACGTGTTGTTCTACAAGCCCGGCTACTACCTGCAGCACCCACTGGAGATCTTCGCCATCTGGCAGGGCGGCATGGCCTCGCACGGCGGCATCATCGGCGTGATCATCGTGATGTGGCTGTTCGCGTACCGGCGCGGCAAGTCGTTCCTGCGCGTCGCGGACTTCGTCGTTCCGCTCGTGCCGCTGGGTCTGGCCGCCGGGCGGATCGGCAATTTCATCAATGGCGAGCTGTGGGGGCGTCCGGCCGATCCGGCGGTCTGGCCCTGGGCGATGATCTTTCCGCAGGCGGGCGACAACGTCCCGCGACATCCCTCGCAGCTTTATCAATTCGCGCTCGAAGGCGTGCTGCTGTTCGTGATCCTGTGGCTGTTCTCGCGGCGCGAACGGCCGGCGGGCGCGGTCGGCTCGCTGTTCCTGCTCGGCTACGGCACGCTGCGTTTCGTTGCAGAGTTCGGCCGCGAACCCGACAGCTTCCTCGGGCTGCTGGCGCTGAAACTGTCGATGGGACAGTGGCTGTCGCTGCCGATGATCGCCGCCGGCGCCGTGTTGTTGTGGTTCTCCTATCGGCGGGCGCCGCGCAAGCCCGCGTAGCCCTCGCCGGTACAAATTGGATCGGCAGCCCGCGGGCCGACAGCGCGTATTCACCGCGACAGAACGCACGCAAACGGGGGCGACCTCGTGAAGTATCGGGGCTAGCGGGCCGCCCGTCGGTCGGTGTGGTTTTCGGCATCTGCCTGTACGATCCCGCCCGCCGCGCGAGGCGCCGTTTGCCAGCGGCGCGTGCGCGTGAATGGGACGCGGCGGGCGCCCCGAGGCGGGTCGCCGGGCATTCGCGGCCCGGCAAACCCGCGGGGCGCCCCGCGTTCGAGGGCGTTTCGATGCGGCCAGCCTGCGGCAGACTTCACGGCCTGCCGGCAGCGTTCCAGCCGAAAAATTCGATTCGACAGACCAGCCAGGAGACGACATGAACCGACGTTTTGCGATCCTCGTACTTGCCGCGGCCGCCGGTATCGGTGCGCCGATGCTCGCCAGCGCCCAGGCGGCTGCGACCGGCGCCGCGCAAGGCTGGCCGGCCAAGCCGATCACGCTGATCGTTCCATTTCCGCCGGGCGGCGGAACCGACGCCTTCGCGCGGCCGCTCGCGGCGCAGTTGACCAAGCAACTCGGCCGCCAGGTCGTCATCGACAACCGCGGCGGCGCCGGCGGCACCGTGGGTGCGTCGGTGGCCGCCAAGGCCGCGCCGGACGGGTACACGTTTTTCATCGGCGCCGTGCATCACGCGATCGCGCCGAGCTTCTACAAGCTCGACTACGACATCGAACGCGACCTGATCCCGATGACGCCGATCGCGCAGCCGCCACAGGTCATCGTGGTCAATCCGAAGCGCGTACAGGCTACCGACATGAAGCCCTTCCTCGAGTACGCGCGCGCGAACCCCGGCAAGCTGAACTACGCCTCCGCCGGCAACGGAACTTCGCACCACCTTGCCGGCGAGCTTTTCAAGCAGCAAACGAAGACCTTCATCGTCCACATCCCGTACCGCGGAGCCGGCCCGGCGCTGCAGGACCTGGTCGCCGGCAACGTCGACGTGATGTTCGACGGGCTGGGCTCGTCGGCGCAGCACATCCGCGCCGGTTCGATTCGCCCGCTGGCCGTCGCCGCGCCGAAGCGCGTCGCTGCCTTCCCGAACGTGCCGACGACCGCCGAAGTCGGGCTGCCCGACTATCAGGTGTCGACCTGGTACGGCATCTGGGCGGTCAAGGGCACGCCCAAGGAAATCGTCGATCGCATGTACGACGAGGTCGTCAAGGCGCTCAACAGCCAGGAAATCCGCGACATCTGGGCCACGCAGGGCTCGGAGATCGCGGTGATGAAGCAGGCCGACTTCGCGCGCTTTCTGAACAGCGAGATCAAGCGCTGGGCGCAGGTCACCAAGGCGAGCGGAGCGCGGCTCGACTGACTTTTCGGATCGCTGGCGACGGATCGCGCGGACGTTCGGTACGGGGTCGCGGCGGCGTCCGCGCCGTCGGCGATCCGAACCGCCACACGGAAGCCATGGCCGGAACCGTTCACGTCACGACCGACCGTCACGTCGCCACCGTCACGCTCGACTCGCCGGGCAAGCTCAATGCGATCGGGGTGGCGATGTGGCGCGAGCTGCGCCGCGTGTTCGAATCATTCGCCGCCGACGCGGCGGTGCGCTGTGTGGTCGTACGCGGCGCCGGCGGCAACTTCGCCGCCGGCGCGGACATCGAGGAATTCCGCGAGGTCCGCCACGACGAGGCGTCGGGCCGGCGCTTTCATCTCGAACTGCTCGCGCCGGCGCTGGAAGCGATTCGCGCCGCGCCGCAGCCCGTCGTCGCGGCGATCGAGGGGGTGTGCGTCGGCGGCGGGTTGGAAATCGCGATCGCCTGCGACCTGCGCATCGCCGCCGAAGGGGCGCGCTTCGGTGCACCGGTCGGGCGGCTCGGCTTTCCGTTCGCGCTGCCCGAACTGCGAGCGCTGCTCGAACTGGTCGGGCCCGGCGTGGCGGCGGAGCTGCTGCTCGCCGGCAGGCTGTACGACGCGCACGAGGCACTCGCCAAGGGGCTGATCCAACGCGTGGTCGCGGCGGATGCGCTGGCGCCGGCCATCGAAGAGACTGTCGCCGGCGTGCTCGCCGGATCGCCGCTGGCCGCGCGGTTGAACAAGTCGCAGATCCGGCTGCTGCTCGCACGCGGCATGCAGTACACGCAACACGATCTGGACGCGAGCTTCGCCTTTTTCGGCTCGCACGACTACAGGGAAGGGGTGAGCGCGTTTCTGGACAAGCGCCCGCCGCGATTCACCGGAACATGAACAACGACAACCTCTACGCCTTGATCGAATCGCGTCTGCCGCGCGACCTCGCCGCGCCCTGCATCGAGACGCACGACGGGCTCGTCTACTCGTGGCGCGACCTGCACTTCGCGTCGGCCCGTCTCGCCGGCTGGCTCGCAAGCCTGGACCTGCCGCGCGACGCGGACGGCGCGCCCGCGCGCGTGCTCGTGCAGGTGGAAAAATCGCCCGAGGCGCTGATGCTGTACCTGGCCGCGCTGCGGGCCGGGCTGGTCTACGTGCCGCTGAATACCGCCTATCAGCGGGCCGAAGTCGAGTACTTTCTGAACGACGCGCGGCCGGCGGTGGTGGTGTGTACGCCGGCGCGCGCGCGCGAGATCGAGCCGCTCGCGCGCGCTGCCGGCGTGCGCCACGTGCTGACGCTGGGCGAGCGGCGCGACGGCACGCTGCTCGCCGCCGCGGCGCCGTTTCCGGATGCGTTCGCGACCATGCAGCGCGGCGCCGACGACCTGGCGGCGATCCTGTACACATCGGGCACCACCGGTCGCAGCAAGGGCGCGATGCTCACGCACGGCAATCTGGCGTCCAACGCGCTCGTGCTCGACGAGTTCTGGGGCTTCAAGGAAGAGCGCGAAGCCGGCGGCCACGACGTGCTGCTGCACGCGTTGCCGCTGTTTCACGTGCACGGCCTGTTCGTCGCTTCGCACGCGGCGCTGCTGGCGGGCGCGACGATGCTGTTCCTGCCGAAGTTCGACGTGCGGCAGGTGCTCGAACGGTTGCCGCGGTCGACAGTCTTCATGGGCGTGCCGACCTACTACACGCGGCTGCTCGCCGAAGCGCGTTTCGACCGCCACGTCTGTCGCAACATGCGGCTGTTCATCTCAGGCTCGGCGCCGCTGCTGGCGGAGACCTTCAACGAATTTCGCAAGCGCACCGGCCATACGATTCTGGAGCGCTACGGCATGTCCGAGACGATCATGCTCGTCTCGAACCCGTATTTCGGTACGCCGCGCGACCGGCTGGCCGGCACCGTCGGCGTGCCGCTGCCGGGCGTGCAGGTGCGCGTGGTCAAGGAGGGAAACCGGCCCTGCGCGATCGGCGAGATCGGCGACGTCCAGGTGCGCGGACCCAACGTGTTCAAGGGCTACTGGCGCATGCCGGAGCGCACGCGCGAGGAGTTCACCGAGGACGGCTGGTTCAAGACCGGCGACGTGGGCGCATTCGACGGTCCGGGCAAACCGGACAACTACCTGACGCTGGTCGGTCGTTCGAAGGACCTGATCATCTCGGGGGGCTACAACGTCTACCCGAAGGAGGTCGAAAGCTACATCGACGAGATGGCCGGGGTGGCGGAGTCGGCGGTGATCGGATTGCCGCATCCGGATTTCGGCGAGGCGGTCGCGGCGGTGATCGTCGCGAAGCCCGGCGCGACCGTCGATGCGGCGCAGGTGATCGCGGCACTGAAGGACAGGATCGCGAACTACAAGGTGCCCAAGCGCGTGTGGATCGTCGACGAGCTTCCGCGCAACACGATGGGCAAGGTGCAGAAGAACCTGCTGCGCGACCGCTACGCCGGCGCGTTTACGGCCTGATGCGGTTGGCGGTTCGGGCGCGCGCGCTCGGTGCCGCGGATCGCGTGGGGCGGGCGGGTCGCTGCCGTCCGCGAAGCGCACCGTCAGAGTGGGGCCTCTCGTTCGCACCCGACGGGCGGTCACGTTCGACCGGCTCCGGCGCGGGTGTCGCAGACGAGCCCGTTGAGCTTCGGCGAGGCTGCTTCGCGGGGTCAACCTAGAAACGGCAGTTGAAGTCCGTGAAGTATCGAGAAACGCGTTCGCGCCAAAGGCTTGCAGTGAGCACGACCATCACCCACTTCGAACTGCTCCGCAGTCGTCGGAATTGGCTTCAAACCCGCATGGATGCTGGCTTTCTGCCGTTTCGACGTGACGCCAACTGCCGAATTTAGGGTCAATCGTCGTCTTCGGCCGCGCCCGGCAGCTTCGGGTTCGAAAGGGGACTGCAGAACCGCCCGGGCAGCTTCGAAGCCGCGGCGCGGGCGACGATCTGACGCGCGACTTCGGGCAGCATCAGTCCGAAGGGCGAAGCGGCGAGCGCTTCGGTCGATTCCGTCGTTTCCGCGGTCGTCTGGGCCATGCCGTCCTCCATACCCGGTCGTTGCGACGAGGTGCCCATGATGCAACCGACGGACGAAAGGCCTCAGTCGGCACGCGCCGCAAACTGCTGTCGGAAATTCGCTGACAACACGCGCGGCGACGGCGTATCAAAGGCGATCGAGCGAGTGCTCGAGGTCCGCCCACAGCGCTGCCAGCGGTTCGCAGCCGACCGACAGACGGACGAACCCTTCGGCGACGGCATCGCCCCAGCGCGCGCGCCGTTCGGCCGACGTGTGAACGCCGCCAAAACTGGTGGCCGGTCGGACCAACCGGCAGCCGTCGATGAAGCGCTCGGCTGCGTCGCGATCGGACAGCGCCAGGCCGATCAGCGTTCCGAAGCGCCGCATCTGGCGGCGGGCGAGTGCGTGCGCCGGATGCGATGCGAGCCCCGGGTACACGACATGTTGCACCTTCGGGTGCTCGGCGAGCCGCGCGGCGAGCGACTCGGCGTTCGCACACATGCGCTCGAAGCGCAGCTCGAGCGTCTCCAGCCCCCGATGCACGAGCCACGCCTCGAACGGACCGGGAATGCAACCGGCGTGACGCCGCCAGTCGCGCACCTGCGCGACCAGCTTGGCGTCGCGCCCGGCGACGTGCCCGAAGAGAACGTCCGAGTGGCCTGCGACCCCCTTGGTGTCGGCCGATATGACCAGATCCGCGCCCAGCTCGAGCGGGCGCTGTCCGAGCGGCGTCATCGTCGTGTTGTCGACCACCAGCAGCGCACCGGCCGCGCGCGCGCGCTGCGCGACCGCCGCGATGTCGGCGATGGCAAGCCCGGGGTTCGACGGCGTCTCGACCCACACGAGCCGGCAGTCCGCGAGCGGTGCGCGTTGGACATCCGCGGTGGCGCAGGTGTCGACGCGAACGCCGAGCGGCGCGAGGAATTTTTCGGCCAGCGCGCGCGTCGTGTAATAGCCGTCGGCCGGCAGCAGCACGCGGTCGCCCTGTCGCAACGTCGCGTACAGGACCGCGGCGATGGCCGCCATGCCCGAGGGCAGGGTCACGACCTCGGCGTCTTCGAGCTCGGCGAGCGCGCCTTCGAGCGCTGCCCAGGTCGGATTCGCCCAGCGTCCGTACTGATACGCGCCCGCGGGCTCGCCGGGCAGCCAGTAGGCGCTGGTGGCGACGATCGGCGGCGCGAGCGGATCGCCGGCGGCGAGTCCCGCGTTGCGATGGTGCAGGGTGCGCGCGAAAAGTTCGTCGGGGTCGGAAGCGGTCATCGCAACGACGCGCCCGCCGGCGCGGATTTCTCGCCGCACGCCGGCCGTTACCAGCGCGCCGGCGGCTTGCGGTTGATCGTGATCTGGCGGTCGACCACGGTGACGTAGCCGCCGACGGTCAGGTCCTTGAAGATGCGGCTGATCATGTCGCGCGAGGCGCCGACGCGATCGGCGATGTCCTGCTGCGTCATGCGCTCCGGCACGACCAGCTTGCCGTCGGGCTGCTCCCTGGCGAGCGACAGCAGCAGCCGCGCGACGCGGCCGTACACGTCCATCAACGCCAGATTCTTGACGTTGTCGGTGGCGATGCGCGCGCGCTCGATCAGCGTGCCGATCAGCGCCATCGCGACGTCCGGGTTGTGCGCGATTGCGTCACGCAGCGCATCGCGCGTGACCACCGAGCACGTGCTCGGCTCCAGCGTCATCACCGACGCGGAACGCGGACGGCCGTCGAGCGACATTTCGCCGACGTAGTCACCGGGGCCGTGGATGTCGAGGATCATCTCGCGGCCGTCGTCGTCCGACACGTAGACCTTGACCTTGCCCGACAGGATCACGAACAGCGAGTCGCCGCAATCGCCTTCGTTGATGATGACGGTGTTCTTCGGAAAGGTGCGTGTCTGGCCGCGTGCGGCCAGCTCGCGCACCATCGGATCGCCGATCGCCGCAATCAGTTGCTCGCTGCCGCCCACCTCGACCCCCGCGCCGTTCTCGTTCGTGCCGGCATTATCCGTGGCGGCGTGCGCCAGGCAAGCGCGCGAATGCGGCGCGCGGTAGCGCAAGCAGGCCCACCGCTTGGCGGGCGCAAAGGCGCGGCCGGGTGCAGTTTCGGCGCAGCGACAGCGCGCCGCGCCCGGTTGCGAGCCAACGCCGCGGCGGGCCGTGGCCGCTCCGCGGTCGTCGTTGCGCAGGCCGCGCTGCCGCCGCACGCCGCGCTGCGCCGGTGCATGGGCGGCGTCGGCGCGTTCGCGGCGATCATGCGGGGCGGAGGCGCCGCACGCGCAAGGGGGCATCGCTGCCGCGGCCGCGCGGCGCGCATCGGCGTGCCCGGGCGGTCGGGCTGCACGACGCTCGATCGCCGGCGCCCGGATGCGATCGGCCGCCTCCGAACGCACCGGCTCAGGCCAGACCGAATGCGCGCAACGCCTTGTAGAGCATGTAGCCGGCCAGCGCGTACAGCATCAACGCGAAGATGCGCTTCAACGGTCGGGTGTCGAGCGCATGCGCCACGCGCGCGCCGAGCGGCGCGGTCAGCACGCTCGTCGCCGCCACCGAAACCAGCGCCGGCAGGTAGATGAAGCCAACGCTGCCCCTCGGCAGTCCGGTCGCGTGCAGGCCCGCGACGATGTAGCCGACGGTGCCCGCGGCTGCGATCGGAAACCCGAGCGCCGCCGACGTGGCCACCGCATTTTGGATGCGCACGTTGCACCAGACCATGAACGGCACCGAGACGAAGCCGCCGCCGGCGCCGACGAAGCTCGACAGCAGTCCGATCACGGTGCCCGCGCCGAACATGCCAGCCGGCTGCGGCAGTTCGCGCTGCGGTTTGGGCTTGCGGTCGAGCAGCATTTGCGTCGCCGAAAAACCGACGAAGGCCGAAAAACCGAGGGCGAGCCAGGTCGTCGGCAGCCGGCCCGCGATCTGCGCGCCGGCGAGCGAGCCGACCAGGATGCCCGGGGCGAACGACTTGACGACCGGCCACAGCACCGCGCCGCGACGATGGTGCGCGCGCACCGACGACACCGAAGTGAACAGGATCGTCGCCAGCGACGTGGCGATCGCGACGTGCACCACGTGCTCGAGCGGCACCTTTTGCGCAGTCAGGATCATCGTCAGAAAGGGCACCAGCAGCATGCCGCCGCCGATGCCGAGCAGACCCGCCGCGAAACCGACCACGGCGCCGACCGCCAGCAGCAGCGCGACGAAGGTCCAGTCCATCATGCGTCTCGCAGCAACCTGCCCGTGATGAAGCGCCACTGGGCGGCGGTCACCGGCGTGATCGACAGCCGGTTGCCACGGCGCAGCACGTCCATGTCCGCCAGCTCGCGATGCGCGCGCAGCTCCGCTAGCGGCACCAGCCGCGTCTTTCTCAGCGCGCGGATGTCGACGAGGAACCAGCGTGGAACGTCGTGCGTCGCTGCGGGGTCGTAGTAGGGACTCGTGCGGTCGAACTGCGTCGGATCCGGATACGGGCCGCTGGCGACCTCCGCCAGACCGGCGATGCCGGTGTCCGCGCAACTCGAGTGATAGAACAGCACGCCGTCGTTGATCTGCATCCGGTCGCGCATGAAGTTGCGCGCCTGGTAATTGCGAACGCCGGTCCACGGCACGATGCGGTCGGGTGCGGCGAGCGCGTCGTCGATCGAGCACTCGTCGGGCTCGGACTTCATCAGCCAGCAGCGCATCGGAAGCGGGCAGAAAAAAGGGCGCGGTCCGGCATTGCCGGACCGCGCTCCTCGAGCGAAAAAATCCCCGCGCGTGCCGCCCGGCCCATGTCCTGAACCATCGGTTCAGAGTGGTCGCCGTCCGCGGCGTTTAGGTTCAGCAGACGCGTGCCGATCGCACCACGACGCGAGCGCGGCAACCTAGCGCATTGCGCATCGGTTCAAGGAACTCAAGGCCTTTGCGCGAACACCGCAGGGTGAACGGAGTTTAACTCGGCAGATACGGGGGTGCTTGCTTTGCACCCGCTGCGGCAGCAGCCATCGCAGCCGCAGTGCACAGGCGGCGCAGCGGGCGGCGCGGTTTCAGGGAAAGAGCTTTTCCTGCGGCGCGAGCATCTCGTCGGCGAGCGCGTTCAACTCGCGCAGCCGGCGGCGCACGTCGCCGAGCGCGATGCCGTCGCCGGTCTTGGCGTTGAACAGCTCCTGCGCGATCTGTAGCGCGGCCATCACGGCGATCCGGTCCGCACCCATCACCTTGCCGCCGTCGCGGATCGCCGCCATCTTCTGCTCGAGGTAGCGCGCGCAGCGCAGCAGGTCGTC
The DNA here is from genome assembly GCA_037446035.1 of Burkholderiales bacterium. Classification (GTDB taxonomy): domain Bacteria; phylum Pseudomonadota; class Gammaproteobacteria; order Burkholderiales; family Burkholderiaceae_F; genus DSNY01. The sequence continues at coordinate 23,851 of JBBIJJ010000022.1, forward strand.
CTTTTCGTCCGGCGCGCACGCGACGCGGTATTCGCGGCCGAGGATCGTCAGCGTCAGCGTCTCGGCGGGCACGATCACTCCTGCACGTTCGAAGCGGCCTCGGCCGGCAGCCGCTCGATCAGCGCGTCGATCCGCCGCATCGCGTTGGCCACGCGGCCGCGCATCTGCTCGAGTTCGGTCGAGGCGGCGAGGATGTGCGCGCGCAGCTGCTGGTTTTCCTCGCGCAGCGCGCGCACGCGACCCGCCAGTTCGGTGAGCTTGGCGGTCAGCGCATCGAGTTCCTCCTGCATGACCGCGATGGTAGCACCGGGTTCGCCGGTGCTAGACTCGCGCCGCCTTCGGTGCCGGCGAAACGATCCGCCGGTGAAACGGGAAACAGGAGGACGCGCTTGCCGATGGCGTCCGAACCTGTGCTGCCCCCGCAACGGTAAGCAGGCTCCGAGTCGAACTCGGCACCTGTCGCACTGGCCACTGCGTCAAGGCTCGAGCATCGGGCCGACGCGGGAAGGCGCGACAGCGGACCTGCAGCCCGGAGACCGGCCGATGGCCGCGCGCATCACGCCGTCACGCGACGGCGCCGCGCGCGAGGTGGGCCTGCCGCGGGGAGGCGGTGGACGCGGGCCGCGCACCCGGCGCGGCTGGGTTCGGGATTCCTCGCGCAGATCCGTATGACAACGCCGGCGGCGGGCCGGCATTCGCGCGAGGTCTTCATGTCCATGCACTTTCTCCCGCGGCGGAGCGCACTTGCGTGCGCCGCTCTGTCCGCATTCCTCTGCAGCACCGCAGTCGCGCAGGTGCAGCCGCAGCAGCTCGACGCCGTCGTGGTCACCGCGACGCGCACCGAGCAGCGGCTGCGCGACGCGTTGCCCAGCGTCACCGTGATCCAGCGCAGCGAGATCGAGCAGCGGCAGGCCACCGATCTGGTCGAGCTGCTCGCGCGCTCCGCCGGCATCGAGTTCGCGCGCGCCGGCGGCGTGGGCGCACAGGCGTCGCTGTTCGTCCGCGGTGCGAACTCCAGCCAGGTGTTGGTGCTGGTCGACGGCGTGCGGCTGAACACCGCCGTCGGCGGCGCGGCCGCGCTCGGCGGCATCGCGCTCGATACGGTCGAGCGCATCGAAATCGTGCGCGGCAATCTGTCGAGCCTGTACGGCTCGGAGGCGATCGGCGGTGTCGTTCAGATCTTCACGCGCGGCGGCACGCGCACCGGCGCGGCCTTCGACGCGGAGGCCGGCCGTGGCAGCACGCGCGCGGCGAGCGGATCGGCCACCTGGGCGGGCGACGGCGTGCGGTTCGCGGCCACGGTCGGCACGCGCCGCAGTCGGCCCTTTTCGGCGATCGACACGGCGCAGGTCGTTGCCGGCCCGTTCGCGCCGGGCGCCAATCCGGACCTGGACGGCTCGCGCAATCGATCGGCCGCGCTGCGCGCGAACGCTTCGTTCGGCGCGGCCGAGGCCGGCGCGAGCGCCTGGACCAGCCGCAACGACACCGACTTCGACAGCACGGCCGATGGGCCGACGGCGACGCACGTCGAGCGCTCGGAGCTCACCGCCTGGCAGGCGTATCTGCGCGGCGCATTGGCGCAACGCTGGGCCGCACGGCTCGCCGTCGGCGAGTCGCGCGACGACAGCCGCAACTTTGCGAGCGACCCGTTTTCGTTCAACAACGGCGAGTTCCGCGCGCGTAACCGTCAGATCGCCTGGCAGAACGACGTCGCGGTCGCCGAGACGGTGACCGCGTCGCTTGCGCTCGAATACCTCGAGCAGCGCGGCGCATCGACCGCGTACGACCCCGCCTTCGCGGGCGCGCTGACGACATTCCGGCGGCGCGTCGGGTCCGGCTGGTTCGGCGTCAATGCCGCCGCCGGCGCGCAGCAGGTGCAGATCAACGTGCGGCACGACGACTACTCGGACGTCGGCGCCGCGACGACCGGGCTCATCGCCTACGGTTACGCGCTGACGCCGTCGCTGCGCGCCACGCTGCAGGCATCGAGCGCGTTTCGCGCGCCGAGTTTCAACGATCTGTACTTCCCGTTTTTCGGCAACCCGGATCTGCGGCCGGAGAAGGCGCGCAGCGTGGAGGCGGGGCTGCGCTATGCGCTCGCCGAGACCGTGCTGCGCGCGTCGGTGTATCGCACGCGCACGCGCGACCTGATCGTTTTCAGCACGGCGACCAGCCGCGCGGAAAACGTCGCGCGCGCACTGGCGGAAGGCATCGAACTGGCGGCCGCGACGATCTGGCGCGGCATCCGGCTGGATGCCAACGCGACCTTCTCGCGTCCGGTCGACGCGGATAGCGGCGAGCGGCTGCTGCGGCGCGCCCCCTACGCGGTGAATCTCGCCGCGCAGCGCGACGTCGGCGCGTGGACGATCGGCGCCGAGGTCGGACGCGTCGGCGCCCGCTACGACAGCGACATCAACACGTTTGCGCGCACGCGGCTCGCCGCGTACACGCTCGCGCGCGCCACCGCGGCGTGGCGCGTGACGCCCGCGGTTCGGCTGAAGCTGCGCGTGGAAAACCTGACCGACGCGGACTACGAGACCGTCGACGGCTACAACACGCAGCGGCGCGCCGCGTTCGCCGGCATCGAGGTGCGACTGTAGCCGTGCGACGGCGCGCGCCGCATCCGACCGCCGCGCTGGCCGCGCTCGCCGCGGCGGGCGCAACTTCTGTCGTCGCCGCGCTGTTCGTCGGCGGTTTCGACGCACCGGCGGGCGCGGTGCTCGGCGCACTTGCCGGCGACCGCTCCACGCCAATGGCCGCCGTCGTGCTCGACCTGCGGCTGCCGCGCGCGCTGAGCGCGTTCGCGGTCGGCGGACTGCTCGCGTTGGCGGGCGCGATCCTGCAGGCACTGCTGCGCAATCCGCTCGCGGATCCGTACGTGCTGGGCATCTCGGGGGGCGCCGCAGTGGCCGCGCTCGGCGCGCTCGCGGCCGGGGCCGGTCTTGCGGTCATGCAGGCCGCCAGCGCGGCCGGGGCGCTGGCCACGCTGGCGCTGCTGTGGCTGCTCGCGCGACAGGCGTTGTTCTCACGCGACGCGCTGCACGGCGAATCCTCGACGACCGGCGTGCTGCTCACCGGGGTGATGGTCGCCGCGTTCACCGCGGCGATCCTGAGCCTCGCGCTGACGCTGGCGACCGATACGCAGTTGCGGACGATGGTGTTCTGGCTGCTCGGCGATCTGGCGGGCGCGACCGATCTGCCGATGGCGCTCGGCGCGCTCGTGCTGCTGGCCGCGGGACTCGCCGTGGCGCTGAAGCTCGCGCGCGCGCTGAACCTGATGCTGCGCGGCGACGTGCTCGCGTACACGCAGGGCGTGGACGTGGCGCGCACGCGGCGCGCGCTCGTGCTGGTCGCGGCGATCGCCACCGGCGCGGCGGTGACGCTCGCCGGCGCGGTCGGCTTCGTCGGCTTCGTGGCACCGCATCTGGTGCGGCTCGTGCTGGGCAACGACCAGCGCGTGCTGCTGCCCGGTGCGGCGCTGGCGGGCGGGGTTCTCGTCGTCGTCGCCGACACCGGCGCGCGTACGGTCGCCGCGCCGGTGCAGCTTCCGGTCGGCGTGCTGACCGCGCTCATCGGCGTGCCCGTCTTCCTCTGGCTGCTTCGGCGCGCATGAGCAGCGTGATCGCCTGCCGCGATCTGGCGCTGCGCGCCGGCGCGCGCGAGTTCGTCGCGGATCTGTCGTTCAGCGTCAATGCGGGCGAGCGCTGGGCCGTGCTCGGACCCAACGGCGCGGGCAAGACGACGCTGCTGCTGGCGCTCGCTGGCGTGCGGCGCGCCGACGCCGGCCGGATCGAACTGGCCGGGCGCGCGATCGGCGAGTGGGGCATCGACGCGCTGGCCGAGTGGCGCGCGCTCGTCACCGACCGCTGGGTCGATCCGTTTGCCGCGACCGCGCTCGACACGGTCCTCACCGCGCGCTACCGCTACGACGGCGCGGACGCCGACGGCGAGCGGCTCGCACGCGAGGCGCTCGCGGCGTTGGACTGCGCCGAACTCGCAGCGCGCGACGTGCGGACGCTGTCGCGCGGCGAGCGCCAGCGCGTGGCGATCGCCACCGCGATCGCGCAGGCCACCCCGCTGATGCTGCTCGACGAGCCGATCGCGCATCAGGATCCGCGCCACCAGGCGCTGGTGCTCGCGTGGCTGGCGCAACTGGCGGACCGCACGCTGATCGCGTCGATGCACGACGTCAACGCCGCTGCGGCGTTTGCGACGCATGCGCTGCTGCTGTCGGGCCGTGGCGCCTGGCGTGCGGGCCCGGTGCACGAGACGCTGCGCCCGGCGCTGCTGTCGGAACTGTTCGCGACGCGCATCGAGGTCGTCCGGGCGGACGGCCGCAGCCTTTTCTACGTTGCCGACGTGCGCTGACGCGAACCGGTTCGGCTATATTGGCCGCGCGCTCGCCGCAGCTTCGGCCCATGGCGCGAGGCGCCGAGCCAGCGAGGAGACGATGCCCGTTTTCCTGATCGCCAATCCGAAAGGCGGTGTCGGCAAGAGCACCGTCGCCACCAACCTGGCGGGCTACTTTGCGCGCAGCGGACGGCGCACGATGCTGGGCGATCTGGATCGCCAGCAGTCCGCGCGCGCCTGGCTTGCGTTGCGGCCGTCGGTGCTGCCGAAGATCGAAAGCTGGGAGGTCGACGCCGAGGCGATCGCGCGGCCGCCCAAGGGCGTGACGCATGTCGTGCTCGACGCGCCGGCGGGCATTCACGGCCACGCGCTGAAGGAAGCGCTGCGCGCGGCCGACCGCGTGATCGTGCCGCTGCTGCCGTCGCTGTTCGACATCTACGCGACGCAGGCCTTCATCGCACGGCTGGCCGAACGCGGCGTGCTGAAGGACTCGGGCCGCGTCGGCGTGCTCGGCGTGCGCGTCGATGCGCGCACGCGCGCGGCCGAGCAACTGCAGCGCTTCGTCGAGGGGCTCGGCTTGCCGGTGCTCGGGTTGCTGCGCGACACTCAGATCTACGTCCAGCTCGCCGCGCACGGGCTGACGCTGTGGGACGTCGCGCCGAGCCGGGTGGACAAGGACCTGCCGCAATGGCAGCCTTTGCTCGAGTGGACGCAACGATGATCGACCCCGGTTACTGC
>JBBIJJ010000023.1:0-28473 GCA_037446035.1 Burkholderiales bacterium
TGGATCCTGGCCGGCGCGTTCGTCGTGTTCCGCCTCACCGCGGAAGGAGAGAAGCAGCCGCTCGGCGTCGCGCGCTTCGTGCGCTGGGTCGTTTCGCTGTGGATCTGGCCGGTGTTCCTGCTGCGCAGGCGCTGAGAACCCGAGAGCAAGCGCGAAGGCCGGAACCGATCGCTTTCGTCTTGCCGCAGCGGCGCACGGGGTGCGCGCAACCGGCCGAGAGCCAAGTCGGTCCGTGCGCCTCTGCGCGCTCGAGCACACCGAACGCCAGGACGGCCGCACTCCCCGCGGGTTCTGCGGCGCCGGCGAAGCGCCGCGCGCGCGTGCCGCGCTCCCTACCCGACCGGCTTCGCTTTCGCGATCTGCCGCGTCACGTACCACTGCTGCGCGATCGACAGGATGTTGTTGACCAGCCAGTACAGCACGAGCCCCGCCGGGAAGAAGAAGAACATCACACCGAAGATGAAAGGCATCAACATCATCACCTTGGCCTGAACCGGATCGGGCGGCGTCGGGTTCAGCTTGTACTGGATCCACATGGTCGCCATCATCGCGAGCGGCAGGATGAACCAGGAATCGGGCGTGGCGAGATCCTTGACCCACAGGATCCACGGCGCGTTGCGCATCTCGACGCTGGCGAGCAGCACCCAGTACAGCGCGATGAACACGGGGATCTGCACGACGATCGGCAGACAGCCGCCAAGCGGGTTGATCTTCTCGTTCTTGTACAGCTCCATCATCGCCACGTTCATCTTCTGCTTGTCGTCGGCATACTGCTCGCGAATCTTCATCATCCGCGGCGTGACCTCCTTCATCTTGGCCATCGACTTGTAGCTCGCCGCCGACAGCGGATAAAACGCCGCCTTGACCAGCACTGTCAGCAGCACGATCGCCCAGCCCCAGTTGCCGGCCAGCTTGTGCAGGAACTCGAGCAGCCAGTACAGCGGCTTGGCGATGAACGTGAGCCAGCCGTAGTCGACGACGAGGTCGAGCCCCGGCGCGATCGCCTCCAGCGCGTTTTGGTCCTGCGGGCCGACGAACAGCGTCGCCCGTGTAGACACCGACGCTGCGGGCGCGATCGCGGCCAACGGCACGATCGATCCGACCGCGTACAGGTTCTTGTCGACCTGCCGCGTGTAGATCTCGCGCTGGACGCCCGGCGGCGGCACCCACGCCGACACGAAGTAGTGTTGAATGATCGAGATCCAGCCGTTGTCGGCGCCGGTCACGTGCGACGACTTGCCCTTCTCGATGTCGGCGAAGTCGATCTTCTGGAACTTGCCCTGCTCCGTGTACACCGCCGGCCCGGTGAACGTGTAGTACAGGGGGTTTTCGCCCTCCGGCTTGTTGCCGTCGCGCAGAAGCTGCAGGTACAGCGAAGGCGCGAGCGGCTCGCCGCCGACGTTCTGCACCTCATGCCGGACTTCGATGTCGTAGCGGCCGCGCTTGAACACGTAGGTCTTGGTGAGCTTCACGCCACCCGCTTCGGCGACGAACTTGACCTCGAGCGCGTCTTGGCCGGCGCCGAGCCTGGTCGCGCCGCCGGCGAAGGCAAACGGCGTGCGGTGATTGGGGAAGCTCGCGCCCTGCGGCGCGCCGATCAACCCCGTCTGCGCGAGGTAAACGCGGTTCGGGTTGACGTCGAGCAGCACGACGTTCTGATCCTTGTCCTGCTTCTTGCCGGTGAACAGCGCGAGCAGTCCCGTCTGCGTCCAGTCGGGCGCGACCTTCTGCTGCAGCAATTCGAGCCGCGCCAGCACGGCGCCGTTCGGATCGATGTCGGCACGCACCATGTCGGTTTCGATGCGCACGCGCTCGGACGCCGGCGAAGCCGCCGGAATCGCTGCCGACGCGGCGGGGGCGGCACCCGGCACCGCAGCCGGCTCGGCCTTCGTCGCCGCTGTCGGCACCGACGCATCGGCCGACACGGCGGGCGGCGCGGGCGGCGCAACGCCGTTGGCCTTCTTCTCGGCCGCCGGAGGTGCTGCGCCGAGCATCGACGGTCGCCCCTGATAGGTCTGCCACCTGTCCCAGAGGAACAGCAGCGACATCGCGAAGATGACCCACAGGATGGTGCGCTGGAAATCCATGGCCATGGCAGCTTTCTTCAGTCGGTTCTCGAATTCGTCGGCGCGACCTGCGCCTCGTCGCGCGCGCGCGGATGACACCAGCAGCGCCAGCGGAACTGCTGCGGCACCGGGTCGACGCCGCCCGCGCCGTAGGGATGGCAGCGCGCGATGCGCGCGACCGTCATCCAGCCGCCACGCAGTGCGCCGTGCGTTTCGATCGCCTCGCGCGCGTACTCGGAGCAGGTCGGCCAGAAGCGGCACCCGCCCCCGACCCACGGCGACAGCAGGTACTGGTAGGCGCGGATCAGCGCGAGCAGGATCGTCTTCATGCGGAAAGCGGCGGCGGTTGCGCGATGCGAAGCCTCAGATCCGCCAGCAGCGCATCGGCTTCCGCGCGCAGGGCGCGCTTCAGCTCGGCGCGGGGCAGCGCGTGGCGTTCGGGCAGCGGCGACTTCAGGCGCAGCACGACGTCGACCGCGCGCCCGGCCGAAGCCGCTTCGAGCTCGCCGCGCGCATGACGGCACGCCTCGCGCAGGATCCGCTTGACCGTCGCGCGATCGACCGCCCTTCGCGCATTGCGTTTGCCCACCGTGAATCCGAATCGCACGCCGCCCGCAGCCGCTGCCTGCCACCGGCTCGACAGCGCCAGCCAGCGGCGCGCGGCGCGAAATCCTTCGTCGCGCCCGGCCGCGGCGACCGCCTCGAACTGGGCGGGCGCCTTCAGCCGGCTCGCCGCCGGCCAACGCAGACGCGCCGGCGCGTTCAGACGCCGAGACGCTTGCGGCCCTTGGCGCGCCGCGCGTTGATCGCGGCGCGTCCGCCGCGCGTTTTCATCCGAACCAGAAAACCGTGCGTGCGCTTGCGTTTGACAATGGACGGCTGGAAAGTGCGTTTGGTTGCCATGACAGATCCTCAGTCGATCGCCACGCATCGAGGCGGGCGAGCGGATGCGGGTGCGCGTGCTGCGGCGGGCGCGAAACCCCCGGGTCGCGGCAGCTAAGTCGCGGATTTTTCGTCGCTTTCGAAGGCGCGCGGCGAAAAGCGCGGTATTAGACGCGATGCTGCGCGCAGCGTCAAACGCCACGACGCCTTCCGCCCGACGGGCCCAACTTTCCACACCTCATTCACAACGGTCGCCGAGTTGCCCACAGCGTCTCCACAGGCTATCCGCAAGCGCAAAAAATTGCTCCCCAATCGACGGCACTTCGACTCTGAGTGTGAGCAAGCGCTTCCGCGGATAGCACGAAAAGACGCCTTGTTATGGGTGCCACCAAAGCAGGCACGGGCCGCGGGCGCTGTGGATAAGTACCCTTCCCCCCGGTACAATGCGCGCTTCGCCGTTCGGCCGCCTGCATCGGGGAGATGCGCCGATCGAGCGCGCGGCGGCCGGGTCTGCTCCGGCCGGCCGAGGCGAAGCGGCCCGGCATGACCGGCGCATGACAACGATGAGGTCGAGGTACTGCGGGGGATGACACCCGCGGCGCCATCGGCCCTTGGCGGAACGGGATCGATGCTCCATTTCTGGCAAGACTGCTCGCGACTGCTCGAGCGTGAACTGACTCCACAGCAATACTCCGCCTGGATCAAACCGCTGAAGGCGATCGACTACGACGCCGCCACCGGCCGACTGAAGATCGGCGCGCCGAACCGGCTGAAGCTCGACGCGATCCGCGCGCAGTTCTCCACGCGCATCCAGGCGGCCGCCGCCAGCGTGCTGCAGCGGCCCGTCAGCGTGGTGTTCGAGCTGGATGCGCCGCCCGAGCCGGCGGCGGGCGCAGCGGCCGCTGCCGATGCGGCCGCCGATGGGCTCGCGCCGCGCGCCGAGACGCTCGCGCAGACGGCAGAGCAGATCGAGCGCGCGCGGCTGAACCCGCTGCTGACCTTCGACAACTTCGTCACCGGCAAGGCCAACCAGCTCGCGCGCGCGGCGGCGATGCAGGTCGCCGAGAACCCGGGCGGCTCGTACAACCCGCTGTTCTTGTACGGCGGCGTCGGGCTCGGCAAGACGCACCTGATCCACGCGGTCGGCAACGGCGTCCTCGCGCGCAAGCCCGATGCCAAGGTGCGTTACATCCACGCCGAGCAGTACGTCAGCGACGTCGTGCGCGCCTACCAGCGCAAGGCGTTCGACGAATTCAAGCGCTACTACCACTCGCTCGACCTGCTGCTGATCGACGACATCCAGTTTTTCGCCGGCAAGAGCCGCACGCAGGAGGAGTTCTTCTACGCTTTCGAGGCGCTGGTCGCCGGCCGCAAGCAGATCATCATCACGAGCGACACCTACCCGAAGGAGCTGAAGGACATCGAGGATCGTCTCGTGTCGCGCTTCGCCTCCGGGTTGACGGTCGCGATCGAGCCGCCGGAGCTGGAGATGCGGGTGGCGATCCTACTGAAAAAGGCCGAGCTCGAACGCGCCGAACTGCAGGAAGACGTGGCGTTTTTCATCGCCAAGAACCTGCGCAGCAACGTGCGCGAGCTGGAGGGCGCGCTGCGCAAGGTGCTCGCGTTCGCATCGTTTCACGCGCGGCCGATCACTGTCGATCTGGCGCGCGAAGCGCTGAAGGACCTGCTGTCGGCGTCGACCGGCCAGGTGACCGTCGAGCTGATCCAGAAGACGGTGGCCGACTACTACAAGATCAAGGTCGCCGACATGTACAGCAAGCGGCGGCCGAGCGCGATCGCGATGCCGCGCCAGGTCGCGATGTATCTGGCCAAGGAGATGACGCAGAAGAGCCTGCCCGAGATCGGCGAGCTGTTCGGCGGGCGCGACCATACGACCGTCCTGCATGCGGTGCGCAAGATCGCTTCGAGCCGCGCCAAGGATGCCGAGTTGAACCACGCGCTGCACGTGCTCGAACAGTCGCTCAAAGGCTGAGCGCGCTCCCGGAAAAGCTGTGGACAGAAACGCGTTTGGCTGTGGACGGAGCGGGACAACCGCGACGCGTGCGCGCGTCGCGGCGGACTTGTCCTTTCGCTCCACAGGCTGCCGGACGGCGCCGTACGCGCTTGCCCACAGCGGCTGGCCGCGCGCAACTTCTGGCCACGCAAGGTCTTTTCTGCGTTGTCCCCAACGTTGCGGCACCCCTATTAGCTGAACCTACGAAGAGGAAATACAACGATGCAACTGGTCAAAGCCGGCCGCGATGTATTGCTCAAGCCGCTGCAGGTCGTCAGCGGCATCGTCGAACGCCGCCAGACGTTGCCGATCCTCGCCAACATCCTTCTGCGCAAGGACGGTGAACGGGTTTCGTTCACCGCGACCGATCTCGAGATCCAGATCCAGACCTCGGCCGACATCGGCGTCGGCAAGGACGTGGCAGCGACCACCGTGTCAGCGCGCAAACTCGTCGAGATCCTGCGCGCGCTGCCCGAAGCCGACGTGGGACTTTCGCTGACGAACAAGAAACTCACCGTGCAAAGCGGCAAGAGCCGCTTCAACCTGCAGACGCTCGCCGCCGAGGAGTTTCCGACGGTCGCGCAGGCGGAGTTCACCGCCGATTTTTCTCTGCCGGCGGCCACGCTGAAGTACCTGTTGTCGATGGTGCACTTTGCGATGGCGAGTCAGGACATCCGCTACTACCTCAACGGCATGCTGCTGGTTGTCGACGGCACGACCGTGCGCGCGGTCGCCACCGACGGCCACCGGCTCGCGCTGTGCGAAGTCGGCAAGGACACAAGTTCGCCGAAAATCGAGGCGATCATCCCGCGCAAGACGATTCTCGAACTGGCGCGTCTGCTGCCCGAGTCCGAAGACCCGGTGCGGGTGCAGATGGCGCCGAACCAGGTCAAGTTCGGCTTCGCCGCGATCGAGCTGATTTCCAAGCTCGTCGAAGGCAAGTTTCCCGACTACCAGAAGGTCGTTCCGGTCAACAACCCGAAGACCTTCCTGATCGGCCGCGAGGAACTGATGGCCGCGCTGCACCGCGCGGCGATCCTGACGACCGACAAGTTCAAGGGCGTGCGCATGATGCTCGCGCCCGGCAGCCTGAAGATCACCTCGACCAACGCCGACCAGGAAGAGGCGCAGGAGGACATCGAGATCGACTACGCCGGCGAACCGCTCGACATCGGCTTCAACGTCACCTATCTGCTCGACGTGCTGGCCAATCTGAGGACCGAACGGGTGAAGTTCGCGCTCGGCGATGCGCTCGGCAGCGCGTTGATCACGATGCCCGACTCGGAGAAGTTCAAGTACGTCGTGATGCCGATGCGCATCTAGATCATCGAGGCGTAGTCTCGCGATCCCGTTGCCCACCCCCCTTGCGGAACAGGGGCAAGGGGAAAGGGGCGCACCAGGGAAAGAAATGGCAGCAGTTCCAGAAAAGCTTCCGCCGCCGCCGCAGCCGGACGACACTGAATCGGCGGGCGCCGCGCCGGCCAACGACTACGGTGCGTCGTCGATCCAGATCCTCGAAGGGCTGGAAGCGGTGCGCAAGCGCCCCGGCATGTACATCGGCGACACGCAGGACGGCACCGGCCTGCACCACATGGTGTTCGAGGTGGTCGACAACTCGATCGACGAGGCGCTCGCCGGATACTGCGACGAGATCGTCGTGACGATCCATACCGACAACTCGATCTCGGTCGTCGACAACGGGCGCGGCATCCCGACCGACGTCAAGCTCGACGACAAGCACGATCCGAAGCGCAGCGCCGCCGAGATCGCGCTCACCGAACTGCACGCCGGCGGCAAGTTCAACCAGAACAGCTACAAGGTCTCGGGCGGCTTGCACGGCGTGGGTGTGTCATGCGTCAACGCGCTGTCGAAGTGGCTGCGCCTGACGGTGCGGCGCGATGGCAAGGTCCACTACCTGGAATTCCGGCGCGGTATCGTGCAGGACCGCATCGTCGAGACGGTCGACGGCACGCGCGTTTCTCCGATGAAAGTGCTCGGCGAGACCGACAAGCGCGGCACCGAGGTGCACTTTCTGCCCGACGACGAGATCTTCGGCAAGGTCGAGTTTCACTACGAGATCCTCAGCAAACGGCTGCGCGAGCTGTCGTTCCTGAACAACGGCGTGCGCATCAAGCTCGTCGACCAGCGCCAGGGCAAGGAGGAGGACTTTGCCTTCTCCGGCGGCGTCAAGGGCTTCGTCCAGTACATCAACAAGGCGAAGACCGCGCTGCATCCGAACATCTTTTACGCCAGCGGCGAAGCGCAGGTCAACGGCGCGACGATCGGCGTCGAGGTCGCGATGCAGTGGAACGACGGCTACAGCGAAAACGTGCTGTGCTTCACCAACAACATCCCGCAGCGCGACGGCGGCACGCATCTGACGGGTCTGCGCGCGGCGATGACGCGCGTGCTGAACAAGTACATCGAAGACAACGAATTCGCCAAGAAAGCCCGCGTCGAGACGACCGGCGACGACATGCGCGAGGGGCTCGCCTGCGTGCTGTCGGTCAAGGTGCCCGAGCCCAAGTTCTCGTCGCAGACCAAGGACAAGCTCGTGTCCAGCGAAGTGCGGCCCGCGGTCGAGGAAGTCGTCGCCCGCGCGCTCGAGACGTTTTTGCTCGAGCGTCCAGCCGACGCCAAGATCATCTGCGGCAAGATCGTCGAGGCGGCGCGCGCACGAGAAGCGGCGCGCAAGGCCAGAGAGATGACCCGCCGCAAGGGCGTGCTCGACGGCGTGGGGCTGCCCGGCAAGCTCGCCGACTGCCAGGAGAAGGATCCGGCGCTGGCGGAGCTTTTCATCGTCGAGGGTGATTCCGCTGGCGGCTCCGCCAAGCAGGGGCGCGACCGCAAGTTCCAGGCGGTGCTGCCGCTGCGCGGCAAGGTGCTGAACGTCGAGAAGGCGCGCTTCGACAAGCTGATCTCGAGCGAGCAGATCGCCACGCTGATCACCGCGCTCGGCACCGGCATCGGCACGCCCGACTCGGCCGAGGGCTTCAACCTCGACAAGCTGCGCTATCACCGCATCATCATCATGACCGACGCCGACGTCGACGGCGCCCACATCCGCACGCTGCTGCTGACGCTGTTTTACCGGCAGATGCCGCAGCTCGTCGAATGCGGCCACATCTACATCGCGCAGCCGCCGCTGTACAAGGTCAAGCACGGCAAGGACGAGCGCTACCTAAAGGATGACCACGAGCTCGCGCAGTACATGGTCGCGCTCGCGCTGAAGGATGCGAAGCTGTATCCGGCAGCGGACGCGTCGCCGATCGAAGGCGGCGCGCTCGAAGAGCTGGCGCGCCGGTATCTGCTCGCCGACGCGGTCGTGCAGCGGCTTACGCGCGTGATCGATCCGGCCGCCTTGCGGGCGATCATGGCCGGCACCGAACTGAATCTGGACGACGCCGCCGCGGCCGAGCGCTCCGCCGTGCAGCTTGCGCAGGCGATGGGCAACCACACGGTCCACGTGTACGCGCAGTACGACGACAAGACCGACAAGCACCGGCTGCGGATCGAGCGCCGCCATCACGGCAACGTCAAGGCGAGCACGATCGACGCCGAGTTCGTGCACGGCGCGGACTACGCGACGCTGGCCGACGCCGCCCGGACCTTAAAGGGGCTGGTCGGCGCAGGCGCGCGCGTCGTGCGCGGCAGCGGCGACAAGCAGAAGGCGGCTCCGGTGGCGGACTTCCGCGCCGCGATGGACTGGCTGATGAAGGAGGCCGAGTCCGCGATCACCCGCCAGCGCTACAAGGGGCTCGGCGAGATGAACCCCGAGCAGCTGTGGGAAACGACGATGGACCCGAAGGTGCGGCGGCTGCTGCGCGTGCAGATCGAAGACGCGATCGGCGCCGACCAGATCTTCACCACGCTGATGGGCGACGAAGTCGAACCGCGCCGCGCGTTCATCGAGTCGAACGCGCTGTACGCGGGGAATATCGACGTGTGAGGTTGTTGTAGGTTTGCATTGAAGATGCAGACACTCTCAACACCTGCAAACAAGACCGTCGAACCATCAACTTTTGCAAGTCCTTGTGGCCCGTGCTAAAGGTCCGTCGCCCGCGGCCCCGAGCCCTCGTCATTCCGAGCCAAAGGCGAGAAATCTCCGCCGCTCGCAGTGCCGAGATCGCTCGCGCTGCTCTGGATGACGGACCCGACCACGGCGAGGGCGAGGCGAACGTGCAAGGCGGCGGTGTCACGAGGTTGGGTAATCCTCGATCGCAGGCTCTGAGCAGGTCGTTCCGGCCAACTTTCAATTCGTTGGTCAAAGGTTCGAATCCTTCACGACCCACCACTTCGCGAAGTGGCCGATTTCGAAGCGGCGATTCGCGCGTCTCGATGGAACAGTCAGGCCGTCACGCCAAGAAACGTGGGGTGAGCGGCGCCGCCCCTGTCCGCTACAGAACTGATAGACCGTGGATGACTCCGCGTGGACGCAAGAGCGATCATTCCGTTCAGCGTTGCCGTCTTCTTGGCGTCGGCCACCGCCCTTCTTGCGCCAGGCGCGTTGGTTGGTCAACTCGATCCTCACCTCGGCGCGCTTGGGATGTTGGTCGTCGCGGTGTTGGCGGCTTCCATGAACGCCCTCGCCAGCGCGGCCGGCCTTGTGCTGGGGCTTGCGCTGCGCCGCGCGCTCGTGCGACGACAAGTCTCGCCGCGCAGCCGATGGATCGCATTTGCCTACGGCGTCGCGACGGTGGCGGCCGGCTTCCTGCTGGCGCGCTTAATCCGGCCACACGGACTCGGCGGCGTTGCCGCCATTCTTGGTGCCGTGTCGCTCGTCGCGGGCCTCTGGCACGGACGGGTCACGACTTCGACACGCGATTGATCGCAGAGAACCAGCGCCGACGTCGAGGCCCGACGATCTCGACGTTCGAAGGAAGTCGCATGGCCGCTTTTCAGCGACGCGTTCGCACGCGATGAGTGAGCGGATCTGTCCGCAGGCCGCGACAATGACGTCGCCGTCAGGCGATGATTCAAGCGAAACCAATACGGGCCTGTGCACGATCGCGACAAGCCGTCCCCTGCCGATTTCATTCGTCTGACCCACACCAGAACGGCGCAAGTCCTCGACGGTGTGGGCAGTCGGTCAGTCACGGGCGGTGCGGCGCGTGACGATCGACTGGGTCAGAGCCATGCGATCGTCAACAACCGCGCGTTGCCCACCGCCGGCCGTCGTCGTGTTCGATTGACGCGACCTCCGGCCGCGCGCATGGCTCAACCTGTGGCCTGCCGCAGCCGCGAGCGCACCATGCCGATATGCGAGCGCAGCGCGTACAGCTCGTCGGCGTGCGAAAGCGGGACGTTGATGCGTTCGACCTTGGCGTCGAGCGCGTCCAGCTCCTTCGCCAGTTCCTCGGGCGGCGTCGCGCGCCGACTCAGCTCGTCCTCGATTTCGCGCAACTGCCCGTACCAGCGGAAGATGCGCGAGCGGATGCGAAACTCGTACAGCGGCGGAACGATGCGCGACAGCGGGATCAGCACTGCGATGATCGACACCAGCGCGACCCACATGCGGTCGATCAGGTTGGCGAGCCAGAACGGCAGATAGCGCTGCAGCAGCGGTGGGCCGCTGCGGTAGTAGCGCGCCGCTTCCGCCGCCAGCGGCAGCTCGACGTTCTGCGGCGACGGGAAGGTCCCGGCGCGCGCGAACCAGCCGGTGTCGCCGTGCACCGCCTGTGCGGTCTGCACGAAAAGCTGAACGAGCGCCGGATGCGTGCGCTCGCGCGCGACCAGCGCGGAGGTCGGCGCGATCAACTGCACGTCCGCGGGCGGGATGTCCTTGGCGAGATCGACGATGCCGCGCGGCAGCACGAGCGCGCTCAGAAACGGCAGCCGGCGCGAGTACGCCTCGGCCTGCGCGAAGTCGAACAGCTTCACGCCGGGCGTCTGCAGCAGCATCTGCACCAGCGGCGATTCGGGCGCGGAGACGAACAGCAGCGCGTCGAGTTCGCCCGCGAGAAACGCGACGACCGCCGGCGTCGGCGCCAGTTGGCTCGTGCGGATCGACGCCGGATCGATGCGGTTGGCGTGCAGCAGCTTGGCCCAGAGCGGCGGCGCGCCGCTGCCGGGCGCGCCGATGTTGACGCGCCAGCCGGCGAGCTGCGCCAGGTGCGACAGCGCACCGTTGCTGTTCAGGCGCCTGGCGGCGTCCTCGCGATAGAACAGCCACACCGGCTCGTAGAACAGGCTGCCGAGCGAAACGAGCGGCACGCCGTTTTTCTCTTCGTCGACCGCGAGCACCGCGGCGCCCGAGCCGCCCTGCACGAAGGCGAGGTCGACGTCGTGCGCGGGATCGCGCAGCAACGCGAGGTTTTCGGCGGAACCCTGGGTGCCTCTCAGCACGACCTCGATGCCGAGACCCTTGAGCCGCTGCGCGTAACGCTTGCCAAACTCGGCATACGCGCCCTGCTCGGGGCCGGTGGCGAGTACGACGCGCTTGGGCGGCGCCGGATCCAGCAGCAGGTACGCGCCCCATAGCAGCAGCAGCGCCAGTGCGACGAACGGCCCCGCGCTGACCGCGAGATCGCGGATCGAAAGAATCGTATGGCGCAGCAGCCGCGGCATGGGCATCCGCGGGCGATTATGCCGGCGCGCGGGCGAATGGACGACTTCGCACGGAGATCACGGAGGTTGCGCGGTCACGATCTCCCTCCGTACTTCGGGGGTGAGATCAGCGGACTTCGAAGTCTTATTGACCATCACTTATCGTCGCGACACGTGCCAACCGCTTA
The DNA here is from genome assembly GCA_037446035.1 of Burkholderiales bacterium. Taxonomy (GTDB): domain Bacteria; phylum Pseudomonadota; class Gammaproteobacteria; order Burkholderiales; family Burkholderiaceae_F; genus DSNY01. The sequence goes on from JBBIJJ010000023.1 coordinate 11,697, forward strand.
GCGTGCGCATGCCCCAGCGCTCGTCACTCCGAGCCATAGGCGAGGAATCTCCGCTGCTCGCAGTGCCGAGATCCCTCGGCTTCGCTCGGGATGACGGAACCGGCGACAGCCAGCGCGAAGCGAACTCGCAAGGTGGTGGTGCCACGAGGTTGCGTAATCATCGATAGGTATCCGCCACGGCGACACAGAGACCCAAAGCGAGGGTCTGCTTCGTGCGCTCCGCGTCGATCCGACATCGCGCCGTTCGGCCTCAGCGCTTGCGCGCGAGCGTCACGCCGTCGCCGATCGGCACGAGCGCGAGATCGATGCGCTCGTCGCGGTGCAGTTTGTCGTTCAACGCCTGCAGCGCACGCGTGTCGTCGGAGTCGGCCGGCCGCGCGACCGTGCCGTTCCACAGCACGTTGTCGATCGCGATCAGCCCGCCGGGACGCAGCAGTCGCAGGCACTGCTCGTAGTAGCCGTCGTAGCCGGTCTTGTCGGCGTCGATGAACGCGAAATCGTAGATCTGCGCTTCGCCGGCGGCGATGCGCGCGGCGAGCGTCTGCGCGGCGGGCGCCAGCACCAGTTCGATCTTGTGCGCGACGCCCGCCCGTTGCCAGTATTCGCGCGCGACGCGCGTGTATTCGTCGCTGACGTCGCAGGCGAGGATGCGCCCGTCGGCAGGCAGCGCGAGTGCGACCGCGAGCGCGCTGTAGCCGGTGAAGACGCCGACTTCGATCGTGCGCCGCGCGCCGATCAGCTTCACGAGCAGCGCCATCAACTGCCCCTGCTCGGGGGCGATCTGCATGCTCGCGCGCGGGTGCGTGCGGGTGGCCTCGCGCAGCGCGGCGAGCTGCGGGTGCTCGCGCAGCGAATGCGCGAGCAGGTAGTCGTACAGCGCGTCGTCGAGCGGCAGCGTGTGGCGGCTCATGCCCGCCGATTATGCGCGCGGTCGAATCCGGAAGACCGAGGGGTCGTCGCCGTGCTCGAGCAGCAGGCGCCGCACGCGCTCCTGCCACAGCTCGCCGAAGCGCCGCAGCTCGTCGGCGCTCGCGCGGCCCTCGGCGGCGCGCGCGAGCAGGGGCGGCAACTGCGGGTCCGAAGGCACGCGCGCGATGTCCGTTTCGGCGTCGACGGCGGCCCCGGTGTCGATGCGCGCAAAGCGCAGCGCGAGCGGCTGCTCGGCGCCGAAGGCGAGCAGGTTGCGCCGGTCAAAACGGCCGGCGATGCCTTTGAAGCCGCCGTCGTGTGCCGCACCGGTCAGCATCGAGATCACGTTGGCGATCACGCCGGTGACGCCTGCGCCGATCGGCTCGCGCAAGCTCACGCGCAGCGCGCCGCGCTCGGGCAGCGCGGCGCCGTACAGCGCGGCGAGCGCGCGCCGCGTGATGCCGTAGGCGGAGGCGACGGTCGGGCACGAATGGCCCGCCAGCCGCACCGCGTCGAGATACGAGAATTCGACGCGCCCGCCTTCGAGCGCGCCGAGGAATTCGGCCAGCGGATCGCGCAGCGCGATGCGCGGCACCTCGTCGAAAAAAGCCGGGTAGCGCATCGCGCGCCGGCCTACTGCTTCACGAAGTCGATCACGATCATGCCGGGCTCGCGCCGGCGGTAGGTGATCTGGACGCCGGCGCCGTAGCGCGCCTGCAGCTGCGCGAGCAGCGGCAGCGGATCGTGGTCGTTGACGAAGCGCATCGTTTCGCCCTTCGTCAGCGCGTCGAGCGCGCCGAAGATCGCCGCGTGGCGGAAGCGCTTGGCGATGCCGCGCGCGTCGAACGGATAGATCGCGTCGGGCGAAAGGTGCAGGTGCGGACGGTTCGTGGGCTCGCTCATCGGGTGGTGTCGGCGGCGGGTAGCTCGGCGGTCGCGGTCGCGCGGCGGCCGTCGCCGCGGTCGAGAAGATCGTGCTTGTCGCGCACTTTCGCCCACTTCTCCGCGTCGGGCAGCGCGGGCTTGACGCGCGTGATCGGCTTCCAGACGCGCGCCAGCTCGGCGTTCAGCGGGATGAAGTCGCGCTGGTCAGCAGGGACATCGTCTTCGGCGTAGATCGCCTCGACCGGACACTCGGGAACGCACAGCGCGCAGTCGATGCACTCGTCAGGGTCGATCACCAGCGCGTTTGACCCTTCGCGGAACGCGTCGACCGGACAGACGGCGACACAGTCCGTGTACTTGCAGCCGATGCAGGGCTCGGTGACGACGAAGGCCATCGCACGCCTCGGCGGTCGCTCAGCCGGCGCAGCAGTCGTCGCCTGGCAGCGCGCCCTTGACGCCGGTCTTGCCGATGCGCACGCGCCAGACGTCGGGACCCTGTTCGAGGTAGTCCCAGGTGAACCTGCCTGGCAGTTCGGCCTGGAACTGGTAGTACAGCGGCTTCGGATCGTGGTCGTTGACGAGCTGGAAGCTTTCGCCGGCGCCGAGCGCCTCGAAGGTGCGGAAGATCAGCGGATGGCGCTCGCGCGGCACGATCGTGCGCACGTCGATGGTGGTGGCGTTGGTCATGGTTCGGCCCCAATGGTTGATCCCGGATTCCTCACCACGGAGACATGGAGAAAGGCGAAAGATCACGTCATTGCTCGCACCTTGCGCCCGGCCCGCCGGGTGAGAGGGCCTGATCGCGCGGCGGATTGTCTTTCCGCTGTGTCCCTGTGGTTCGAAAACGGGTTTTCAGTTCAAAGATGCATTCGTCGTACGTGTTACGTTACCCCGGTCCGGCCGGAAAAGCAATACGCCGAGGACTTCTTTGCGGGCTACCCCTTTCGGCGTCGCCGCGCTACCCGGCCATCATCAGAGGCCAAGCGGGCGGAGGTCCGGCCGGCGCCGATGCCAGTCGGTCGCGCGCTGCAACGCTTGTCCGATCCGCAGCAGCGTCGCTTCGCCGAACGGTTTGCCAAGCAACTGCACGCCAAGCGGCAGGCCGTTGTCGCTGAAACCGGCGGGCAGCGCCAGCCCGCAGGCATCCAGGTAGTTGCCGGCGCGCGTGAAACTTGCCAGCGGCGTGACCGACTCGTCGACCTCGTCCGCCGCGCAGGCGGGAAACGGAACGGCCGGCGACAACAGCGCGTCGGCATCGTGCATCCATTCGATCCACGCGGCGCGCGCGGCGCGGCGGTGCTCGAGCGCGGCGATGTACTCGGCCGCGCTCACGGCCTTGCCGCCGAGCACGCGCTGGCGCACCGCCGGCCCCAGCGGCAGCGACTCGTCCTCGACGTAGGCGCGGTGGATCGAATACGCCTCGGCAGCGATCAGTTGGCCATTGCGCCGCATCAGCTCGCCGAAGTCGAACGGCAGTTCGCGCTCGAAAAACGTCGCGCCGAGTTCGCCGAGCACGCGCCGTGCCTGAAGCGTCGCAGCGTGCACGCTGGCATGGACTTCGGTCGGGTACTGGTCTTCGGGCAAGACGGCGATGCGCAGACCGACGAGCGAAGCCGCCTCGCCGCGCATGGTGCCGGCGTCGAAGCGCGCCGCGCGCAGCGTGGCGGGATCGCGCGGATCGGCGCCCGCGATCGCGGCCAGCAGCAGCGCCGCGTCGTCGGCGTCGCGCGTCATCGGGCCGATCGTGTCGAGCGAAAGCGACAGCGGAAACGCGCCGTGTAGGCTCACCAGCCCGCCGGTCGTCTTCAGTCCGGTGATCCCGTTCATCGCGGCCGGGATGCGCACCGAGCCGCCGGTGTCCGAGCCGATCGCCGCCGGCGCGAGCCCCGCGGCGACCGCGACGCCCGATCCGCTCGACGAGCCGCCGGGCACGCGCTGTGCCGCCAGATCCCACGGATTCCACGGCATGCCGAGTCGCGGGTTCGTGCCCCAGGTGCCGAACGCGAACTCGACCATCTGCGTCTTGCCCAGCGGCACCATGCCGGCTGCGAGCAGCCGCTCGACCACCGTCGCGGTCGTCGTGCTGCGCCGGTCCTTCCATGCCGCCGAGCCGACGCCGGTGATCCGCCCTTGGATTTCGAGCAGATCCTTCAACGCGATCGGCAGCCCGTCGAGCGGGCCGAGCGTCACGCCGGCCGCGCGCCGCGCATCGGACGCGCGCGCATACGCGAGCGCCAGCTCGGCGTCGACCGCGACGAAGGCATTGAGCTTCGCGTTCGCCCGCTCGATCCGCGCGAGATACAGTTCGGCCAGCTCGATCGCGGCGACTTCCTTGTGTGCCAGCGCGGCGGACAGTTCACCGAGGGTCGAAAAGGGATCGATCGTCATCGCCGCACCTCCCAGCGGGTCTGCGGGTCGAGCGGATAAACGGGTCTGCGCACGTTGCGGAAGCGAAACAGCGCGTAGTCGGAACTGGTCACGCCGCGGCTGTCGCACTCGACGAGCCCGCTGGAGATTGGCACGAAGCTCGGCCGGCAGTACATCCGCGACTTCAGGATCAGGAAGTCGAACGCGCGCGGATCCACCCCCGCACTGGTAAACACGCCGAGGTCGAGCGGTTCCATCGGCCGCTCGGTGACGACGATCGTGAACGCCTCGTGCTCGAGCACGGCGGTGCGCCCCATCGCCCATGTCTCTCCCGTGTAAATCGGCCCGGTGATTCGAAAGCGACCGTCGGCCAGCGCGCGCACGCGCGCTTCGATTCGCATCGGCTTGCGCGGACCGCCCGCGGCATGATCGGGACCGAACGCGAGCCGGTTGCCGACGTCGAGTGCGACGCGTGCGCCCACGCCCGCTGCGATCGCCGCCGCCACCGCCTGCGGATCGCAGGTGGGACCGACGCCGATCCGCGTCATGCCCTGCCGAAGGCACTCTTCGAGCACATCGGTCGTGTCGCAGGTGCCGCCGCTCATCACGTTGTCGCCGTGGTCGAGCAGCAACACGGGGCCGCGCGCGCAACGCGCCGCTTTCGCGCGCGCCACGCTTTGCGCCAGCGGCTCGCTCGCGTAAACGAAGCCTTCGCGCTCGGCCCAGAGCTGCGCGGCGAGCGCGTTCGCCGCGCGCTGCGCTTCGTCACGAGTGCGGCCGACGGCGACGGCGCTCATGCCCGCGTCGCGGATGTCGGCGAGCGAAAAGCCGGCGAAAACGGTCGCCGCGAGCAGCCCTTCGGCTTCAAGCGCGCGCGCGCGTTCGACCGCGCGCTGCATCGCACCTGCGCCAGTGGCGCTGCGCAGCGTGTGCGACAGCAGCGGCGGCTGCGCCCACGCGACGTGCGGGCGCGGCCCGCCGTCGAGCCAGTCCAAGAGCAGTCGCGCCGCGTGCGTGCCGGCGTCGAACATGTCGACGTGCGGATAGGTCTTGAAGCCGACGATCGCGTCGGCGGCATCGACCATCGCCTGCGTGAGGTTGCCGTGCAGGTCGAGCGCGACCGCGAGCGGCGTGCGCGGCGCGACCGCGCGGACGCGGCGCAGCAGTTCGCCCTCGCCGTCGTCGTGCGCGGTGGTGACCATCGCGCCGTGCAGGTCGAGCAGGATCGCATCGCAGCCTGCGCGCACGGCGCCGACGATCGCGTCGGCGAAGACCTCGAACGCGCCGGCATCGACGCGCCCGCTCGGATTCGCAGTCGCGTTCAGCGCCACCTCGAGTTGCGCGCCGCGTGCTGCGCAGGCGTCGATGAACGCGCCGAGCGCCGTGCGCGTGCCCTTTGCGCTGTCGTAGGCCGCGCGGCCGAAGGTCGGGCCATCCGGACCGAACGCCGAAAGCGGCGTCGGCACCGGCGAAAACGTGTTCGTTTCGTGATTCAGGCGCGCGGCGACGACCTTCATGAATTGCCCCGCCGGAGCACGCGACCGGTGCGCGCACCCGTGGACTTGCCCTCGCGCCAGGCTAGCGCGCCGTTGACGTAGACGGCCGCAATGCCGCGCGCGGGCTGCATCGGCTGTGCGAAGGTCGCGGCGTCTTCGACCGTCCGCGTATCGAACACGACCAGATCCGCATGAAAACCCGGCCGCAGCAGTCCGCGCTTGCGCAGCCCAAAGCGATCGGCCGCGAGCCCCGTCATCTTGTGGATCGCGACTTCGAGTGGAAAGAGCCTGCGGCGGCGCGCGTAATGGCCGAGCACGCGCGGAAACGCGCCCCACAGGCGCGGATGAGGAAACGCGTCGTGCGGCAGCCCGTCGGAGCCGATCATCGTCTCCGGGTGCGCGAGGATGCGTTCGACGTCGGCTTCGTCCATCGAGAAGTAGATCGCGCCGGCCGGCTGCAGCGCGTCGATCAGCGCCTCGACGCCGAGCTGCGCCTCGGCGGCCAGCTCGTCCAGGTAACGCCCTGCGGCGTCGGGCCGCGCCTTCGACCACGCGATCAGCACGCGCTGCGCCTGCTTCGCCGCGTCGGCCCTGAGCACGGTCGACGACGCCGTGTACGGATAGCAGTCGAGGCAGACGTCGGCCGCAGCGCGCGCTGCGTCCAGCAGCGCGAGCGTCTCGCGCGAGCGGCCGAAGTTCGCCTGCCCGATCACCTTGTGGTGCGAGATCACCTGCCGCACGCCGAGCTGCGCGGCGATGTCGATCGCTTCGGTCATCGACTCGAGCACGCGCTCGCCCTCGTCGCGGATGTGCGAGGCGATCAGCGCGCCGGTACCGCGCAGCGGTTCGAGCACGCGCGCGATCTCCTCGGCGGTCGCGGCATGCGCCGGCGCGTAGTAGGTGCCAGTCGAGGCGCCGAGCGCGCCGGCGGCGAGCGCTTCGCGCACGAGCGCGCGCATCGCTTCGATCTCGCCGCCGCTGGCCGGGCGGTCGAGCGCGGCCAGCGTCGCCGCGCGCAGCGTCGTGTGGCCGATCAGCGCGGCGCAGTTGATCGCCGGCGGATTCGCTTCGAGCGCCGCGAAGTAGCGCGCGAAGGAATCGAACCGCTGCGCCGGATCGCCGTCGGCCACCAGATTCAGCGGCGGCACTGCGGGCCGCGCGCCAAGCGGCGCCAGGCTGATGCCGCAGTTGCCGACGATCACCGTGGTGACGCCCTGGCTGAGCTTCGGCGTCATCGCGGGATCGGCCAGCAGCAGGCGGTCGTCGTGCGTGTGCACGTCGATGAAGCCGGGGGCGACCGCGAGCCCCGTCGCGTCGAGTTCTTCGGCGGCCGTGCCGCGGCAGTCGCCGATCGCGGCGATGCGGCCATCGGCGAGCGCCAGGTCGCCGCGAACGGGCGCCGCGCCGCTGCCGTCGTACAGCGTGGCGCCGCGGATGCGAAGGTCGTACACGCTCATGCGAAACCCGTTCGTGCGCAGCGCATAGTGTGCTTGCATCGGCGGCGCGCGCGCAAATCGCGCCCCGTGCGTCGATCGGGCGGCGGCCGGACTTTACCTTTGTGCACCAGCGCACTACAGTGCGGCCTCGCGCGCACCAAAACGATTCGATTCGAGCGCGCAGGAGACAAGACGAAAGCGAAGCCCGGGCCTGCCGCGCAGGAACGGAACTTGCGAATCCCAAGGTCCCCGGTTCGAACGCCAGGGGCTCGCGCGAGCGGCGCACCGGCGGACGTTCCCTTTCATCTGGAGGAAGACGTGTTCTCTACCTTCGCATCCGCGGCCCGGCGTTGGGCGGCCGCTGTGCTGATCGTGGGCGGCGCTGCCGCGGCGAGCGGTGCCTTCGCGCAAGGCAAGGTCCTGAAGTTCATCCCGGAAGCCGACCTGCGCAGCCTCGACCCGATCTGGACCACCGCCTACATCACGCGCAACCACGGCTACATGGTCTACGACGTGCTGTTCGCGACCGACGCGAACTTCAAGATCCAGCCGCAGATGGTCGACAAGTGGGAGGTCAGCAAGGACCAGTTGACCTGGACTTTCACGCTGCGCGACGGGCTGAAGTTCCACGACGGCGCGCCGGTGCGTTCGGCCGACTGCATCGCGTCGATCGAACGCTGGGCCAAGCGCGATGTGTTCGGCCAAAAGCTCGCCGAGATGACCGAGTCGTGGACCGCGGTCAACGACAAAACCTTCCGGCTGAAGCTGAAGAAGCCGTTCCCGTACGTGCTCGACGCGCTCGGCAAGCCTTCGTCGAACGTGCCTTTCATCATGCCCGAGCGCATCGCCAAGACCGACGCCTTCACGCAAATCACCGACCCGACGGGGTCCGGCCCGTTCAAGATGGTCAAGGAGCAATGGGTTCCGGGCAGCAAGGTCGTCTACGTGAAGAACACCGACTACGTGCCGCGCAAGGAGCCGCCGTCGTGGGGCGCCGGCGGCAAGGTCGTCAAGGTCGACCGCGTCGAGTGGATCTACATCCCCGATTCGGCCACCGCCGCGGCCGCGCTGAACAACGGCGAGGTCGACTGGTGGCAGCAGATCCCGCCCGACCTCATTCCGGTGGTCGCCAAGAACAAGGACATCAAAGTCGACAACACCGACCCGCTCGGCTCGATCGGGCTGCTGCGCTTCAACCACCTGCAGCCGCCGTTCAACAACGTGAAGATGCGGCAGGCGGTGCTCGCCGTGCTCGACCAGAATGACTACGCGATCGCGATCGCCGGCGACCCGAAGAACGGCAAGCCGTGCCCGTCGTTCTTCACCTGCGGCACGCCGCTGGCGAACAACGCGGGCTCGGAGGCGCTGACCGGCAAACGCGACGTCGAGCGCGCCAAGCAGCTCGTCAAGGAAGCCGGCTACAAGGGCGAGAAGATCATCCTGATGACCGCGACCGATCAGCCGATCGTGCACGCGCAGGCGCTGGTGACGCAGGAGCTGCTGCGCAAGATCGGGCTGAACGTGGAGCTCGCCGCCAGCGACTGGGGCACGCTGATCACGCGTCGCTCGAGCAAGGAACCGGTCGAGAAGGGCGGCTGGAGCGTATTCCACACGTGGTTCGTCGGGCCCGACATCACGTCGCCGGCGCTGAACTCGCCGCTGCGCGGTGCCGGCGAGAAGTCGTGGTTCGGCTGGCCGACCGACGCCAGGCTCGAAGAGCTGCGCGACGCCTGGTTCGCCGCATCGACGCTGGCCGAGCAGAAGAAGATCGCCGAGCAGATGCAGAAGCGCGCGTTCGAGACGGTGCCGTACATCCCGACCGCTCAGTTCATCGTGCCGACCGCGTACCGGACCAACCTGTCGGGCGTGATCATTTCGCCGGTGACCTTCCTCTGGAACGTCGAGAAGAAGTAAATCCGTAGGTGTCATTCCCGCGCAAGCGGCAATCCAGCGACGTTGACCGACTGGGTCCCCGCTGTTGCGGGGACGACACCGCATTTTGATGCTCCGCTACACCCTGAAACGCCTGCTTGCGACGATCCCCGTGATGGGGGTCGTCGCGCTGTTCGTCTTCTCGCTGCTGTACATCAGTCCGGGCGATCCGGCGGCGGTGATCGCCGGCGACATCGCAACCGCAGAAGACATCGCGCGCATCCGCGCGCAGCTCGGGCTTGACCAGCCCTACTTCGTTCGCTTCGGCCACTGGCTCGCGGACCTCGCGCGCGGCGATCTGGGCACGTCGATCTTCACCAAGCTGCCCGTCTCGACGCTGATCGCGCAGCGCATCGAGCCGACGCTGGCGTTGACGGTCTGCACGCTGCTCGTTGCGGTCTCGCTCGCGGTGCCGCTGGGCGTCGTCGCGGCGGCGCGCGCCGGCGGCTGGATCGACCGCGTCGTGATGGCGGTTTCGGTGATGGGCTTTTCGGTGCCGGTGTTCGTCATCGCCTACGGGCTGATCCTGCTGTTCGCGGTGCAACTGGACTGGCTGCCGGTGCAGGGCTACCGCAGCCTCGCCGACGGCTTCGGCCCGTTCATCCGGCACATGATCCTGCCGAGCGTCGCGCTCGGCATCGTCTACATGGCGCTGATCGCGCGCATCACGCGCGCGACGATGCTCGACGTACTGGCGCAGGACTACGTGCGCACGGCGCACGCCAAGGGGCTGGCGCCGGGCACCGTGCTGACGCGCCACGCGCTGAAGAACGCCGCGGTGCCGATCGTCACGATCATCGGCATCGGCGTGGCGCTGCTGATCGGCGGCGTGGTCGTCACCGAAACCGTGTTCGCGATCCCGGGGCTCGGGCGGCTGACGGTCGACGCGATCCTGCGCCGCGACTATCCGATCATCCAGGGCATCACGCTGCTGTTCTCGGCGGTGTATGTGCTCGTCAACCTGCTGGTCGATCTGAGCTATTCGCTGTTCGACCCGCGCATCCGCTACTGACATGGCCGCGGTCGCGATCCCGGTGCCGAAGTCGGCGTCGCCGACCTGGCGCTTCGTGCGCGCCGCGTTTCGCCGGCACCCGACCGCGATCGCCGGCGCGATCGTGCTCGCCGCGATGGTGCTGATCGCGCTGCTGGCGCCCTGGCTCGGAACGACCGATCCGCTCGCGGTGTCGCCGATCCGTCGGCTCAGGCCGCCGTCGGCCGAGTACTGGTTCGGCACCGACATGCTCGGCCGCGACGTCTACAGCCGCGTGATCTACGGCGCGCGCGTGTCGCTCGCGGTGGGGCTGGCGGTCGCGGTGCTGGCCACCGTGATCGGGTTGGCGATCGGGCTGGTCACCGGCTATCTGCGCTGGCTCGACGCGATCGTGATGCGCGTGATGGACGGACTGATGTCGATCCCGTCGGTGCTGCTGGCGATCGCGCTGATCGCGCTGACGACCGCCAGCCTGCGCAACGTGATCGTCGCCATCACGATCACCGAGATTCCGCGCGTCGTGCGACTGGTGCGCTCGCTGGTGCTGACGCTGCGCGAGCAGCCTTACGTCGAAGCGGCGGTCGCCTCGGGCACCAAGCTGCCGGCGATCCTGCTGCGGCACATCCTGCCGAACACGCTGGCGCCGCTGCTGGTGCAGGCGACCTACATCTGTGCTTCGGCGATGATCACCGAGGCGATCCTGTCGTTCATCGGCGCCGGCACGCCGCCCAACATCCCGAGCTGGGGCAACATCATGGCCGAGGCGAGAAGCCTCATCCAGATCGCCGGCACGATCCTGCTGTTCCCGGGCATCTTCCTGTCGTTGACGGTGCTGTCGGTCAACCTGCTCGGCGACGGCATGCGCGACGCGCTGGATCCTCGCCTTGCCAGGCGGATGTGAGGCAGGCGTGACCCCGCCGTTGCTGCGAATCGACGGACTGAAGACGCACTTCCACACGCGCGACGGCGTCGTGCGTGCGGTCGACGGCGTGTCGTTCGACGTCGCGCCGGGCGAGACGCTCGCGGTCGTCGGCGAGTCGGGGTGCGGCAAGAGCGTCACTTCGCTGTCGATCCTGCGGCTGCTGCCCACACCGCCGGCGCGCATCGTCGCCGGCCGCATCGAGTTCGACGGGCGCAATCTCGTCGAGCTGCCGGAAGCCGAGATGCGCAAGATCCGCGGCAACGCGATCTCGATGATCTTCCAGGAGCCGATGACCTCGCTAAATCCGGTGCTGACGGTCGGCCGGCAGATTGCCGAATCGCTGATCGTGCACCGCGGGATGAATCAGGCAGAAGCGACGGCGCGCGCGGCCGAGATGCTGCGCAAGGTGCATATCCCCGAGCCCGAGCGCAGGCTCAAGCAGTATCCGCACGAGCTGTCCGGCGGCATGCGCCAGCGCGTGATGATCGCGATGGCGCTCGCCTGCGGGCCGCGGCTGCTGATCGCCGACGAGCCGACCACGGCGCTGGACGTGACGATCCAGGCGCAGATCCTGGAGCTGATGCGCGAGCTGCGCGAGGACACCGGCGCGTCGATCATCCTGATCACGCACGATCTGGGCGTGGTCGCCGAGATGGCGCACCGCGTGGTCGTGATGTACGCTGGCCGCAAGGTCGAGGAAGCGCCGGTCGAGCGACTGTTCGCTTCGCCGCGCCATCCGTACACGCGCGGGCTGCTCGGTTCGATGCCTCATTTGGGTGGATCGCTGGGCGACTCGGTCGACAAAACCGGCAAGCGGCTGGTCGAGATTCCGGGCATGGTGCCTTCGCTGAAGGAGGAAATGCCCGGGTGCCTGTTCGCCCCGCGCTGCCCGAATGCGACCGAGCGCTGCCGGCGCGAAGTGCCCGTGCTCGAACAGCACCAAGCCGCGCACTGGGCCGCGTGCTGGAATCCGGTCACGCAGGTGACCAAGGCCGCGACGGCGGTGCTATGAGCCGGCGCAGCTCGAACGCGATGGAAAGGCGCATTCACCGACAAGGCACCACGGCACAGAGGGATGCCTCGTTTTCCCCCGTGCCTCTGCGCCTCTGTGCTTCAGCGCAATTGCACCGCGACGGGCGACGCGCATGAACTCACCCGCCGTGCTGCTCGAGGTGCGCGACCTCGTCAAGCACTACCCGACGCAGCAGGTCTGGTTCGGCGGCGGCGGCGCGAAAGTGCATGCGGTCGACGGCGTGAGCTTCTCGATCGCCAGCGGCGAAACGCTCGGGCTGGTCGGCGAGTCCGGCTGCGGCAAGTCGACCACCGGCAAGCTGATCCTGCGGCTGCAGGATCCGACCGGCGGAACGATCCTCTGGCGCGGCCGCGACATCAGCCGCCTGTCGCAGAGCGAGATGCGCCCGGTCAGGCGCGAACTGCAGGCGGTCTTCCAGGATCCGTATTCGTCGCTGAATCCGCGCATGCGCGCGGCCGACATCGTCGCCGAGCCGATCCGCAACTACGACGCGCTGCCGGCCGCGCAACTGCGCGAGCGCGTCGCCGGGCTGTTCGAGCGCGTCGGCCTGCGGCCCGACCAGATGGTCAAGTACCCGTTCGAGTTTTCCGGCGGACAGCGCCAGCGGCTCGGCATCGCGCGCGCGCTGTCGGTGCGGCCGAAGCTGATCGTCTGCGACGAGCCGGTGTCCGCGCTCGACGTCTCGGTGCAGGCGCAGGTGATCAACCTGCTGATGGACCTGCAGCAGGAATTTCGGCTGTCGTATCTGTTCGTCGCGCACGATCTGGCGGTGGTCGAACACATCAGCCATCGGGTCGCGGTGATGTATCTCGGCAAGGTTGTAGAGATCGCGCACAAGCGCGCGATCTTCACGCGGCCGCAGCATCCGTATACCGAGGCGCTGCTCGACGCGGTGCCGGTGCCGGACCCGACCGCGCGCAGAAAACGCCGCGTGCTGGCCGGCGACGTGCCGAGCCCGATCAACCCGCCGTCGGGCTGCCGCTTCCACACGCGCTGCCCATACGTCGAGGAGCGCTGCAAGGTCGAGGAGCCGCTCTTGAAGGAAGTCGTTCCCGGACAATTCGTCGCCTGCCACTTGCGGCAGCCGGTCGCGACGTCGAAACAGGAGGCCGTCGCATGAACGTACGTGCGCGCGCCATTCGCAATGCCGCCGCCGCGCCGGCGCACGAGCCGTACGGCGAGCGGCGCTCGCAAACGCTGAACCAGAAGGGTTTCGACGCGGCGTTCGCGGAGATATCGAGCTGGCCGGGGTACGCGCCGACGCCGCTGGTTCGGCTCGACGGCCTGGCGCATTCGCTGGAGCTCGCACGGATCGACTACAAGGACGAGCGCGGCCGCTTCGGGCTGAAGAGCTTCAAGGCGCTCGGCGGCGCGTATGCGGTCGCGAACGTGCTGAAGCGGCGCGTCGCCGCCGCGACCGGGCGCATCGACATCACGTCGAAGCAACTGCTGGCGGGCGAGTTCGCGCCCATCGTCCGCGAGGCGACCGTGACCTGCGCGACCGACGGCAATCACGGCCGCTCGGTCGCGTGGGGCGCGCAGCTATTCGGCTGCCGCTGCGTGATCTTCGTGCACGAGCACGTCAGCCAGGGCCGGCGCGACGCGATCGCCCGATACGGCGCGCAGGTGCGCGAGGTCAAGGGCAACTACGACGACGCGGTCAGGCATGCGGCAGCGACCGCCGCCGCGAACGGCTGGACCGTCGTGTCCGATACGTCGTACCCCGGCTACCGCGACATTCCGCTCGACGTGATGCACGGCTACGGCGTGATGGCGCACGAGGGCGCGCGCCAGTTGAACGACGAGCCGCCGACGCACGTGTTCGCGCAGGCCGGCGTCGGCGCGCTCGCCGCGGCGATCTGCGCGAGCTTCTGGTTGCGCTGGGGTGCGCGGCGGCCGTTTTTCGCCGTCGTCGAACCGACCCATGCGGATTGCGTCTATCGCAGCCTCGAAACGGGCCGGCCCGTGGTCGTCGGCGGGGATCTCGACACGGTGATGGCCGGGCTCGCGTGCGGCGAAGTCTCCGAACTCGCGTGGGAGATCCTGCACGGCGGCGCGAACGCGGCCGTCGCGGTCGACGATGCCTACGCGCTGCAGGCGGTGCGCACGCTCGCGCGGTCGGTCGCGGGCGACGCGCCGATCGTCGCGGGCGAGACCGGCGGTGCGGGGCTCGCCGCGCTGCTCGCCGCGCGCGACTATGCTGACATCCGGCGCACGCTCGCGCTCGACGGCAACGCGCGCGTACTGCTGCTCGGGTCTGAAGGCGACACGGACCCGGCGATCTACCGCGAGGTGGTCGGCCGCACGGCCGAGGAGGTGCTCGCATGAAAGCGGAACAACTGCGAATCGACCAGGCGCGGCTGCTGGCCGCGCTCGACGAACTCGCCGCGATTGGCCGTACCGAAGACGGCTCCTGCTGCCGCCTCGCGCTGACCGACGAGGATCGCGCGGGCCGCGAGCTCGTCGTCAATTGGATGTGCGCGCTGGGGCTCGAGGTGCGCGTCGACCCGATCGGCAACCTCTTCGGCCTGCGCGCGGGAAGCGAAGACATCGCACCGGTGATGACCGGTTCGCACATCGACACCGTGCGCACCGGCGGGCGCTTCGACGGCTGCCTTGGCGTGCTGGGCGGCCTCGAGGTCGTGCGTACGCTCAACGACGCCGGAATCGCGACGCGCCGGCCGCTGGTCGTCGCGGTGTTCAGCGACGAGGAAGGCGCGCGCTTCCATCCCGACATGGCGGGCTCGCTCGCCTACGTCGGCGGTTTGCCGTTGCGCGAGCTGTACGACACGCGTGGCATCGACGGCAAGCGCTTCGAAGACGAACTGCGGCGCATCGGTTATCTGGGCGATGCGCCGATTCCGCTGTACCGCCCGCACGCGTTCGTCGAGCTGCACATCGAGCAGGGGCCGGTGCTCGACATCGAAGGGGTGACGATCGGCGCGGTGGAGAACCTGCAGGGCATCTCGTGGCAGGAAGTCACGATCGTCGGTCAGTCGAACCACGCCGGCACCACGCCGATGCGGCTGCGCCACGACGCCGGCTATTGCGCGGCGGCGATCGGGCACTTCCTGCGGAGCCTGGCGCGCGAGATCGGCGGCGACCAGGTCGCGACGATGGGCCGCGTCGAACTGCATCCGAACCTGATCAACGTGATCGCCGCGCGCGCGAAGGTCACGGTCGACCTGCGCAACACCGACGAGGCGCTGCTGCAGCAGGCCGAGCGGCGCTTCGCGGCGTTTCTCGAGCGACTCGCGGCCGACGAGGGCGTGCGGATCGAGGCGCGCTCGCTCGCGCGCTTTGCGCCGGTCGCCTTCGACAAGGACATCGCGGCGTTGATCGCCCGCACCGCGCAGCGGCTCGGGCATTCGTGCCGGCCGATGACCTCGGGCGCCGGTCACGACGCGCAGATGATCGCGCGTATCGCACCGACCGCGATGATCTTCGTGCCTTCGATCAAGGGCATCAGCCACAACCCGGCCGAGGACACGAAGCCCGAGCATCTGGCCGCCGGCGCGGACGTGCTGCTGCATACCCTGCTGGAATTGGCGAGCCAGTGATGGCGCGGCGGATTCGGATGGCGATGCATGCACCCGCGAGCGCAGCCGCTGGCCC
Source organism: Burkholderiales bacterium (assembly GCA_037446035.1). Lineage (GTDB taxonomy): Bacteria > Pseudomonadota > Gammaproteobacteria > Burkholderiales > Burkholderiaceae_F > DSNY01. Next base: position 27,283 of record JBBIJJ010000023.1, read on the forward strand.
TCACCCGGCCGCTGCGCGGCCACCCTCTCCCGCTGGGAGAGGGGCAGGGGTGAGGGTCGCGTGTCGGGATTCGGCCGTTGCTGACCGGCGGGCGCACTGACCAAGACCGCACATCACTTCGCACCGAAATGACCCGCATCGTCACCGTCGCCGCCGCCCAGCTCGGACCGATCGCGCGCAGCGAAACCCGCGCGCAGGTCGTCGAACGGATGCTCGCGCTGCTGCGACAGGCCCGGTCGCACGGCTGCGACCTCGTCGTCTTTCCCGAGCTGGCGTTGACGACGTTTTTCCCGCGCTGGTACTTCGAGCGGCAGGAGGAGATCGACGCGTTCTTCGAGCGCGCGATGCCGGGCCCCGATACGCAGCCGCTGTTCGATGCCGCGCGCGCGCTCGGTCTGGGCTTCTATCTCGGCTACGCGGAGCTCGCGCAGGAGGGCGGCCGCACGCGGCGTTTCAACACGTCGATCCTGGTCGACAAGACCGGGCGCATCGTCGGCAAGTACCGCAAGATCCATCTGCCCGGGCACGCCGAGCACGAACCGTGGCGGCGTTTCCAGCACCTGGAGAAACGCTACTTCGAGGTCGGCAACCTGGGCTTCCCGGCGTTCCGCGCGAGCTTCGGTGCTGAGGGCATCTTCGGCATGGCGATCTGCAACGACCGCCGCTGGTCCGAGACCTATCGCATCCTCGGCCTGCAGGCGGTCGAGATGATCCTGATCGGCTACAACACGCCCGTGTACAACCCGCCGGCGCCCGAGCACGATGCGCTGTCGCATTTCCACAATGAGCTGGTGATGCAGGCCGGCGCCTATCAGAACGGCACCTGGGTCGTCGGCGTTGCGAAGGCGGGCAACGAAGAAGGTGTCGAGCAGATCGGCAATTCGATCGTCGTGGCGCCCAGCGGCGAAATCGTCGCCGCCTGCACGAGCACCGCCGACGAACTCGCGATCGCGCGCTGCGACCTGGATCTGTGCGCGTCGTACAAGAACACGACGTTCAACTTCGCGCGCCACCGCGAGCCCGAGCATTACCGGATGATCGTCGAGCGCAAGGGCGCGGTGCCACCGGGCTGAGAAGGTGTGAAGATTTCGTCGCGAGCGGGCCGCTGGCTAGGCGCACGCAGCCGCAGGGCCGAGACATATCAAGTAGATAGGCGAGGCCCGAGCAGCGCGCAACGACGCCAGCGGGCCG
>JBBIJJ010000024.1:0-27460 GCA_037446035.1 Burkholderiales bacterium
GGTGCGTGCACCTTCGCCTTCGCCGAGCACCGCGCGCACTGCCTTGCGCTTGGCCAGCGCGTAGTCGCAGCCTTCCTCGGCGATCAGGCGCGCGGCGGCGGCGGCGATCTCGATCGCCGTGTCGCCGCCGGCGGCGGATCGGGGGTTGCATGCACGGCTCATCGGGGTTTCGCGGTCCACTGGCAGACGCTGGCGGCGGGCCAGTGTACAGCCAAGGGCGTTCGCCGCGCGTGGCTCAGTAGAATGTGCGGCTTGTCCGAGCACTGCGACACCCGTGCATCTTCACATACTTGGCATCTGCGGCACCTTCATGGGGGGGCTGGCGCTGCTCGCGCGCGCCGCCGGCCATCGCGTGACCGGTTGCGACGCCAACGTGTATCCGCCCATGAGCGAGCAGCTGCGCGCGGCGGGGATCGAATTGATCGAGGGCTACGACGCCGCGCAGCTGCGCCTGCGGCCCGATCGGTTCGTGATCGGCAATGTCGTTACGCGCGGCAATCCGCTGATGGAGGCGATCCTGGACGCCGGCGCGCCGTTCGTCTCCGGTCCGCAGTGGGTCGGCGAGCAGCTCCTGCGCGACCGCTGGGTGCTCGCCGTGGCGGGTACGCACGGCAAGACGACCACGAGCGCGATGCTGGCCCGGATCCTGGAGCGCGCCGGACTGGCGCCCGGTTTCCTGATCGGCGGCATGCCGCAGGACTTCGGCGTTTCGGCGCGCCCGGGCGCAAGCGGCTTGTTCGTCATCGAGGCCGACGAGTACGACACCGCGTTCTTCGACAAGAGAAGCAAGTTCGTGCACTACTTTCCGCGCACCGCGGTGCTGAATAACCTCGAGTTCGACCACGCCGACATTTTTCCCGATCTGGCGGCGATCGAAACGCAGTTTCACCACCTGGTCCGTACGATCCCGGCGTCGGGTCGGCTGATCGTCAATGGCCCGGACGCCGCGCTCGCACGGGTGCTCGCGCGCGGCTGCTGGTCCGAGCTCGAGCGCTTCGGCGACGACACCGGATGGCGCGCGCTCGACATCGAGGAGGGCGAGCGACACGCCTTCGACGTGGCGTTCGGCGACGAGCGCTGCGGTCGCCTCGAACTGCCGTTGCCCGGTGCGCACAACCGCGCCAACGCGATCGCCGCGATCGCGGCGGCGCGGCACGCGGGCGTGGCGCCGGCGGTCGCGATCGAAGCGCTTGCCGAGTTCCAGGGTGTCAAGCGCCGGCTCGAGCTGCGCGGCGTGCGCAACGGCGTGACGGTCTACGACGACTTTGCGCACCACCCGACCGCGATCGAAATGACGATCGCCGGGCTGCGCCGCCGCGTCGGCGCGCAGCGCATCCTGGCGGTGCTCGAGCCGCGCTCGAACACGATGAAGCTGGGCAGCATGAGCGCACTGCTGCCGGGAAGTCTGCGCGAAGCCGACCGCGTCTACTGCTTCGGCGTGCGCGAGGGCAAGGGCGCGCTCGGGTGGGATCCAACGCAGGTGCTGGCCCCGCTGGACGAGCGCGCGCGGAGTTTCGACCGAATCGACGCCCTGGTTGCGGCGGTGGTCGCCGATGCTCGCCCCGGCGATCACGTGCTGGTGATGAGCAACGGTGCCTTCGGCGGCGTGCACGGCAGGCTGCTCGACGCGCTGGCGGCCGCCCGCGTGCAGGAGTGGGCCGCGTGATTCTTTACCTGCACGGGTTTCGTTCCTCTCCGGCTTCGAAGAAGGCGACGCAGATCCGTGAGGCGCTGCGCGCGCGCGGGCGGGTCGACGACTACCTGTGTCCGCAACTGCCGGCCTCGCCGCGTGCCGCCATCGGCGTGGCGCTCGCCGCGGCGAAGCTCGAGGATCCCGCGCGGCTTGCGCTGATCGGCTCTTCGCTCGGCGGCTACTACGCCACCTATGTGGCCGAGCAGATCGGCTGTCGCGCGGCGCTGCTGAACCCGGCGATCCGGCCGCACGAGGATCTGCGCGCCTACGTCGGCGTGCATCCGGTGTATTCGGCGGACGCGACGATCGAGTGGAAGCCGGAATATCTGGACGAACTGCGCGCGATCGACACGCCGCGCATCACGCGCCCGGAGCGCTATTTCCTCCTGGCCGCCACCGGCGACGAGCTGATCGACTGGCGCACGATGGTCGAAAAGTACGAGGGCTGTCGCCGGCGCGTGATCGAGGGTTCGGATCACGCGTTGGCGGATTTCGCGAACTATCTCGACGAAGTGCTCGCGTTCTGCGGGATCGAATGAAGGGAGTGCAGGCATGCGCCTGAAAGGCAAGTTCGCGATCGTCACCGGCGGTGCGCAGGGCATCGGGCTGGCGACCGCGCGCAAATTTCTTGAAGAAGGCGCGACCGTGGCGATCTGCGATGTGCGCCGATCCGCGGTCGATGCGGCGGTCGACGAGCTGCGCGCCACCGAGGCGGGGCTCGGCTCGCACGTCGAAGGCCATGTCGTCGACGTGACGCAGCGGGGGCAGGTCGATGCGATGGTCGAGCAGGTGAGAACACGCCACGGCCGCGTCGACGTGCTGGTCAACAATGCCGGCATCACGATGGACGCGCGGCTGCAGAAGATGACCGACGAGCAGTTCGATCGCGTGATCGCCGTGAACCTCAAGGGCACGTACAACTGCGCGCAGGCGGTCGTCGATACGATGGTGAGGCAAGGCTTTGGCGTGATCCTCAACGCCTCGAGCGTGGTCGGCCTGAATGGCAACTACGGCCAGACCAACTACGCGGCAAGCAAGTTCGGCGTGATCGGATTCGTCAAGACCTGGGCGCGCGAGCTGGGGCCGAAGGGAATCCGCTGCAACGCCGTCTGTCCCGGTGTCATCGCGACGCCGATCCTGCACACGATCCCAAAAAAGGTGATGGCGCAGATGACCGAGCGCGTGCCGCTGAGGCGACTCGGCCGACCCGAAGAAGTCGCCAGTTTGTACGCGTTCCTGGCGTCCGACGAGGCGAGCTACATCAACGGCGCGGTGATCGAGGTCACCGGGGGACTGACGGTTTGATGGACGCGAAAGCGGGTCCGCTGCCGGCGTCGGCGCAGCGCGTCGAGGATGCGCTGGCCGCGCTCGGGCTGGCTGCGCGCGTCGTCGAACTGGCGGCGGCGGCGCGCACCTCGCAGCAGGCGGCCGATGCGCTCGGCGTCGCCGTCGGGCAGATCGTCAAGTCGCTGGTGTTCCGCGCGACCGCGAGCGGGCGCGCGGTGCTGGTCATCGCTGCCGGCGACCGCCGCGTCGACGAGGCCCGGATTGCGGCGCTGCTGCGCGAGCCGATCGAGCGCGCGTCGCCCGAGTTCGTCCGCGCCGCCAGCGGATTCGCGATCGGCGGCGTGGCGCCGATTGCGCACGTGCAGCCGATGACGACGTTCTTCGACACCTCGTTGCGTCGCTTCGACGTGGTGTGGGCGGCGGGTGGAACGCCGCACTGTGTGTTCCCGATCGCGCCGGCCGATCTTCTGCGTGCCAGCGGCGCGACCGAGACGGCGGTCGACTGAGACAGGCGTGAACGATCCGTGGCGCGCGTTTCGTCGCCCGGGCGCGCCGCGGCCGGGGACGCGGAAGATCGAATCGAAGGGCGCAGCTCGAGCAGCGCGCGACGCCGCCAGCGGGCCACGTATGACAAAGGTGTGCTCCTTCTAAGCTTGCGATGGAAGCCAACTTCGTCTCGGCGGTCTTGCTGCTGCTGCTCGTGTGCGACCCGTTCGGCAACATTCCGATCTTCATCGGCGCGCTGCGCGAGGTGCCGCAGGCACGGCGACGGCGCATCATCCTGCGCGAGTGCCTGCTCGCATTCGCCGTCCTGACCGTGTTCGTCTTCGTGGGGCAGCCGTTTCTCGATCTGCTGGGGCTGTCGGAGCTGAGTCTGCAGATCGGCGGCGCGGTGGTGCTGATGCTGGTAGCCATACGCATGGTGTTTCCGCCTCCCGAGGGCGTCTACGGCATGCCGCCGGGCGGCGAACCGTTCGTCGTTCCGCTCGCCGTGCCGGCACTGGCGGGGCCGTCGGCGCTTGCGACCGTGCTGCTGCTCGTGTCGCGCGATCCGCAGCGAACCTGGGCGTGGGTCGGCGCCATCGCCGTGGCGATGGCCGTCAGCGCGGTGGTGCTTGCCTTCGCCGAGCGGCTGCAGACGTGGCTGGGCGAGCGCGTGACGGTGGCGTTCGAGCGGCTCATGGGTCTGGTGCTGGCGGCGATCGCGGTCGAACTGATGCTGCGCGGGATCAAGCTCTTCGTCGCGCAGTTGTAACTCGCGTTGCCGATGCCCCAACACCTGCTGTTCGAGGAAGACGGCGCGTTCCGCGCCGGCAGCGTGCTCGCGGCGACCGACAGTGCCTACCAGGTCGAGCTGCCGAGCGGCAGGCGTACAAAGGTCAAGTCCTCGCACGTGCTGCTCGCTTTCGAGCGCCCGCCGCCGGCGCAGTTGCTGCAGCTGGCCACCGATGCGGCCGCGGCGATCGACATCGACTTCCTGTGGGAGTGCGCGCCGCAGGACGAATTCGCATTCGTGGATCTGGCGCGCGAATACTTTGGGCATCCGCCCGACGCGGTCGAGGCGGCGAGCATCCTGTTCAGGCTGCACGGCGCGCCGGTGTACTTTCATCGCAAGGGGCGCGGCCGCTATCGGCCCGCGCCGGCGGACGTGCTGAAGGCCGCGCTCGCGGCGCTCGAGCGCAAGCGCCGGCAGGAAGCACTCAGGCAGCAGTACGTGGACGCACTGAAGGCGGGCGAGCTGCCAGCGCCGATCGCGCAGCTCGGCGTGCAACTGATCGTCCGGCCCGACAAGAACGGCATCGAGTTCAAGGCGGTCGAGCAGGCTGCGAACGAGCTGCAGATGTCGCCGCTGCGCCTGCTGCTGGCGCGCGGGGCGATCGCCTCGCCCTATCGCTGGCACGTCGACAGCTTCATGGCGACGATGTTTCCGCGCGGCACGGGGTTCGCCGCCGATCTGCCGCCGCCGGCGCTGCCGGAGGATCTGCCGCTGGCCGACGCGGCGGCGTACTCGGTCGACGACAGCGCGACGACCGAGATCGACGACGCGTTCTCACTGCGGCGGCTCGACGGCCGCGTGCGCGTCGGCATCCACATTGCGGCCCCCGGCGTGGCGATCCCGCGCGGGCACCCGCTCGATGCGGTCGCGCGCGCTCGCATGTCGACGGTCTATGCGCCCGGCCTGAAGTTCACGATGCTTCCCGCGCCCTGGATCGAGGCGTTTTCGCTGAACGAAGGCAAGGTCGTGCCGGTGCTGTCGCTGTATGTCGACGTCGATCCGGACTCGTACGTGATCGTCGCCCGCCACACCGTCGTCGAACGCGTGCGCATCGCCGGCAACCTGCGACACGACCGGCTCGACGACGTCGTCACCGAAGAAGCGGTCGCCGCCGGCGCGCTGCCGATCGAATTCGGCGAGGCGCTGTGTTTCCTGTGGCGCTGGGCGCGCGTGCTGCTGGCCGCGCGCGAGGCCGTGCGCGGCAGACCCGAGCCGCTCGGCCGCGTCGACTACGGGTTCGTGATCGACGGCGAGGGCGAGCACGCGCACGTGACGATACGGCCGCGCAAGCGCGGCGCGCCGCTGGACCTCATCGTCGCCGAGCTGATGATCCTCGCCAACAGCCACTGGGGCGGCTGGCTCGCGGAGCTCAAGCGCGCCGGCATCTACCGCTCGCAGCGCATCGAGCGCGGCGCAAGCCGGGTGCGAATGAGCACGACGCCGGCGCCGCACGAAGGCATCGGCGTGGACCACTACGCGTGGAGCACGTCGCCGCTGCGCCGCTACGTCGATCTGGTCAACCAGCGGCAGCTCGTCGCCGCGGCGCGCGGCGAGCCCGCCCCGTATGCGGCGAACGACGCCGAGCTGTTCGCGGTCGTCTCGGGCTTCGAGGCCGCGTATGCCGCGTATGCGGACTTCCAGTACCGCATGGAGCGCTACTGGTGCCTGCGCTGGCTGCAGCAGGAAAACGTGCGGCGCATCGGCGCGACCGTAATCAAAGGCGACGTGCTGCGGCTCGACGGGCTGCCCTTCGTGACGCGGCTGCCCGGTCTGCCCGAGCTGCCGCGCGGGCAGAAGCTCGAACTCGACGTGCTCGGCGTCGACACGGTCGATCTCGTGCTGCAGGCGCGCGTGCGGCAGGTGCTCGCCGCGCAGGCGGCCGAGGAAGACCTGGCACTGGACGAGCTGCCGCTCGAGGAGGCGCCGACGGTGCCGCCGGCGCCCGACCCCACGCCGCTGCCGCACGGCGGCTGAGAAGGTGTGAAGATTTCGTCGCGAGCGGTCCGCTGGCTAGGCGCACGCAGCCGCAGGGCCGAGACATATCAAGTAGATAGGCGAGGCCCGAGCAGCGCGCAACGACGCCAGCGGGCCGCGCAGCAGAAAGATTCACACCTTCTGAGCGGGGCGAAGCGACCCACGGTGCGTGGCTACAATCGGACCGGCTTCGAACTCGTCTTGCTTCCGACCCCGGCGTGCATACCGTCAACAGCATCGTCAGCGACAGGATCCTGATGACGGCGTTCGCCGTCTCGCTGGGCTTGCACGCGACCGTGCTGGCGATCCGCTTCGTCGATCCGGAGTTTCTTCGCGTGCGTTCGACCGATCCGCCGCTGGAGATCATCCTGGTCAACGCGCGCAGCGAAGTCCGGCCGCCGAATCCGGAGGCGCTCGCGCAGGCCAACCTCGACGGCGGTGGCGCCAACGACGCGGGACGGCGCGCTTCGCCGCTGCCGAACACGTTCCAGATGCGCGACGGCGACACGCTGGAGACGGCGCGCCGCACCGTGCAGCAGCTCGAAGAGGAGCAGCAGAAACTGCTCGCGCAGCTCGAGCGCAGCGAGCTCGCGCAGCCTGCACCGGTCAAGGAGTCCAAACCCGCCGCTGCGGACGCCGGAGCGAGCGAGCAGCTCAAGCGGCAACTCGCGCGCATGCACGCCGAGATCGCCAAGCAGATCTCCGACTACCAGAAGCGGCCGCGTCGCCATCACTTCATGCCGAGCACCTCCGAGTACCGCTTCGCGCGCTATGTCGAGGACTGGCGCGCGCGCGTCGAGAAGATCGGCAACGAGCACTATCCCGACGAGGCGCGCGGCAGAATCTACGGGGCGCTGCGCATGACCGTGGCGATCCGCAAGGACGGCACGGTGGCCGAAGCGACGATCGAGGAATCGTCGGGCGCGCCGGTGCTGGACCGCGCCGCCCGGCGTATCGTCAAGCTTGCCGCGCCGTATCCGCCGTTTCCGCCGGACATTGCGCGCGACACCGATATCCTGGAAATTACGCGGACCTGGATCTTCACCAACGATCAGCTCGCCACCAGGAGCGGTGCATCGACCAACCCGTCCAAACCATGAGCCGCGAGCCGAAGATCGACAAGTACGCCGTGGTCGGTCATCCGATCGCGCATAGCCGTTCACCCGAAATTCACCGACTGTTCGCCAAGCAGACCAGGCAGTCGATCAGCTACGACAAACTCGAGGCGCCGCTGGACGGGTTCGAGGAGTTCGCGCTCGGGCTGCGCGACGCCGGCTATCTCGGCCTGAATGTGACGATCCCGTTCAAGCTCGACGCGGCCAAGCTCGCCGACGATCTGACGCCGCGCGCGCGGCTGGCGGGCGCGGTCAATACGCTGAAGTTCGACGGCGACGCGATCCTCGGTGACAACACCGACGGCATCGGCTTCGTGCGCGACGTGACCGGGCGGCTGAAGTTCAAGCTCGCCGGCTCGTGCATCCTGATTCTCGGCGCGGGCGGCGGCGTACGCGGACTGATCGGCGCGCTGCTCGAAGAAAAGCCCAAGTGGATCGCGGTGGCCAACCGCACGCACGGTCGCGCGCAGGAGCTCGCCGACGAGTTCGGCATCGAGGCGATCCACTTCGACGAGGTCCCCGCCGAGCACTTCGACCTCGTGATCAACGGCACCGCGGCGGGACTGAACCATGCGATGCCTCCGATCGACCCCGAAACCTTCGACGATTGCACGCTCGCCTACGACCTGGTGTACGCGGCCGAGCCCACGCGCTTCGTGCAACTGGCGAAGGCCGGCGGCGCTAAAGTGGTCTCCGACGGCCTTGGCATGCTGATCGAGCAGGCCGCCGAGTCGTTCTACGTGTGGCGCGGCGTGCGACCGTCGACCGCCCCGGTCTACAAGGAGGTGCGGCGCCTTCTCGAGGACGAGGCGCGCAACGCCGCGACCGCGGCGCGATGACCCGCGCCGGCACGGTCGCCCGCTGGACCTGGCGGCTGCTTCTGCTCGCGTTGCTGGCGCTCGCCGCGCTGCAGCTCTGGTACCTCGGATGGGTCGCGTACTGGCGCTGGGAGAACCCGGGCGAAACCGCGTTCATGCAGCGCGAACTGGCGCGGCTGCAGCAGAAGAACCCGAAGGCGCAACTGCGGCATCAATGGGTTGCTTACGCCCGCATCTCGAACCATCTGAAGCGGGCGGTGGTCGCGGCCGAGGACGCGCGCTTTACCGCGCACGAAGGGGTGGACTGGGACGCGATCGAAAAGGCCTACGAGGACAATCGCAAGCGCGGCCGCCCCGCCAGGGGCGGCTCGACGATCTCGCAGCAGCTCGCGAAGAACCTGTTCCTGTCGAGCGAGAAGAGCTATGCGCGCAAGGCGCAGGAACTCGTGATCACGTACATGATCGAGTTCGGGTGGGACAAGCGCCGCATCCTCGAGGTTTACCTGAACGTCGTCGAATGGGGTGATGGCGTTTTCGGCGCCGAGGCCGCTGCCCGCCACTACTACGGCATCTCGGCGGCGCAGCTCGGACCCGAGCAGTCGGCGCGGCTCGCCGCGTATTTGCCGAACCCCAAGCGTTACGGTCGCATTCGCAGCGGACCCTTCCTCGACCGGCGCACCGAGGACATCCTGCGTCAGCTGTACAGCGCGCCGATCCCCTGACTCAGACGGCGACGCCTACAATCGCGCCGGCCATGAGCGAAGTCGACGCACCCGTCGCAGAACAGCCGGCCGCCGCCGGCGTACCCGCGCGCGATCCCGAGGAAGCGCAGCGCGCGCTCGCGCGCGTGCAGGCACTGCTCGAAAGGCAGCGCCGCGTCGAGTCGCTCGTGCATCGCGAGGCCACGCCCGCCGAGGAGAAGAAGGCGCTGGTCGAAAGCCTCGTGCATCGGCAGCACCTGACCGAGCTGAAGACGATCCTCGACCGGCTGCATCCGGCCGACATCGCCTACATCCTCGAGGCGCTACCGCGCGACGACCGGCTGGTCGTCTGGGATTCGGTCAAGGCCGAACGCGACGGCGAGATCTTGCTCGAGGTCTCGGACGCGGTACGCGAGACGCTGATCGCGTCGATGGACCGCGAGGAACTCGTCGACGCGGTCGAGACGCTCGAGGCCGACGAGATCGCCGCACTGGCCGACGACCTGCCTGCCGACGTCGTCGAGGAGGTCAAGCAGGGGCTGACGACCGAGGAACGCGCGCAGTTGCGCGCGGCGATGTCCTATCCGGAGGACTCGGTCGGCGCGCGGATGGACTTCGAGATGGTATCGATTCGCGACGACGTGACGCTCGAAGTCGTGCTGCGCTATCTGCGGCGCTTCGACGCGCTGCCCGACCACACCGACCAGGTCTTTGTCGTCGATCGCGACGACGTACTGAAGGGCGCGCTGCCACTGGACCAGTTGCTGATCAACGAGCCGGACACCAAGGTGTCGGCGGTGATGAAGACCGACATCCTGACGCTTGCGCCTCTGGACGACGTCAGCGAGGCGGCGCAGGCGTTCGAGCGCTACGACCTGGTGTCGGCGCCGGTCGTCGATGCCAACGGCCGGCTGATCGGTCGGCTGACGATCGACGAGGTCGTCGACGTGATCCGCGAGGAAAGCGAGGAGCGCGATCTGGCCAACGCCGGTCTGCGCGAGGAGGAGGACCTGTTCTCCTCGGTGTGGAAGTCCGCCAAGAACCGCTGGATGTGGCTCGCGATCAACATGGGTACGGCGTTTTTCGCCAGCCGCGTGATCGGCGCTTTTGAAGGCACGATCGAGCGGGTCGTCGCGCTGGCGGCCCTGATGCCGATCGTCGCCGGCATCGCGGGCAACTCGGGCAACCAGACGCTGACGCTGCTCGTGCGCTCGATCGCGCTCGGGCAGGTCACCGGTGCCAACGCGCGGCGGCTGATCTACAAGGAAATCGGCGTGGCGGTCGCCAACGGTGTCGTCTGGGGCGGCGTGGCAGGGCTGTTTGCCTTCCTGCTCTACCACGACTCGCCGCACAGCGTGCTGCTTGGCGTCGTGATGTTCCTGGCGATGGTGCTGAACATGCTCGTCGGCGCGCTGGTCGGGCTCGCCGTACCGCTCGCGCTGCGTGCCCTCGGTCGCGATCCGGCGATCGGCGGCTCGGTGCTGCTGACCTTCACGACCGACTCCGGCGGTTTTTTCATCTTCCTCGGTTTGGCGACGCTTTTCTTCCGTTGATCGCCAACGGTCGGCGCAGGGCGCACGAAACCGCTCGTCGCGCCCCCGTGTGGCCAACCCGGTCGACGTGGCAACGGCTACTTGATCCGCCGCATCGTGAACTCTTCCTGGATCGTGTCCCTGTAGACGCTCGTGGGCGAGGCGCTGGCAAGAAAGCGGCGCGCAATTTCCTCGCCGACGGCGCTGTGCTGCACGATCGAGCCGTTGTCGAATTCGACTTCCAGGATACGGTTGGCCCGGTCATACCCCGCCGACCTGATGCCGCCGCGGCGGATCGGCTTGCGTTCGATCGCCATCGTTCGCTCTCCTACAGCCCCAACTCGTGCCAGATCGCGTCAACGCGCGCCTTGACTGCGGCGTCCATGACGATCGGCCGGCCCCACTCGCGCGTCGTCTCGCCCGGCATCTTGTTCGTCGCGTCGATGCCCATCTTGCCGCCGAGACCCGAAACCGGCGAAGCGAAGTCCAGGTAGTCGATCGGTGTGCGATCGACCAGCACCGTGTCGCGCACCGGATCGACGCGCGTCGTGAGCGCCCAGATCACGTCTTTCCAGTCGCGCGCATCGACATCGTCGTCGACGACGACGATGAACTTCGTGTACATGAATTGCCGCAGAAAGCTCCACACGCCGAACATCACGCGCTTGGCGTGCCCCGGGTACTGCTTGCGCATCGACACCACTGCCATCCGGTAGCTGCACCCTTCGGGGGGCAGGTAGAAGTCGACGATCTCCGGGAACGTCCGCCGCAGGATCGGCACGAAGACCTCGTTCAGCGCCACACCGAGGATCGCCGGTTCGTCCGGCGGTTTGCCGGTGTAGGTCGAGTGATAGATCGGGTCGCGCCGCATCGTGATCCGTTCCACGGTGAACACCGGGAAGCGCTCGACCTCGTTGTAATAGCCAGTGTGATCGCCGAAGGGCCCCTCGAGGGCGGTTTCGTAACCGGCGCTGGCGGCGCTGACCTCGCCGTTGGCGTTGGCCGGATCCGGGTGGATCCATCCTTCCAGCACGATCTCGGCGCTGGCCGGCACCTGTAGATCGTTGCCGATACAGCGCGTCACCCGGGTGCGGCTGCCGCGCAGCAGCCCGGCGAACTGATACTCCGACAGCGCGTCGGGAACGGGCGTGACCGCGCCCAGCATCGTCGCCGGATCCGCGCCGATCGCAACCGCAAGCGGAAATGGCCGGCCCGGATGCGCCAGTCGGTGGTCCCGGAAATCCAGCGCGCCACCGCGATGCGCGAGCCATCGCATGATGAGCTTGTTGCGGCCGATCACCTGCTGGCGGTAGATGCCCAGATTCTGCCGTCGCTTGTGCGGGCCGCGGGTGACCACGAGCCCCCACGTGATCAGCGGTCCGGCGTCTTCGGGCCAGCAGGTCTGGATCGGAAGCCGGCCCAGGTCGACGTCCGCACCTTCCCAGACCACCTGCTGCACTGGCGCCCCGCGCGTGACCGCCGGCGCCATGTCCCACAGCGCCGCTTTCAGCAGCGCGACTTTGCCGAGCGCGTCCTTGAGGCCGCGCGGCGGTTCGGGCTCCTTCAGGGAGGCGAGCAGCTCGCCGATGTCGCGCAGCGCGGACACCGACTCGGCCCCCATGCCCTGCGCGACCCGATCCGGGGTGCCGAACAAGTTGCCCAACACGCACATCGAGTGACCCGCGACCTGCTCGAACAGCACGGCCGGGCCGCCAGCACGGAGAACGCGGTCACAGATTTCCGTCATCTCGAGTCTTGGCGACACGATTGTTCGGACGCGCCGGAGCTGCCCGGCCAGCTCCAGTTGGGCGATGAAGTCGCGTAGATCCGAATATTTCATCTAGTATGTCGCTATGCAGCAACGCCGATCCATGTGAGCGAGGGCTAACAAGCAACTCCCGTTGAGTTACGTAAGTGACTGATTAATAGCTCATTGAGTGCACAAGCTACAGCTGCGGTCATGGTCAATACCGAAGAAACCGTTCATCGCTTGTCAGATCTTCCGTCCTGCGGCGTGTTGACCGGGGCCGCCGCGCCCGTAGAATGACTCCGGCCATCAGGCGACGAGCCATCCCAAGAATGCGTCGACTGTCGAGTCCGACGTGGGTTGGACGGTTCTGACGGGGTCATGCCCCGTGCTCGACGTTCTTTGAAGGCAGCGCCCTTCACGAAAACGATGCCCCGGATCGGCCGTGCAGGCGACCGGGGACGGTAGCAGCGGCTGGATGCGCACGTGGGCCATCCAGTCGACGTTCCAATCTATGAGTGAGGACTCGCCGGCTTTACCCGCCGCGAGCCGCTCAGCATAAGGAGGCACGCATGTCGAACGCCACGAATTATGCGCCGCGCGCCGCGCGCGAACAGGGCCGTGCATGGCTGGATGCTGCGCGCGACCTCGCCGATGGCGTGTTGGCCACGGCGCGATTCTTCGTCACGCTCGCCGGCTGCGTCACGCTGGTTGCCGCCGCCGCGGTCATCGGCAACGCGTCGCTACGCGATCGCCTGTTGCAGCATGTGCAACTCACGCCGTTGATGACGCCGGTCGCCGACGGCACGGCAGCGATCGAAGCGAAGCCCGAAGCGGCAGCGGCCCGCGTCGCGGTCGTCGACGAAAAGACGCAGGCGCAACAGCGCAACGTGACCCAGTATCTGGCCCGTCGCTATCGGGTTGCCGATGAAGCGGTCCGCGTGCTCGTGGCCGCCGCGTACGAAGTCGGGCACGAGATCCGGCTCGACCCGCTACTGATCCTCGCGGTCATGGCGGTCGAATCGAGCATGAACCCCTTCGCCGAGAGTCCGGTCGGCGCGCAGGGGCTGATGCAGGTCATGACGCGCGTGCACGCCGAGAAATTCGAGCCGCACGGCGGCGAACATGCGGCGCTGGATCCGCTCGCCAATATCAAGGTGGGTTCGGCCATCCTGAGCGACATGATCCGACGCGGCGGCTCGGTCGAGCGCGGGCTGCAACTGTACGTCGGCGCCGGCAACCTTCCGGATGACGGCGGATACGGGGCGCGCGTGCTCGGCGAACGCGGGCGAATCGCAATGGCCGCCGAAGGCCGAGTGGATGCGGCGATCATGGCAGGTTATCGGGCGGCCCAGGCCGCCGCCGAGGCCAAACCGGTGTCTGCGCGGCCGGACGCGACACCGACAAGACCGACCGCAGCGGCAGATCAGGGCAAGGCCAGCAGAGCGGTTTGACGCGGCTGGTTCCGGACGTTGCGATCCTCACGCGGCCGCCGCTCGGCGCGCGGCGAGAAAGGTTTCGAGTCGGGCAATCGCTTCCTGCAGCCGCTCGTACGCACTTGCGTACGAGATCCGGACATAGCGCCAAGGTTCGGCACGACCGAAGTCCCGGCCCGGAACGACGCACACGCCGGTGGCGCGCAACACCTCGAACGCGAACTCCCAGCTGTCGGCCGAAAACCGGCTGACGTCCGCGTAGATGTAAAAGGCGCCGTCGGGAACGACCGGGACGTCGAAGCCGAGACGCCGCAACTGCGGCACCAGAAAGTCGCGCCGCCGCCGGAATTCGGCACGACGCTGTTCGTAGATCGCGATGCTGTCCGGCGCAAAGCAGGCGAGCGCGGCGTGCTGAGCGACCGCCGACGGGCAGATGAACAGATTCTGCGCGAGCCGTTCGATCGTCGGCACCAGCCCCGGTGGAACGACCAGCCATCCGAGCCGCCATCCGGTCATGTTGAAGTACTTGGAAAAGCTGCTCAAGACGATCGCTTCGTCATCCAGCGAAAGGGCGGTCGTCGGCGGATCGTCGTAGCTGAGGCCCTGATAGATCTCGTCGACGACGACAAAGCCGCCGCGCGCGCGGACGCATGCCAGCAAGTCGCGCAGCGCGTCCGGTCTGATCGACGTGCCGGTCGGATTCGAAGGCGATGCGAGCAGCACGCCGCGCGTCGCCGCGGACCAATGTTCAGCGACCAGTTCGGCCGTGAGCTGGAACCGCGTCTGCGGTCCGCAGGCAAGCAGGCGCGCGCGTGACTCGAAGGCGGCGGCGAAGTGACGATTGCACGGATACGTCGGATCGGGCATCAGCACCTCGGCGTCGCGCTCGAGCAGCGCGGCGAAGGCCAGCAACAGCGCCGCTGAGGCGCCCGCGGTGACGACGACGCGCTGCGGGTCCAGCCGCAGCGCGTAGCGCGCGGCATACCAGTCGGCGATGGCCTGTCGCAGCGGGTCGATGCCGAGTGCCGGCGTGTACCGGGTTGCGCCCGCTTCGATCGCCTCGATCGCCGCCCGTTGCACCGGCGCGGGTGCGCCGAAGTCCGGTTCGCCGATGCTCATGTGGATCACCGATGTGCCGCCCGCCTCCAGACGGGCGGCCTCCTTGACCACTTCCATCACGTAGAAGGGCTCGATCGATCGCGTTCGAGCGGCAGCCTCGGGCATCGTCGGGATCCTGCGCAAGGCGCGCATCTTAGCCGTCACGCATCGAACGTCGGCGAGCGCGCGGACGAAAGGGCCCGCCATCGGCGCGCGCCGGTGTCGGTTCTTCTCGACGCGCGGCGTCCCCGCCTAGCGACAAGCGTTGCCCCGGCGCAGGCCGGACCTCATCTCATGGCGCCGGCAACGCGGTCCAGGTCTGCGCCGGGCGCCACCGGGACGACGAGTGTGGTGCGTGCCGCCCTCGCGCACGGGCGCGGGCGTTCGTCGGCATCGATGGTCCGGTCAAGGGGCGGGATCGATCGCGCGCAGCCCAGCGGGGCGGATGCCCGAACCAGCGCGCGTGCGCCGGCGCACGCGGCGACGTTCGCCGACGGCGCGAGCCGCGCTGACGGCTCGCCGACATCGATGCGGGCGGCTGGATCGGTCAGCCATCGCGGTCCGCCGGGAGCCGGTGCGCAGCGTCTTCGCATCGCGGTTGCGGCAGCTTTGACCGTCGCCCGATGGTCCCCGCCGGGCGCCGCACCGATAATGGCCGGTGTTCCATCGACGGTTGTCCAGATGCCCAACACCGATCACGCCGACCTGCGCCGTGCCGCGCTCGAGTATCACGAGCTGCCGCAGCCCGGAAAAATCGCCGTTACGCCGACCAAACAACTGGTCAATCAGCGCGACCTGGCGCTCGCGTATTCCCCCGGAGTGGCCGCGGCGAGCGAGGCGATCGCCGCCGATCCGGCGACCGTGTTCCGCTATACCGCGCGCGGCAACCTCGTCGGCGTGGTCACCAACGGCACCGCGGTGCTTGGCCTCGGCGCGATCGGTCCGCTCGCCGCCAAGCCGGTGATGGAAGGAAAGGGCGTGCTGTTCAAGAAGTTCGCCGGCATCGATGTGTTCGACATCGAGATCGCCGAGCGCGACCCCGACAAGCTGGTCGAGATCATCGCCGCGCTCGAGCCGACCTTCGGCGGCATCAACCTGGAGGACATCAAAGCGCCCGAGTGTTTCTATGTCGAGCGCAAGCTGCGCGAGCGGATGAAGATTCCGGTCTTCCACGACGACCAGCACGGCACCGCGATCATCGTCGGCGCGGCCGTGCTCAACGGGCTGAAAGTCGTCGGGAAGAACATCGGCCACGTCAAGCTCGTGTGCAGCGGCGCCGGGGCGGCCGCGCTCGCGTGTCTTGGCCTGCTGGTCGAACTGGGCATTCAGCGACGCAACATCTGGGTTGCCGACATTGAAGGCGTCGTCTACGAAGGCCGCACCGTGCTGATGGACACTGAAAAGGCGCGCTACGCGCAGAAGACCGACGCGCGCACGCTGGCCGACATCATCGGCGGGGCCGACATCTTCCTTGGGCTGTCGGCCGGCGGGGTGCTGAAGAAGGAAATGGTCGCGCAAATGGCGCCGCGCCCGCTGATCCTCGCGCTCGCCAATCCGACGCCGGAGATCATGCCGGAGGAGGTCAAAGCGGTGCGCGACGACGCCGTGATCGCGACAGGCCGCTCGGACTACCCGAACCAGGTCAACAACGTGCTGTGCTTCCCGTTCATCTTTCGCGGCGCGCTGGACGTCGGCGCGACGACGATCACCCGGGCGATGGAAGTGGCCGCGGTGAACGCGCTCGCGCAACTGGCGCAGGAAGAACTAAGCGACATCGTCGCCACCGCTTACGGCGGCACCGCGACCGGCTTCGGCCGCGAGTACATCATCCCGCGCCCGTTCGACCCGCGGCTGATGCTGCGCATTGCGCCGGCGGTCGCGCAGGCCGCGATGGCGAGCGGCGTGGCCACCCGGCCGATCGCCGATCTGGTCACGTATCGCGAACAGCTTCAGCGCTTCGTCTACCACTCGGGAACCTTCATGAAGCCGATCTTTGCCGCGGCGAAGAAGGCGGTTGCCGAGGGCGGGCGCGCGCGCATCGTCTTCGCCGAAGGCGAGGAGGAGCGCGTGCTGCGGGCGGTGCAGGTCGTCGTCGACGAAGGCATCGCGAAGCCGGTCGTGATCGGCCGCCCCGCGGTCATCGAAAAGCGGCTCGAACGCTTCGGCCTGCGGATGCGGCCCGAACAGGACTTCGAACTGGTCAACCCGGAGTTCGACAAGCGCTACCGCGACTACTGGCAGACCTACCACCGGCTCGCGGCGCGCCGCGGCGTGACCGAGCAGTACGCCAAGATCGAGATGCGCCGCCGCCTGACGCTGATCGGCGCGATGCTCATGTACAAGGGCGAAGCCGACGGCATGATCTGCGGCACCTTCGGCACGCACGGGCTGCATCTGGCGTATATCGACCAGGTGATCGGCCGGCGGCCCGGCGCAACCGTCTACGCGGCGATGAACATCCTGATCGTGCCGGGACGGCAGCTGGCGCTGGTCGACACGCACGTCAATGTCGATCCGACCTCCGAGCAGATCGCCGAGATCACGGTGATGGCCGCCGAAGAACTGAAGCGGCTGGGCATCGCACCGCGTGCCGCGCTGCTGTCGCACTCGAACTTCGGCACCAGCGACGCGCGCTCGGCGACCAAGATGCGGCGCGCGGTCGAGCTGCTGCGCGCGCAGCATCCGGACTTCGAATTCGACGGCGAGATGCACGCCGATTGCGCGGTCGACACGGCGGTCCGCAAGGCGATCATGCCGTTTTCGACGCTGTCCGGCGACGCCAACCTGCTGGTCTGTCCCGACATCGATTCGGCCAACATCGGCTACAACCTGCTGAAGACGACCGCGGGCAACAACGTCGCGATCGGCCCGATCCTGCTCGGCGCGGCCAAGCCGGCGCACATCCTGACGCCGTCGGCGACCGTCCGGCGCATCGTCAACATGACGGCATTGGCGGTCCTCGACGCAAACTCGCAGCGGCAGGCCGCGCTGCCGCTGGCCTAGGCGGGCGGGCGCACGCACAATGCGGGCATGAGCGCGCTGGTCACCGAACGGCTGCCCGACCGCGTCACGTTGCGCACTTCGCCCGCCGGCCTGATCCTGATGGGCGGCGGCGCGCGCGCGGCCTACCAGGTCGGCGTGCTCAAGGGCATTGCGCAGATCCTGCGCGAAGTGCGGCGCGGACTGGATCCGACGATCGCGCAGGGGCACAACCCGTTCCCGATCGTCATCGGCACCTCGGCCGGCGCGATCAACGCCGCCGCGCTCGCCTGTCGCGCCGACAACTTCCAGGAAGCGGTCGCGCAGCTCGTGCACGTCTGGGAGAACTTCCACGCCGAGCAGGTCTACCGCTCGGACCTGCTCGGCGTGGTTCGCACCGGCGCACGCTGGCTCACGCTGCTGTCGCTCGGCTGGATGGTGCGGCGCTCGCTGCGGATGCGGCCGAAGTCGCTGCTCGACAACTCGCCGTTGCGCGAGCTGCTGGCCAAGATGATCGACTTCGCGCGGCTGGCGCGCGCCTTCGAACATGGCCACCTGCGCGCGCTGGCGGTCACCGCGTCGAGCTACACGTCGGGGCGGCACGTGACGTTTTATGAGTCGCTGAACGACTACGACCTGCCGGCCAAGCTGCAGCGCGTGAACCTGCACACGCGGATCACGCTCGACCACCTGCTCGCCTCGAGCGCGATCCCGTTCGTCTTTCCGGCGCAGGCGCTGCCGATCGCGCTCGGCACGCCGGGCGGCGTCGAGTATTTCGGCGACGGCTCGATGCGGCAGATCTCGCCGATCAGCCCGGCGATCCACCTCGGTGCCGAACGCGTGCTCGTGATCGGCGCCGGCCAGCTCGGCAGTCCGGGCATGTTGAGCGGCATGGACGCGCGCAACTATCCGTCGCTGGCGCAGATCGCCGGCCACGCGCTGGCGTCGATCTTCCTCGACGCGCTCGCCACCGACATCGAACGACTCGAGAAGATGAACCACATTGCGGCTGGGCTGACCGCCGCGCAGAGCCGGGCGCTGAACCTGCGGCCGATCGAGTCGCTGGTCATCGCGCCGAGCCAACGGCTCGACGGCATTGCCGCGAACTACGTCGGCGCGCTGCCGCGCCCGGTGCGCGCGCTGCTCGAAGTGCTGGGCGCGAACCGCGGCAACGGGGCCGCACTCGCCAGCTACCTGCTTTTCGAGTCCGCGTACACGCGGGTGCTGATCGACCTCGGCTGCGGCGACACGCTGGCGCGCAGCGAGCAGGTGCTGGCCTTCCTGACCGACCGGCTCGAGCCGGCGCCGTCGCATGCGCCCAAGGTCATCGTGGTTTGAGCGCACGTTGATCGCGCTCGCCGGCGCGCTGATCGCCCTCGGCGTTGCCGCGCGCGAAGCGCCCGGCGTGGTCGGCGAGATCGCCGTGGCCGACCTGCCGCGCGAGGCGCGCGAGACGCTGGCGTTGATCAAGCGCGGCGGGCCGTTTCCGTACCGCAAGGACGGCAGCGTGTTCCAGAATCGCGAGAAGCGCCTGCCGCTGAAGCCGCGCGGCTACTACACCGAATACACGGTGCGCACCCCCGGCAGCCGCGACCGCGGACCGCGCCGCATCGTCGCCGGCCGCGGCGCGACCGGCGATCCGGCCACCGGCGGCGAGTACTGGTACACCGACGATCACTACGAAACCTTCCGCCGCATCCGGGAGTGAACGTGAGTTCGAAACGGCCCGTTTCGCTGAACGACCTGCCGAGCAACAGCGTGCGCCCGCTCGGCCGCCTTGCGGTGGGAACGCTGCGTGAGTGGGCCGCCGCCGCCGGGCACCGCTTCGTCGATGTCGACCTGGCCGGCTGCCACGACAAGAAGGCCGTGCTGAAAGCGATCGGCAAGGGCTTCGGTTTTCCGGGCTGGTACGGCGCCAATCTCGACGCCCTGTACGACTGCCTGACCGATCTGCCCGACGACGCGGACGTGCCCGGCTACGTGGTCGTGCTCGAGCACCTGCCGCGTGACAGCGGCTTCGACGACGAGGCGCGCGCCGCGTTGCTCGACGTGTTCCGCGACGCGGCCGACGCTCTTGCCGATCGCGGTGTGCCGTTTCGCGTCGTCTACGGCTGAGCAGGGTCAGTGTCTGGGCGTGTCAGATCGCCCGCGATCGCCTGCAATGCGGCGAGCGCCGCGGGACCCGCGGTTTCCGTGCGCAGCACGCGCGGACCGAAGGCCGTGGCGACGAACCCGGCTCGCTGCGCCAACGCGATCTCCTGCTCGGTGAAACCGCCTTCGGGCCCGATCGCCAGCGCGACCGAGCGTGCCCGCATGGGGCGCGCCGGCGCCGCGCCGACGCCCGGCGCCAGCAGCAGCCGCGCCTCGCAATCCTGCGCCAGCTCGAGCGCGCCGGCGAAGGCGGGCGCGTCGAGAATCGGCGGCACGCGGTTGCGGCCGCACTGACAGCACGCGGCGATCGCAACGTCGCGCCAGTGCGCGCGCTTGCGCGCGAGCCGCTCGCCGCCGAATCGCGCCACACTGCGCTCGGTCGGCGCGAGCACGATGCGGGCCACACCCAGCTCGGTGGACTTTTCGACGATCCAGTCGAGTTTTTCGTTCGGCACGAACGACTGGATCAGGGTGACCGCCAGCGGCGACTCGCGCTCGACCGGATCGAACGCGAGCACCGCGGCCGCGGCGCGCCGGCCGGCGGCAAGCCGCGCGGCGTATTCGCCGCCGCGGCCGTCGAACAGCACGATCGCGGCGCCGCCGCGCAGCCGCAGCGCGTGCTGCGCATGATGCGCGACCGCGTCGGGCAGCTCGATCACCGCGCCGACGCGCAGTTCGCCTTCGACGAAAAAACGCGGCGCGCCGCCCATTGCCTTGACGCGGTCTACCGGGTGTGCGGCGGATCCGCGAGCGACCGCCCGCCGCCGCGGCCCCCCCTCGCCTGTCTGCGAGGGCGGGTGCGGCGACAGCGCAGTCGAGCGCCCGCGATGGCCGACACTCGGCGAAACCTCAATCGAACCGGCCCGCCTGAAAATCGTGCATCGCCTGCACGATCTCGCGCTCGGTATTCATCACGAACGGGCCATACCACGCGACCGGCTCGCGCAGCGGTCGCCCGCCAATGAGCAGCGCGCGCGCCGGCGCCTGCGCCGCGGCGAGCGCCACGGCGTCGCCGTCGCCGAGCGCGGCGAGTGCGACCGCGCGCATCGACTGCGCGTCCTCGCCGATGCGCAAGGCACCTTCGTAAACGACGACGAACACCGCATGCGCCGGATCGATCGGCTCGACGAAGCGCGCTCCGGCAGCGAGCGCGATGTCCAAATACAACGCCTCGGTGGCCGCGGTCGTGATCGGGCCGCGCGTGCCGCGCGATGTGCGGCCGGCAATGACCTTGACGGTCGCGCCGTCGCGTGTCTCGACCGGGATCCGCTCCGGGCCGTACTCCTGGTAGGCGGGCGCGCTCAGCTTCAGTCGCGCCGGCAGGTTCACCCAGAGCTGGAAGCCGCGCATCAGGCCCTCGGTCTGCTCGGGCATCTCCGCGTGCACGATGCCGCGGCCGGCGGTCATCCACTGCACGCCGCCGGGCTCGATCACGCCCTCGTGGCCGCGGTTGTCGCGGTGGCGCATGCGGCCGGCGAGCATGTAAGTGACGGTCTCGAAACCGCGATGCGGGTGCTCCGGAAAGCCCGCCAGATAATCGCTCGTGTTTGCCGAATCGAAGTAGTCGAGCAGCAGGAACGGATCGATCGAAGGCGAGTGCGGCGTGCCCAGCAGCCGCCGCAGCCGCACGCCGGCGCCGTCGCGCGCGAGCTCGCCCGCCGTGACGCGGACCGGCTTGCGCAAGACCGTCTTGCCGCTGCTCATCGTCGTTTTCTCAGAAGGTGTGAATCTTTCTGCTGCGCGGCCCGCTGGCGTCGTTGCGCGCTGCTCGGGCCTCGCCTATCTACTTGATCCTAGAAACGGCAGTTGAAGTGGGTGGAGTACCGAGAAACCCGTTCGCGCCAAAGGCTTGCAGTGAGCACGACCATCACCCACTTCGAACTGCTCCGCAGTCGTCGGAATTGGCTTCAAACCCGCATGGATGCTGGCTTTCTGCCGTTTCGACGTGACGCCAATTGCCGAATCTAGGGTGAAGTACCGAGAAACGTATTCGCGCCAGAGGCTTGTAGTGACCACGACCATCACCCGTTTGGAACTGCTCCGCAGTCGTCAGAATCGGCTTGAAACCCGCATGAATGCTGGCTTTCTGCCGTTTCGACGTGACGCCAACTGCCGAATTTAGGTTGATATGTCTCGGCCCTGCGGCTGCGTGCGCCTAGCCAGCGGCCCGCTCGCGACGAAATCTTCACACCTTCTCAGGCGTTGCGGCCGCTACGCAGTCTAGGCGCGCGCGGCGGCAGCCCGGCACGCAGCCGGGCGCCTTTCGACGCCAAGGGCGCTACGCAGCCGCCTTGATCCGGGCCGGTACGGGCTGCTCGCCGCCGGTCAACTCGAGCACGAAGTTCGGCAGCGTGAACAGCGCCGAATGCAGCGGCGCGTTGTAATACTTCAGCGCGCCGATGCGCCGCTCCGCCAGACGCTGCGCGATCGCCTCGGTCGTCATCGCGCGCGGATTGGCGCCGTCGCTGGCCACGCCCAGGCACCACAGCGAGCCGTACAGCGGGATGTACAGCGCCATCGGGTGCACCTGCCGGAAGACCTTGCGCAGGTTGGCGGCGTTTTTCTTCACCGTGGCCGCCTGGAACACCGGCGAGCCCAGATGCAGCGTCAGCAGCCCGCCCGGGTTCAGGATCCGCTGGCACATGCGGAAGAACTCTTCCGAGTACAGGTGAAATGCCGGCGTGTCCGGATCGGTCAGGTCGAGCACGATCAGGTCGAAGCGCTCGTTCGTGTTCTTCACGTACTCGAAGCCGTCGCCGATCTTCACCTCGAGCCGCGAATCGTCGAACACGCCCTTGTGGATTTCGCGCAGGTAGCGCTTCGAGATGTCGATGACGACCGAGTCGAGCTCGGCCATCACGATGCGCTTGACACTCGGGTGCTTGAAGATCTCCTCCGACGAGCCGCCGTCGCCGCCGCCGATGACGAGCACCGACTGCGGGTTCGGATGCGTCAACAGCGCCGGGTGCGTCATGCACTCGTGATAGAAGAACTCCTCGCCTTCGGAGGTCATCAGGCGCCCGTCCAGACGGAACAGCTTGCCGAACTGGTGCGTGTCGTACACCTCGACGCGCTGGTACGGCGACTGCTGCGTTTCGAGCCGCTGCTTCGCCGTGAAGCCGTAGCCCGAGTGCGCATTCAGCCAGTCGAAGATCAGCTCGTTGCCGCCGGTGTCGGTCGCGGCCGCCGTCGTCTTCGCCGTGGCGCTTGCGGCCAGGTCGCCGCGCGTGATGCGGTTGACGACCTGGTTTTGCGGCCGGAACGCGACCACCAGCTCGTCGAAGAGCTGCTGCGCCTTGCCCGAGTTGTCCTCGGTGAAATTGCAGACGTACACGTCCAGTGTCACGCCGCGGCGCTCGGGCCAGGTGTGGATCGCCAGGTGCGATTCGGCCAGCAGCACGGTACCGGTGATGCCGCCCGGCTGGCCCTGCCAGTCGGGAAACACGTGGTACTTCTCGTCGACGATCGTCAACCCCGCGCGCAGCGTGGCGTCACGGCACAGTGTGGAGAGCTTGTCGAGATCCGTCAGGAAGGCCGCGCTGCAGCCGCATTCGAACAGATCGCCAGTCAGGTGAAGGCCTTGCATCTTCGTCCCCCAGCAGGTCCGCCCAATCGACCTGAATCACGGTTTGAACCGCAACCCATCGGCCCGGGACCCGTGCGCTGGTGCGCGGCGCTCGGATCATTGCGGCGGCCGCTCGCGACGGCCGACCCGCGTCGATTGGATCTGGCGGGGGAAACGTGCCTGGCGCTGGCTACGCGCCGTTGTGGCTGCCCGTTGCTTCCTTGTGTTTCCGGACCGAAATTTAAGGCGCGCATGCTAAAGGAATTTGCGGTCGAACGAAAGACCCGCGCGCTCGAAAACGACGTCTAGCGCGCGCGGATTTGCGCCGGAACAAATCCGCGCATACGCCATCGCGGTTACAGAGTGCGCGCAGGCTGCCTGATAAGATTTCCGTCCAGACTTTCCCCGGTTTCTCGCCCGATGTCTGCGCTCGACTCCGCGTCGCCCCGATCGTTGCAAGTACGTATGGCCGATGCGATCCGGGCGCTGGCGATGGATGCGGTCCAGAAGGCCAATTCAGGCCATCCCGGCATGCCGATGGGCATGGCCGAGATCGCGCTGGCGCTGTGGACGCGGCACCTGTCGCACAACCCCGCCAATCCGCGCTGGGCGAATCGCGACCGCTTCGTGCTCTCCAACGGGCATGGCTCGATGCTGCAGTACGCGCTGCTGCATCTGACCGGCTACGACCTGCCGATCGAGGAGCTGAAGAACTTCCGCCAGCTTCACTCGCGCACACCCGGCCACCCGGAGTACGGCGTCACGCCCGGGGTGGAGACGACCACCGGCCCGCTCGGCCAAGGGCTCGCCAACGCGGTCGGCATGGCGCTCGCCGAGAAGCTGCTGGCGATGCAGTTCAACCGCCCCGGCCATGCGGTCGTCGACCACCGCACTTACGTGTTCGTCGGCGACGGCTGCCTGATGGAGGGCATCTCGCACGAGGCGGCGTCGCTGGCCGGGACCTGGAAGCTCGCGAAGCTGATCGCGATCTACGACGACAACGGCATCTCGATCGACGGCGAGGTCAAGCACTGGTTCACCGACGACACCGCCGCGCGCTTCCGCGCCTACCGCTGGAACGTCATCGGCCCGATCGACGGCCACGACGTGTCTGCGGTCGACGCCGCGCTGGCGCAGGCCAAGCGTTCCGAGCAGCCGACGCTGATCGTCGCGCGCACCGTGATCGGCAAGGGCTCGCCCAACCGCGCCGGCACCGAGAAGGCGCACGGCGAAGCGCTCGGCGAGGCCGAGGTCGCCGCCACGCGCGAGACGATCGGTTGGCCGTATCCGCCGTTCGAGATTCCCGCCGAGATCTACGCCGCGTGGGATGCGCGCGCGGCCGGTGCCGAGCGCGAGACCGAGTGGAAGCGCCGCTTCGCCGCCTACGCGCACGCGTATCCGGAGCTCGCGGGCGAACTCGACCGCCGGCTGCGCGGCGAACTGCCAGCGGACTTCGCCGCGAAGGTCGCGGCCGCGATCGCTGCCGCCGCCGCCAAACGCGAGAACGTCGCCACGCGCAAGGCTTCTCAACTTGCGCTCGAGGTCGTTGCCGAGGCCGCACCCGAGATGATCGGCGGCTCGGCCGATCTGACCGGCAGCAACCTGACCCGGTGGAGCAAGGCCACGGCACTGCATGTCGACGGCGAGATCCAGCCCGGCCGGCACATCCACTTCGGTGTGCGCGAGTTCGGCATGTGCGCGATCGCCAACGGCATGGCGCTGCACGGCGGCTTTTTGCCTTTCGTCGGCACCTTCCTGGTCTTCTCGGACTACGCGCGCAACGCGATCCGCATGGCCGCGCTGATGAAGCAGCGTGTCGTCTTCGTGTTCACGCACGACTCGATCGGGCTGGGCGAGGACGGCCCGACGCACCAGGCGGTCGAGCACGCGGCGAGCCTGCGGCTGATCCCGCATCTGGACGTCTGGCGGCCGTGCGACACCATGGAAACGCTCGTCGCGTGGGAGGCTGCCGTGCAGCGCGCCGACGGTCCCACCGCGCTTGTGCTGTCGCGGCAGACCGTCCCGTATGTGGCCGGTGAGCGCGCCGTGGACGACATCCGCTGCGGCGCCTACGTGTTCAGCGAAGCGCCGGGCGGTGCAGGCAGCGCGCGCGCGGTAATCATCGCCACCGGCTCCGAAGTGCCGCTCGCGGTCGAAGCGCAGAAGCAGCTCGCCGCCGAAGGCATCGCCGTGCGCGTCGTGTCGATGCCGGCGACGACCGTGTTCGACAAGCAGGCCGTCGAGTACAAGTCGCGCGTGCTGCCCGAGCGGCTGCCGCGGCTTGCGATCGAAGCCGGCGCGTCCGACTTCTGGTGGAAGTACGTGCGTGCCGCCGGTGCCGTACTCGGCGTCGACCGCTTTGGCGAGTCCGCGCCGGCGGGCGCTGTCTACAAGCATTTCGGCCTGACGGCGGACAACGCCGCGCGGGTCGTCCGCGAGCTCATCTCCATGGAGAAACTGCGATGACCATCAAGGTTGCCATCAACGGCTACGGCCGCATTGGCCGCAACATCCTGCGCGCGCACTACGAAGGCGGCCAGCGCCACGACATCCAGATCGTCGCGATCAACGATCTGGGCGATCCGAAAACCAACGTGCATCTGACCAAGTACGACACCGTGCACGGTCCGTTTCCTGGCTCGGTCGCGGTCGACGGCGACTCGATGGTCGTCAACGGTGACCGCATCAAGGTGCTCGCCAACCGCAACCCGGCCGAGCTGCCGTGGGCGTCGCTCGGCGTCGACGTCGTGCTCGAGTGCACGGGCTTTTTCACGACCAAGGAAAAGGCCAGCGCGCACATCAAGGGCGGCGCCAAGAAGGTCATCATCTCCGCGCCGGGCGGCAAGGACGTCGATGCGACGATCGTCTACGGCGTCAACCACGGCACGTTGAAGAGCTCGTTCACCGTGATCTCGAACGCGTCGTGCACGACCAACTGCCTGGCGCCGATGGTCAAACCGCTGCACGAGAAGCTCGGCGTGGTCAACGGCCTCATGACGACCGTGCACTCCTTCACCAACGACCAGGTGCTGACCGACGTGTATCACGAGGATCTGCGCCGCGCGCGCGCCGCCGGCCACAACATGATCCCGACCAAGACCGGCGCGGCCGCCGCGGTCGGACTGGTGATGCCGGAACTCAACGGCAGGCTCGACGGCTTTGCGATCCGCGTGCCAACGATCAACGTATCGATCGTCGACCTGTCCTTTATCGCCGCGCGCGACACCTCGGTCGACGAAGTCAACGCGATCATGAAAGCCGCGTCCGAAGGCGAACTCAAGGGCATCCTCGGCTACAACGCCGACCCGCTCGTGTCCAGCGACTTCAACCACGACGCGCGCTCGAGCATCTTCGACGCCACCCTAACCAAGGTCTCCGGCCGCCTCGTCAAAGTCTCGAGCTGGTATGACAATGAGTGGGGATTTAGCAACCGAATGCTGGACACGACGGTCGCGTTGATGGCGGCGAAATGACGGTCTGATCGAAGCCGTGTCCCATTCGTTGCGTCGTAGGCTAACTTCGGCGCAGCCGAAGTTAAGGACGGCGCCAGCCGTCCGGCCGAAGACACAATGAGTGGGGATTTAGCAACCGGATGCTGGACACGCCGGTCGCGCTGATGAACGCGAAGTAGTCGGCGCGTCGAGGGCGCCCCACTCATTGCGGCGAACGCTGACCTCGCGCGCTGCGCGACGTCTGGCCGCAAGGCGATGACCGAAGACAGGCCTAGCGGGACTCGTCCCGCGTGGCGGGCCGCCCGTCGCTGGCTCCGTTTCCTGGTTTACCGACGTGTCTGCCTGAATCCGCCCATCGACCGGTGGCTCGTTCGTCCGCACCGCTGGGTTCGTCATCCCGACCGCTGGGTTCGTCATCCCGAGCAAAGCGAGGGATCTCGGGATTGGGAGCAGGTGAGATTCCTCGCCTTCGGCTCGGAATGACAAGGGTATTGGCTCGGAATGACGGGGCTCGCTGGCACGGGTGACGACACTCGCTGGCACGGCGCCGAAGCTCGCTGGCACGGGTGACGACACTCGCTGGCACGGCGCCGAAGCTCGCTGGCACGGGTGACGACACTCGCTGGCTCGGCGCCG